>DBUA01000025.1 GCA_002307715.1 Candidatus Moranbacteria bacterium UBA1302
TGTTCAGGTTTCTCTGGATGGATGAGCACGTTTTCACCAAGCGGAATGACATTAATATTTTTCATACGGTTTTTCGATTATTATCTTACATTTCTAGTATAAGCGACACTAGCACTATGGTCAAGAGAGTGCTAATTGCCAATCGTATCATGCAAAATGCTCATGGCTTTTTCAAGCTGTGGGTCACGCTCATTCGCGACATCATCAGCTGTCAATTTGATTTCTTCGTCCGGAGCGATACCGATGCCATGAATCTGGTTTCCTTGAGGTGTCAGCCATTTAGCGACGGTAATCTTTACGGAAGTATCTTTGCTTGTCGGAATAAGCTGTTGTACTGAACCTTTCCCGAATGAACGCTCTCCTACTAACGTCACGTTATCACGATCTTCACGAAGGGCCCCGGCAAGGATTTCTGATGCGCTCGCACTTCCAGCATTGATGATGACGACAGTCGGGATTTTCGATAAGACATCACCGCCTTTAGCCATCGTAGGCGTACGATTTCCGGATCCATCTTCCTCGATGACGATAGTCTTGCCAGACGGAATCATCAAACTGCCCATATTCACAGCACTCTCAAGGTATCCTCCGGGATTATTGCGTAAATCGATGATAAGTCCGCGAGCATGCTGTTGTATCGCCTGATCGACAGCATCCTTGAATTCCTTTTCAGTATCATCGCCAAAACGACTGATGCGTATCAGTGCCATGCCGTCATCTTTCATCTCAAAACGGACGCTTTTCACAAGGACGGTATCACGTGTCACGGTAATATCGCGAGTTTCTTGTTCGCCACTCCGAAATACGGTCAGCGTCACTTTGGTACCTTTCGGACCACGAATACGTTTCACTGCTTCGTCAATCGATAAATTTGAAGATGATTCCCCGTCAATCTTCACTATCTTATCGCCAGCCATCAGACCGGCCTTTTCTGAAGGTGCGCCATCAAGCGGAGCGATGATGGTGATAACGCCATCTTTCATGCCCATTTCAGCGCCGATACCATCAAATGTTCCGGAAATATCCTCTTTGAACTCTTGGTTATCTTTCGGGCTGAAAAACGTCGTATACGGATCTCCTGTTGCAGCCAACATACCGCGGATAGCGCCATAAAAAAGCTCATGCGCATCAAGCGAGGACTTATCGACATACATATCTTTGAGCAGCCCCCAAACTTTCCAAAAAAGCGCAAAATCAATAGTCTGATCTTGGCTTTCTTTATTTATGATAATAGCATCGTCCGGAGAAAGCGTTTGAGTTTGACTGAATGACGCTAATGCCGATGACCGCCCGCGCTCATAACCGACAAAAAAGCCTGCGGCAATAAGAAATACTACGAAAAAAACGAGGAAAGACCGACGAAAAACTCGCTGTCCGCGCTCATATTCATCCGGAGTCGATGGTTTGAATGAAAAAAACATATACATGTAAACGTTCAATGATTCAATGAGTTATCAGTGGAAGGAGTCGGCTTATTCCGATATTTCCAAAAATAGCGTACGGCGCTCTCTATATGGTACCAAGTCAAGCGATTGAATAAAAGCGAACCGATGAAACCTCCTTTAGCGCTTCCCTTTCCATGGTAATGATAGACGGTCGCATCAGGATAATAAACAACGCGATATCCATGTTCCCAGAAGCGTCTGCACCAATCGACATCTTCCATATACATAAAGAATTGCTCATCCATTTTTCCGATCTTGACAACGCCGCGCTTAGAGACGAGCATAGCCGACCCCATGACCCAATCGACATTTCTCGGCGCTGATTTATCATAATCTTCCATCATGAACCAGCGAAGATGCCGTTTTGCAAACGGAAGCTTACCGAACCATGTACGACGATATACGATAGTGAGTGGTCGATAGAAACGGAAACAGCTCGGCTGAAGCGTTCCGTTGAAATTTAACTGCTTTGGGCTCAAAATGCCGATATCCGAATGCGTTCGGATATAATTCAGCATATTCGGAATTGCTCCTTCCGTAAGGATAATATCGCTATTGATGAGAAAAATATACTCTCCGTGTGCCTCATCCAGCGATACATTCACCATGCGCTTGAACCCGACGTTTTCTTTGAACGGAAAAAATCGAGCATCGGGATAACGCTCACGCATGAGCATTTCCGTATCTTCTCCTGTGGCGCTATCAGCTACGATTATCTCATATCGTATTCCAGAAGAAGACATCTCCTTCTGGATAGAATCGAGGCAGAGCCGCAAAAGCTCCGGATTCTTATATCCATTGACAGCGATAGTCAGTTCTACCGTTTCCATGCGAATGAGCCACCGCGTTATAGCGGCTAGTAATTGAGCGAATTGGCGAAGAGCTCATGGATACGATCATACGTATCACCGAGCGGCAGCAGAATATAGCCAGTCTCTTTCGTTTCCGGAGGATTATATAACAAACCTTCCTGGGAGTTCTCTAATACTTTCTGATTCGGTGTGACTTCTCCGATCTGCTGATATATGTTGAAGAGACGCTTGAGCTCCCAGGCCTCCATGTTCGTGCTGACATTGTTTCCGAGACTATCAAGCATGGCGCTTACTTTCGAGAAATCAGTCAACGTGCCAATACTAAGTGCTTTCTCCTTTGCCAGCTGGATCACTTGCTGCTGTCGGCGAGCTCGTTCAAAATCGCTTGATGTGTATCGCGCACGCGCATAACAAAGCGCTTGATCTCCATCGAGCTGGTTATCTCCAGCCGGCAGCTTGAAATCCCCACCGCATTCAAGGCGAGATGCAGCCTCATCAGTAGTCAATTTTTCATAACAAAGCGCATAATGCCGAATATATGTCGAACCATTTTTCCGAGTACCTTTCTTCTCTTCGACATTTCCAGATGGGAGAGTGTATTTCAAGCCATCACAACGTTGTTCAAGACCGCGAAATTGCACCCCTTCTTCAAAAGGTTGATCAAGATGTACCGTAATGCCACCGACTGCGTTGATAAGATCCTTGAACCCTTGGAAATTTATCGTGATAGCATATGGAATATCAAGACCAGTCACATCACTTACGATGGACCGCATATCCTCAATACCGCCCTTATGATAGGCACGTTCTTCACCCAAAGCATACACAGCGTTTATCTTACGATGTTCATCGCTATTCGGCACCTGCACATAAAGATCGCGAGGAATAGAAATGAGCGAAGCCTTGCTTGAATCATTCGCGTCAGTGCTTGGATGAATAGAAAGCACCATAATAGTGTCGGCAAGCAAACCGCCTCCTTCAACACCTTCACCTCGCATGCCAAGAAGCAAAATATTGATACGTCCTTGATCTTCGCCTGTGAGTTTCTGATCAACACCCGGAATGGATTTCACCAAGTTAGAAAGGATACTGCCATTTCCTTGGGATATCTTCTTTATGACCGATCCGGTCTTCCAGGCGAATGCACCGCCAGCAATAACGATCAGTATAACGAAAAAAAGTGTGACACGAAGCCAACGACGCTTCTTGGAACCTTCAACAATCTCATTATTTTTTGGTGTATGTCCGAACATAAGGATACTGCTATCAAAAAATATATTACGAATCAATCGGAGAGCCGTTCGTATTGAGCAAGCATAAGGACGGCGCTTTTCCTCCATGAGAAGGCATTGAGACGCTCATATCCCTTTCGGATAAGCTCTGTACGCTGTTCATCGCCAATAGAAAGAGCATACAACGTTTCAGCACAATCAGCAAGGTCTGAGGGATTGAAATACGCCACTGCGTCACCTCCGACTTCACGCAGGCTCGGTATGCGAGAAGCAGCAATCGGAACACCGCAACTCATCGCTTCAAGAAGCGGAATTCCAAAGCCTTCGTAGAGCGAAGGGAAAGCATAGATTGAAGCGGCTTTTATGACATAGGGAAGATCCGCCTGCGGTATGAATCCTGGAAAGAACACGGCCGTATCCATGTGAGAACGAGTTATCGCCGCATCCAATCCCGCAGTATCGGCATGATGAGCCGTCCGACTTCCTACTAAAACAAGTCCCATATCCGGAATACGCTTTCGAAGCGCAGAACATGCCTCTACAAGGAAAGGTATATTCTTCCGCGGCTGAAGTGTTCCGACGGAAATGATAAATCGTTCCGGTAGGTCATATTGTTCACGTACGCGCCGTATTGCATCGAGATCATCACATACCGACAAGAAATCATCGCTCAACGCATTCGGAACTACGATTATTTTTTCAGGCTTGATCCGATAATATTTCACGATTTCATCAGCGGTAAATCGGGAAGGGACGGCGATTGTATCGGCGCGTTTCAAAGCTGATGGAATCAATAAAGAAAGGAATAATCGATCTTTCCATCCTATCAATTCCGGATACGCAGAAAACGATACGTCGTGTATATGTGTTATGACTTTCGTTCGTGATGGAACAGCAATCGGAAGGATATATTGCGTATGAAATACATCGATATGATTTTGAAAAAGAAACCATGGCACGGTCAAAAAATTCCACACGAAACGATTTTTCCCTCGGAGTGTCACTATTCTCACCAATTCATTTCCGGTGCATCCGAGACGCTGCTTTATGCCATCGAGCTCGACAGTATCAACGATATTCGTCAGAAGTACGAATTGATGACGGGTTTTGAGGGCGATAAGCGCACGAGTAAGATTGAAGAAAACGGCTTCGTCCCCTGTCCGCTTTCTTCCTATCAATCTGATATCGATGGCAAAAGTGCTCATATTGCATGTATGATAGTATTTTTTTTCGAAATGCGAGATTCAAATCCGAGCGCAATGAGCGCTAAACACAAAAAGAAAAATCCCAATAATACCCCGGAATTGAAAGAATTAAATACTGTCAATCCCGACCAAAGAGCGAGAATAAGTACTGCGGCATCGGCATGATTATCGGAACGTACGATATGCGCTATTGACCACGCTAATGCTGCTATCCAAAATATACAGAAAGCAACCAGGCCAGCCAAACCGCTGCCAAGCCATATTTCTAAAAACATATTGCTCGCGTTGAGGCCGGCGCCACGCTCATCCGTACCGAGAAACATAGCTATATTCCCCCAGCCTATTCCGAAGAGCCAATGATCTTTCAATATCGTTATCGTTTTAGCATAAATATCTTGCCGAATAGCGATATTCGGATCATCACGAAAAATCTCCGTGACAAACGCGCCATGAGAACGTTCATTATCGATTTCTTCGAGATTGATATGGCGGCAACCGAAGGATTCGAGTTCGGAGGTGGAAGAAATTTTCTCTGGTAACGTTGGCGATTCATGATCACAAGCTATGGTAATCGTTTGCAATCCCGATGCCGTACTATGAGCGCGATCAAAAAGACCGAATGGAGTCAGATGGAATGCGATAACCAATCCGAGTGCGATTAAAAACGTAACCGACACCATAGCAACAAAACGTCCGGTGCGAAAAGCGGCTCGTCCATACCCGACAGCTCGACGACGGAACGTCATGGCGATAGCTGTGACAAAAGCAGCAATGAATGCACCTAGCCAAGCACTTCGGCAAAGCGATATGAGTAATGTCACAAAAGCGGCAATTTGGAATATTCCCCAAAAGAACGTCGACGGATGACGCCATGATAAGCGACGAGATGAAACCAGAGCTAACGATACACTGAGCGCTACCAAAGCGAATGCCCCAAGCCAATCGGCTTCGCTAAAAACAGCATTCGGTCGTCCAGCCATCGTTTCGAATCCTCCGCGACCAGCCAAAAAGGCAAGGTTCTGCCAAAGCGCATACGCGAAAACTACGCCGCTCGACGAAAGGAAAAATGGGATCGCTTGCGCGGCATCGCTCCATGATTGCCAAAAAATTCTCGCGATCGCATACACCAATCCGAATGAAAGAACGACCATAGCCTGTTTGAAGGCTGTCGCAGAATCGGGAGCCGCTAGGACAGACACGAAAGCACCAATAGGAATAATAGCCAATACCCCGTCGAACCAACGTGGCCGGACCAACACGAACGGAAGACGATTGACAGCTGCACGCACGATAATAGCGAAAAAAAGGACGACCGCAAGCCATTGATACGGCCGGAGATCAACCTTGAATCCTACTGGCATGAGATGAACTGTCTCATACGGTACCATACCGACAAAAAGAAGATACATCCATCCAGGACGATAGAGTGAGCATAGAAAGGCGACGACTGTAAAAAATATGAAATGGACGGGATTGAGCGGTAGTAAACCGACATTTGATAACACTATGAAAACAATGCCAAGCATCACATTGCCGATAATAAGCAGCAGCTTGTTTTGATTCCATCCAGGAAACAACACGTTCATGGGCATCATCATAAAGAAAGCGAATCAATGATCATTTGCGTGAAATGTTTCCAATTGAACCGTGACGCTTGAGCCTTGCCTTGCATGGAAAGTTCTTTTCGGAGACTATCATCGGTCAAGAGCTGTTCCATACCGCGAGCAATCGATTCTATACTCTTCGGATCACAATAGAGCGCTGCTGTTCCACATACTTCCGGCACTGATGACACGGAAGATGCCAAAACCGGCGTTCCGATGCGAAGCGCCTCCAATAGAGGTAAGCCGAATCCTTCGTACATCGATGGATAAGCGAAAAAGAGCGCTCCCGTATACAAAGACGGGATATCTTCATCAGGGACGAAACCGAGCAATCGCACTCGCGCTTC
>DBUA01000002.1:0-306 GCA_002307715.1 Candidatus Moranbacteria bacterium UBA1302
CCGCATCAAGTTCATTCGTTTGAGAGACCCGAGGTCTCCGCAAATGAGCAACTTAAAACCGCCATGAATTTGGCGGTTTGGACTATGCTTAAAATAGAAATGTTTATGCGAGATAATTGGCTTGATGAAATATGGAAATAAAGTTAATTGTAGCAATCATATCTTCTATAGTATCTGTGATTCTTTTTATTCCATACATAGTGGATATCTTTAAAAAGAAGACTGAACCGCATATATATTCTTGGTTGATTTGGACAATTACTATCGGAATAGCCACCGTTGCAGGATTTAAGAGCGGTGGAGGTT
>DBUA01000002.1:568-4127 GCA_002307715.1 Candidatus Moranbacteria bacterium UBA1302
TTTGTATTGCTTGATTTTAGCTCTATCTATTTTAGTATTTTATATATTTACAAATGATGGACTAACATCTGTCATAGTTGTTTCTATAATAGACACCGTTGCTTTTTTGCCAACATACAGAAAAGTCTTTGAAGATCCGTACAGCGAGACGCTTTCCTTGTATGCTTTATCTGCAACAAGTTACGTTTTAGATTTTTTTGCTCTTCAAAATTACACATTAACAACATCAATTTTTATACTCACTTCTGTTGCAATGAACGGATTGTTGCCTGTGTTGGTTTATATAAAAAGAAAAAGGGATATCGTTGTGATGCGTAAAAATGCATGAGGTGGGATATTTGGCCTGTTTTTCGTGCGTATTTTTTGATATACTTGATTGGTAAGTGCGATGAAAAAGGAATGCGCCCGGCGTATTCTTGTGAACGTAGTAGAAAGTGCTGGGAAAGAAATCGTTTTCTTGACCGGATTTTAAGCCATAAAATGAAAATGTATGAGCGTACAGGAATTTGCTACGAAACATAGCGTTAAATTGTTTTATGCGAGTATAGTGCTTTTGTTTTCGACGGTGATTTTCGGTATCGTAGCATTCGGGCATGTTATTGGCGGAGGTCCGAATAAAGATGATGGCAAGACCGTACGTCCGACGGTGAGCCAAGAGAAAAATACCACTAAGCAGAGTGCTTCTGGATCCGGACAGACGAAATCTGAAATGCCACGAGAAGGAGGTCCGGACGGCTTGGCCCAATAACTAGTACATGTTCTGCATAAGAAACGATAGTGTATGAAATATTTTTACCGTAGTCTGGCCGCTATTCCGTTGATACTCACTCTTGTTTTTGCACCGCTTTCAGGTGTCAATACGGCTGACGCGTCAACAAGTTGTACTCCGACAGTCAAGATTACGAAAACGAAAGAGACTTCTGTCATTCTCAAAGTGACCTGTTCGGCGCTGAAGAGCAAAAAAGTCTCTGTTGGCGTGTCTATAACGAATGAAGATTCGAGTTCGACTAAGAGCAAGACGTTTTCTGCCAAGCTGGGTTCGTCCGGATCGACGAGTATTACGGTAAGCAGTCTTGATTCAGCGACAAATTACAGCTTTAAGGCAAAGGTGAAAAAATCAGGTACTTCTTCATATACGTCGTATTCATCAAGCGTGAGCACCACTACGAAAGGATCGGATTATGAGCCGGAAATAGAGAAAATCAACGGTATTACCGAAGATTCGGCGAAGTTGAAGATTTCATGCGATGATTTGGATGAAGAAGCAGTGAATGTGCAGGTAGCATACCAGAAGAGTGGGAAAAGCTCTTGGAGCACCAAGACGTATTCTTTGACATTAGATGACGATGCCGAAGGATCGGTAACGGTTACGAGCTTGAAATCAGATACGCTTTATAAGTTCAAGTTCAGGATTAAGAAGGATGATGAGAGCAGCTATTCGGCATATTCGGCTGTGAAGACAGCGACAACCGATGAAGATTGATGGGGTTTCCAAAAGAATAATTCAAAGAAAAAATCATATGGATAAGAAAGCGGCGATAGGATTTCTGACGTTGGCGACGGCATTAGCGACCGGCATCGCCTTCAATCATAGCGTGTTTGCAGCGGATAATTTTAGTGGTGGTCAGCCGCCGAGAGGAGGAAATATGCAACAAGGCGGCGGTCGTGGCGGTAATGGACAACCTGGGCAGGATGGTCCGCAAGGCCAGGGCCAGCAGATGATGTCTTCAAAAGAATCGATGGAAGCGTGTGATGATAAGTCTGAAGGAGACGATTGTTCGTTCACATCTTCCGATCCGAAGGATAGCAGCTCTTCAACAACGGTAAGCGGCACTTGCGCCAAAATGCCTGCTCGTCCGGATGATTCAGCGTCTTCGAGCAGTTCGGAAAGCAAGCTTTCCTGTGTCCCTGAAAAGAAGGATGGCGATACTGCTTCAGGAGAAACGGAGCTTGAGCGTGCTAAGAAGATGAAAACTGAACGGAAGGCGGAGATTTATCGTATTGAAAGCCGTACCGAAAAGATGATTTCTTTCCTTGGGTCGAAAGATGTCGATGATGATGTGATTGATGATATCAATGACAAGTACGATAATTTCAAGGATAAGGCGGACACCTTGTTGGAGAAATACGATGATTACATCGATGTTCTCGGCGATGATGACGCAAGTGATGATGATATATCCGATGCTCAGGATGCCATCAAGTCGGCAGGAAAGGATATGATGGATTATTTCACAGGTACGCTGCGGAAGAGTATCCAGGCGGCGCTTGATGATCTTGAAGATTAAATCAGTTCTTAGAAAGCATCAATTTTATGGATAAGAAGAAGTTCGCTTATGCTGTCGCCGCTATCGTTTGCCTTGTCGTGTCGGTGATAGGGATAGCATGGATCACGAAGCAGGAGGTTCGTAAGCAAGATTCTGCGGGAGCGCCGTCCTCATCTCGCCAACAGTCGTCTGAACAGGGTGCTGCTACTGTTTCTGGCGAGGATATATCTGCAGTACAGAAAGAGGAGTCATCATATAATATCGGAACAAAACAGGAAGCGGATAAAGCGCTCGATGATATGGATGGCTTGATACAGTCCGCTGGATCGTTCTGAGAGGTTTCCGTAGAGAAGATTGTTCGTGATGCAACCATCCTCGGTGTGATATTCATTGCGCTGAGGATGGTTTTTGTGTAAGAGCGGAAGCAATCGTTATGCCGAATACGGATTTGACTCCGGCGGCTTTTAGGACAGTGGCGCAAGCGGAAAGTGTCGCTCCGGTGGTAGTGACATCATCGATGAGCCACACAGTTTTGTTGTGGAGATCGACACCGAGATTTTCATTGATAGAGAAAGCGTTTCGTATATTGGAATAGCGATCTTCTATCGAAGGCATACGTACTTGTGGTGCCGTGTTTTTGGTGCGGATAAGCAGATGAAGCATCGGTATTTCGAGTGTTGGTGCGAGCGAAGCGGAAAGTTCGGCTGCAAGGAGTGATGACTGGTTGAATCCACGTTGTCGAAGTCTTCTCGAATGAAGTGGTACAGGAATGATGATGTCTGGAAGAGGAATGTCAGACCGCCCTATGGCTTCGGCGAGGAATGCGCTGAGCGGGGTGCTGAAGGCTGCGATGGAATGATATTTGAAGAGCATTATGGCACGTTTCAATACCGGAACGCGGTAATAGGATGCGGTAAAAATGCCGTTCAAAGGCGGTGTATCGAGCGAACACTTGAAACAAGTTCGTCCTGAAGGAGTAGGACGTTTGCGGCAGATAGGGCAGACGTGGTCGAGACGGATTGGAATCCGTTTGGTACATGTATGACAGAGATGCTCTTGCGGTTGGCCGCAGCCGATGCAACGGATCGGAAAAATCGCATCAAGTATGAAGCGATAGCATGATTGTATGGCTGGTTGCCTGTTTAAGAACACACGACAGTATCATTTTTGATAGAAAGCGAAAGGGATTTTGCTTGAGGGGAAGCGAGAATTTTTCGGGCAATGGCTCGTTCTGCGATATCTTGTATGTTTTTTCTGATGAGACGGCCGCCTTGTTCTGGAGAAAAGCTTTT
>DBUA01000002.1:4435-10741 GCA_002307715.1 Candidatus Moranbacteria bacterium UBA1302
CTAGCGCGGAAAATTCTGTTTTCGTTATGGATTTGATAGCGGCTTCATCGAGTGCATTGAAGACGATGATATGGTCGAGTCGGGCCAGAAGTTCTGGGCGGAGCTCTTTTTTGAGTTCATTGAGAACGTTTGTTTTTGTCGTTTCAAACCGATCTCGCAATGCGGCTGATGAAGGATGTTTCCCATGGAAACCGATAGTGGCATTTTGTGTAAATGCTGCTGTGCCAATGTTTGAGGTAAGGATGATAAGAGTATGGCGGAAGCTTACGGAACGTCCTTCCGCATCGGTGAGTGATCCTTCATCGAGGATTTGCAGTAGGATATTGAAGACATCGGGGTGTGCTTTTTCGATTTCGTCGAAGAGGACGATGCTGTATGGTTTGCGGCGGACTTTTTCTGTCAATTTTCCACCATTGCCATAGCCGATGTAACCGGCGGGTGCGCCGATGATTTGAGCAACGCTGTGACGTTCCATGAATTCGCTCATGTCGAGGCGGATGAGTGCCGATCGATCTCCGAAGAATTCTTCAGCGAGAAGTTTTCCGGCGAGCGTTTTACCAACGCCTGTCGGACCGAGGAAAAGGAATGAACCCAGCGGACGGTCGGGGTGATTAATACCGGAGAGTGATCGGGCGAGAGTTTCTTCAAGAATACCGGCTGCTTCTTGTTGTCCGATAAGCCGTTTTTGAAGCGTCGCATGCAGACGATCAAGTTTTTTTGATGGTTGTTCGTGCGTAAGTTTTTCGAGCGGTATGCCGGTAATATGCGAAACAGTCCGAAATACGTGCGCTTCAGTGACAGGGAGGCGTTCCTCTTGTTGTGCAGTATTGGAGCGCTTCCGGAGCGTTTCGATTTTTTTATCGATCAGACGTTCTTGCTCGTGCCATTGTGATGCTTCGTCATAGCGCTCGTCGCGTATGGAAGTTTCTTTCATATCGATAGCGTCGAGTCGATCTTCTTCGAGTCGGGCGAGAGCTTTTACAGTCGCTGGCTGTTTCTTGTCTGCTTGTGCGAGAGCAGCGGCTTCATCGATGATATCAAGCGCCTTATCTGGCAAGAAACGGTCAGTGAGATATTTGACGCTTAAATCAACTGCAATATCAGCGATATGTTGACTGATGGTTACAGCATGAAAATCCTCGTAACTTTTGCGGACTGCCGTTATGATGTGTCGTGTTTCACGAACAGAAGGTTCGGAAATAAGGATAGATTGGAAGCGGCGTTCGAGAGCTGGGTCTTTTTCGATATGCCGTTTGTATTCTGAAAGCGTTGTCGCTCCGATGCAGCGTATGTTGCCACGAGCGAGCGCTGGTTTCAGGATATTGGCGGCATCGAGACCTCCAGGAGTGTTGCCGGTTCCGATGATGGTGTGGATTTCGTCTATGAAGAGTATGACATCTTCGTTTTCTTCGGCTTCACGGATGATTTCCTTGAGGCGCGTTTCGAATTCTCCGCGGAAATTCGTGCCGGCGACAACGAGCGCAAGATCGATGGAGAGTATCCGTTTCCCGATGAGCGATTGCGGGACATCTCCTCGTTCGATGCGCTTTGAAAGCGCTTCAACCAGCGCAGTCTTGCCGACACCTGGTTCACCAATCAGGAGCGGATTGCTTTTATGTTTGCGGGTGAGTACTTGGATGAGGCGGTTGAGTTCTTGCACGCGTCCGATGAGTGGCATGCCATGTTCACGGGCGTCATCCGCCATATCGAGTGAAAATTGTTCGATAGTTGATACCTCAGTTTCGGCAGTATTTCCGCGGAAAAAAGGATGTTCCGGCAATTCGATCATCTTATTGAAGAGTGTTGATCGTCCAGCATTGAGATGTGATTCGATAGTGGAATGTATTTTTCCCTCTTCGATACCGCAGCTTTTAATGATGTGTTTGATAGAAGCATCATCCGACTCCATGAGTGCGTAGATGAGGTGTTCTGTACCAACATATGGATAATGAAGCTGGCTCGCAAGCAGGTATGCGCGACGGAGCACATCTTTCAATGAAGTGCTCAGCGGAAGTGACTGATTCGAAGCGATCGTTTTTCCATTTACTCGTTTTTTGAGGCAAATCTTAGTAAGTGTATCTTTGCTAAAGCCCATATTGTTGAGAAGAATGCTTCCGAGACTGCCGTTTTCAAGGAATATGGCAAGCAGAAGGTGTGCGGTGCCGATAGCATCATGATGGGCATAACGAGCGATATCGTTTGCCTCTTTGAAGCTTTTTCGAGCGTGCGTTGACAATTTTTGGATGAAGTCTGTTTCAAACATAGGGCTCATATCATTCTATTTTTTTCTGGCCATAATGTCAATCTGTCTCGGAGGGCATTCTTGTTTGTCATAAATGGTTGTGCAGCATAGAAGCTTATGATATAATCATCATATCGTGGGTGATGAATACAAACATTCATGTTTCGTTTTAGAAAACCTTATTTTCTTGGTCTTGATTTCGGTACATCACTGGTCAAGGCGATTGAATTGACAGAGAAAGATGGCAAGATTTTGCTGTCGGATTTTGGGCAGGTCAGTCTAGTTGCACTGGAACGAGGAGTGCCTGCATCTTCGAATCGTACATATGATGATGAAGTCGTGCTGTATCTTCGAGCGCTTCTTGATCGTATGCAACCGAAGAGCCGAGAAGTGTATGTGGCGATGCCTGCTTTTATCGGATTGATTTCTTTGCTGGAGTTTCCGGAAATGAAGGAATCGGAACTTCAGGAAGCTATACAATTCGAAGCGCATAAATATATACCGTCTCCTTTGGAAGAAGTGGCTCTGAGTTGGGAAGTGGTCAATCGGATTGCTTCTGATGATGGACATGTGAAGACGGAGGTCCTATTAGTGGCAGCGCTCAATAAAGAAGTTGAACATTATGAAAATAATGTGCATACCGCTGGGCTTGATATGAAATTGCTTGAGCTTGAGACATTTTCTATTGTTCGAGCACTCATCGGCGATGCTCCCGGATTGCGTCTCATCGTCGATATTGGTGCTCGTTCGACGAATCTCATACTTGTTGATAATGGTGTGGTGCGTGTCAGTCGCAATCTGGATATCGGCGGTAAAGATGTTACTCGAACTCTCGTGGAAGGGCTTAATATCACTTCTGATCGTGCAGAAATCCTTAAAAAGAGTGATAAGGATTTCTTGAATAATCCGGAATCAGCATTGATATTTCCAGCTCTCCAGATGATTCAAAGCGAATCTGAACGTATTTTAGAATCCTATCATACGAAGTATCCAGATGTCGTTTGCCAAGAAGTGATTCTTTCTGGTGGAACGGCGCAAATGGCTGGTTTGGTTAAATATTATTCGGCATCGATGCAATTGCCAGTTTCCATCGGTAATCCTTGGGCGCGAGTGGAATACGATGAAAGTCTTTCAGCGACGATTCGGGAGCTCGGGACATCATTCACAGTAGCGATTGGCTTAGCGCTTGGAGGATTGGATGCTGCGAAGAAGAAAAAAGCTGAATGAAGCGTGATATAGTGGAATTTTCCTCAAAAAAGAAATACATAATTATATAAACATAAAAAAATGGTTGGTATCAATCTTTCTCAATCGACGCAATCGAAGAAGGAATTGTCTGATAGGCGATCATTGTTCGACAGGAGCATTGTCGTGGTAGTTGTGCTCTTTTTAGTGACGCTTGCCGCATGGGGTGGAACTTGGTGGTATACGAAGACATATGATGACAAGATTTCTCAGCTCGAGTCGATGATTGCTCAGGATACGACGAAGCTTTCCGGCAAGCGTGCTGATCGCGTGGCTGATTTCAGCAATCGCCTGACCCTGATTGGACAGAATCTCGATGCTGCTGTCGACACCTCGAGTATTTTAGGGGAGCTTGAACAGAATATGGTTCCGGAAGTCAGGCTGACGATGTATGAATACAATAGAAATGACCGTATCGTGAGTATCAGCGGCGTTACAAGCAGTTTCAGATATCTGGCGGCCCAAGTCATTTCGTTGAAGAAGGACTCATCATTCAGCCAGGTAAAGGTTGGAGATGTGTCAAGTGATGAAAACGGACTTATCAAGTTTTCTGTTACGGCCGATCTTATCGGAGATGCTGTCGTAGTTGCAAAATAGATGCCACGATATTTTAAATGCTAAAAAGAATCTCTTATTATGAATCTGAAAGTATTGACAGTCCCGTTCCTTGTAGTGATGATGCTTATCATTGCGATTGGTTACATCTGGCCGGATCTGAGTGCTCTTCCAGAGAAGCGCGCTGCCGTATCTGAGAAGGAAGAGAACGCCGCTTCTGTCGGTGCGGTGATGAATAATATTGATGCGCTGAATGGTTCATTGGATGCTCAAAAAGAGACTGAACAGCTCGTAGATCGTTATTTCCCTGAAAACATGGACCAAGGACATGCTATTGATGCTTTGAATTTTATGGCTTCGCAAGCGGGTATCTCTATGTCTGGCTTGGATATTGAAGTGAGTAATTCTAAATTGAATGAACAAGTAAGTGATGGAGCTGCTACGACTGCTCAGCGTATACCGAAGCTTTCCAAATATGTCGTGACAGCTAAAGTGTCTGGATCATATGAAGGAATCAAGGATTTCTTCAATCGCGTTTCACACATGGATCTTTTCCATAAAGTGATATCGTTCAGTATCAGTGTTGATACGAAGAATGGTGCAAGTGCCGGGTCGGCCGCTGCCGCTGCTGGAGGTGCCCTTACAGGGGCTTTTGAAGCCGAATTTGGATATATGCCGAAACGTCCGGCTACTGTTATTGAGAGTGATCCGATATTTCGGAGTTCCCAGCTTGATTTTGCCGTTGCAAATCGGTTGACAACATTTATCACGAACATCGTTCCGACTACTGATAATCAGCAGACAGGAAAGCCGAACCCGTTCCAATAAAGGAATATTTTTTGCAGTCTTCATATGCCAGAGGAGGAAATCCAACCGACACAAGAAAGTGCTGACGTTGCTGATACGAACAGTTCTGTTTCTGCTGATTCATCGCAAGTTCCCGTGCTGCGTGCTGCGCCATCATCCATAGATAAGTTGGTCGTGGAAATCATTCCAGAAGAAGCGGCTTTGAAATATGGCATGGTGCCATATGAAAAAAAGGATGACATACTTTTCGTAGCTATGCTGAATCCGCAAGACATCGAAGCGCTTAATGTACTTCGATTCTTGGCGGAAAAAGAGCAATTGGGCATTGAAGTGCGATCGGTTTCCCAGGATGTGTTTAATGATATCATCAAGCGATATGCCGGGACTGATACAGCTCTCAAGGATGCCATCATGTCTCTGAAGAAAGAAGATGATATCACTGATATCAAGAATGTTGAGAAAAAAGATAAGGATGCCGAAGTCTTCCAAGATGCTCCGATTGCGAAGCTGGTTGAAGTGGTAGTGAAGCATGCTATCGAGGTCCGTGCGAGCGATATCCATATAGAACCGGTGGATGGAAGTTATCGCGTCCGTTTTCGTGTCGACGGATTACTCCGTGCTCAGCTTGTTTTTCCTTTGGAAGTCGGTCGCGCAGTCGTTTCGCGTATCAAGATTCTTTCGAATTTGAAAATTGATGAGAAACGTAAGCCACAAGATGGCCGATTCCATTTTGATGGAGACCATGTATCAGTAGACTTACGCGTTTCGAGTCTTCCGGTTATCGATGGTGAAAAAATGGTGTTACGCGTGCTTGATAAGCGATCAAACGTGAGTGATCTTGAAAAGCTTGGTCTTTGGGGGAAGAATCGTGAAGTGCTTGAAGCGAAGATCCGTGAACCGTTCGGCATCATACTGATTACTGGGCCAACGGGATCTGGAAAGTCTACGACATTGTATGCTTTTTTACAGATTCTCAATAAGGAAGAACGCAACATCATAACACTTGAGGACCCGGTTGAGTATTACATGGAGGGTATAAACCAAAGTCAGATTAAACCGGAAATCGGATATACGTTCGCAAGCGGATTGCGTTCTATTCTCCGTCAGGACCCGAATGTTATCATGGTTGGAGAGATCCGTGATGATGAAACGGCCGAATTGTCTATCCATGCAGCGTTGACGGGACACCTCGTGCTTTCAACGCTTCATACGAATGATGCTATCGGTGCGATTCCTCGCCTTGTAGATATGGGGCTTGAGCCGTTCCTTCTCTCGTCGTCTCTTCAGGCAGTCGCTGCACAGCGTCTCGTGCGTCGCATCTGTGACAATTGCAAAGAAGAAATGCCTCTTTCTCCGGCGCAGCATCAGAAACTTGAAGATTTTTTCCATGCGATCCCTGAAGCTGAAGTTAAAGCGTATAAGCTTGACCCGAACCAGAAAGCGGTATTTTATCGTGG
>DBUA01000008.1 GCA_002307715.1 Candidatus Moranbacteria bacterium UBA1302
GTCATCATCCTTATCAATGATGACAGCCGAGTCATAGAGAACATCCGCCGCTTTGCTCCCGATGCGATAGCTGAAACGATTGATCTCCACCCTGGAACGCAGAGCGCCTTCACAATCATCCGCCTACCATAATCATCAATAACATCCTGCCGTTATGGAAACACTCCGTCGCCATCCCTTCGTATTCGTCGCAGCCATGCTCACGATACTTTTCATCGTCTCAACCATCGTTTCTTCACATGAATCCGCGACGTATGATGAGCGAGCCCACATCCCATCTGCCTATACCTATCTCGATGCTCACGACATGCGCCTCAACCCTGAACACCCGCCACTCATCAAAGATCTCGCCGGACTGCCATTGCAATTTCTCGGCCTCACATTTCCTTATGCTTCTGATGCTTGGGAGAACGGACGGAACGAACAATGGGTAGCGGGAGACCTCTTCCTCAATTGCCAAGATCCGGCTCAGGCTTGCAATGATTCTGACCGTATCCTTTTCTGGTCGCGCCTACCCATCACTCTCTTGGCTGTCGCTCTCGGATTCGGTATCTTTTTCTGGACGCGAGAAATCGGAGGAACCATCGCTGGCCTCTTAGCAACGCTCCTTTATTCCGCCGATCCGAATATCATTGCGCATAGTCATTACGTAACAACCGATCTCGGCATCGCCGCTGTTATCTTTGCTGCCGCCTATTTTTTCATTCGATTCTTACGCCAACCGAACACTTCATCCATGCTCGCGGCTGGCGTTGCTCTTGGTATTGCCGAAACATCAAAATTTTCTGCTGTCCTCCTTTTCCCGATTTTCGGACTTTTCTTGCTCGTATTTGCAGCCACAAAACGACAACCAACCGGAAGCCTTCTCAGCACCGGTATGTTTCGACTTAAAACATACATGACCTATATCCTGCATTTCATCGGCAGCGTCGCCATATCCTTCGCAATTATCTGGATTGTCTACGCGCTCAATATGTATGCCATGCCGGAAACCAAAGTAGATGATCTCGCCGATCTCTTCCTTTCCCAACCGAACGTTCCGGCACATCTTGCCCATAATGCTGTCACAACGCTCGCAGAATCACCGATACTCCGTCCATTCGCGGTCTATTTCGTCGGCGTTGCCAAGGTCTTCTCACGTGTCGAGGCTGGAAATGTCTACTATTATTTCGGCACCGTAAGCGACCAAGCTCGAGCTGTTTATTTCCCAGTCGTCTTCATTTTCAAGGAAACACTCCCGTTCTTGGTACTTCTTATCGCGATGACAGCCTTATCATTCAGCCGAGGCATCATTTCTTCCATTCGCGAACATGCATCCGGCTTATCCTTTTGGACCATTTTTTCTCGTTCATTTCAAGCGAAAACTGTCCAATATCTCTCACTTTTCTTCATCACTTTCTACATGATTGTCAGTATGAGCGGCAACCTCAATATCGGATTTCGCCATCTCTTCCCGATTCTGCCATTCCTCTACATGCTGGCCGCAAAATCCGCCGGAGACATGCTCAAACGTTGTGATGGCAACATCCTCAATCGGAAACTTTCGCGCATCCTGATGCTCATATTCGCACTCGTAGTCATAGCCGTTCCTATTCTATCCTATCCGTACTACCTCTCCTATTTCAATGCCGCCGTCGGCGGTCATGCGAACGGCTATAAATATGTCACCGACTCCAATGCGGACTGGGGGCAAGATCTCAAATATCTTCGTGATTTTGTTGTTCGCCATAACACTTGCGCACAAAACGCTACCACCATAGAATGCAACGATGCACTTCCGGCAATGCCCATCATCGACAAGATACGCGTCGATTATTTTGGCGGTTCAAGTCCGGCTTATTATCTCGGCGATACCTACATTCCATGGTGGGGATCACGAGAACCGGAATCCGGCTGGTATGCTATCTCGACATTCTTCTATCAAGAAAGCATCTACAAGAAAAAGTCGGCTGGCGAACGGGATTATTCTTGGCTTTCAAACATCAAACCACTCACTCGCGTTGGCGATTCCTTCTTTATCTATTACATCCCTTAAATCACAAAACGCTCTTGCCTGATAAGCGCAAACGCGATACCGCTGAATCGGCTGGGTTTCGATTCAATGTTTCTTTTTCTTTGATGACGTATCGGAAACAGGCAACGCAGACGGTGTAACGGCTGACGCAGTCTGGTTTGTAATTGTGTCGGAAACTGCTTGCTCGTTCTGTTCCTCTTGACCGCTGTCTCGCAAAGCATAATAAATACGATTCTCCGTACGCAGATCGACATATGCCAACTGGGAACGTTTCTCGGCTGGCAATTCCTTCTCCAAAAACAGTACGAGCATGTCAATCGATGTATCCGCTGGAAGCTCCGTATTGACGTATACTTCCCACCCTTCAGATGTCTTCGCTCTCATATCGTATGCAAAGCGTGAAGCAGTCGAATATCCATCTTCAAGGCCTATGCCAGTTCGCGATTCGAAAATCGGACGGAATGCGGCAACAAACGCACCGAAATCATAATCGAATAAACGCTGCCCAGGTGTTACTGATCGTCCGCTCAAATCAGTAACCCGTATGGAAACATCCCGATTTTCATCAGAAACAGCCCGCTCATTCGATACGGCGATTCCATCCTCGTTCAACAAAAGGCAATGTCCGTCAGTCTGACACCACAGGATAATATGCTCCCGCTCTGTTATGCCGATATCTAATCGATCAGGAAACGTCCGTGCAATCGATGCGCGTCGAATCAATGGAAACCTCTCCTTAATCGCTGCCTCCATGCGCGATGGGTTAATAAGCAAAAGACTATTTTTTGGAAAGATGCCATAATATTTTCCGGAAAGTTCCTCTTTGATAAACGCTGTAAGCTCATCAGACGACACTACTGTATTGCCTGAAATCGACGACTCCATCACGAGCATATACGGAGAAAATATGACCATATACCCGGTTGTCATACCGAAGACTGTCCATAGCAACACTATGCCCATAATACGCCATACTCTTCCGGCAGATGGCGCTCTATAGCCTCGACGATGCCGGATGACCGGTTTCTGCATCGGTTGAGAAAGAGTTCTATGATGCATCTGCCGTTTTGATTTTCTCCATGGCCACAATCTCATACGAAAAGAAAAAGCTGTTCAAGCAAAAGACGCGCATTCGCTTGCGTTGTCTTCAAAAGCGATAAAGTCCGTTCTGTCTCCTCAAGTAATCCGAAAAAGCGCTGCGCTTGCCGATTATCGAGACCAGATATCCTGACATGAAGCCCTGGCAGCCACCATTCAAGCAAGCGGATCGTGTGAGGAACATCGGCCGACAATTCTTCAGCGAATCGGAGTTTCTCAGTCAGAGACAGTGTCGATAAGCGAAACAGCTTCGCTAAGCGCTCTTGGTCAGCGGCAAATCCTTTCGTATCGGAAAGAGCACGGATAATCATGCCTGGCCGACCGAGCGAAAAGAAGAACGGGGCGATGTTTCCATTTCCGATGCGCGAAGAAAATTCCGAAGCCGAAAAACCGCTCAACATTTCTTCTTCCGGAACGAATCCGAACCTCATGCGCTCAACACGCGATAAGATTGTATCGATGATACTGCCCGGCTCATGTGTCAGCAACACGATAACCGACGAGGGATTCGGCTCTTCAAGCGTCTTCAGAAGAACATTCTGCGCCGCCATCGACAACATATGCGCATCTTCGATAATCACGACTCGATAAGCGCCGACGACAGGAAACTCAGCCAAAAATGCAAGCGCTTCACGGACCGCTTCGGCTGGAATACGTTTTGTCTTCGTAACACCGCGCTTCGTTTCCTCAGCAGGTCGCACAACCATGACATCGAACGGATATGGCCGAACATCAGTCGGAACGAATCCGCGCTCACCGACAAGACTCATCGCGAATTCCAAAGCGCACAAGCTTTTTCCTATTTCCTGCGGGCCGGAAAATAAGTAACTCTGCGCTACACAGCCGTTCCCGACTATTTCTGAGAGCTTTTTCCGTTCTTTTTCATGCCCGATAATATGCATATGTTCGATAACAGTCTCAAAATCACCAAATACCGATGAAGCACCACAAAAGAATCTATGAATGCTCTTCGATAAATTTCTTCAGTTCATCCGCAAAACGCTGGTGCCCAAAGCGTTCTACGGAACGTTGCATGGATATTTTATCGTATGATCCTTCATGCGCAAGAAAACGCTTCACCCCTTCTGCAATAATTTCCGGTGTCACTGCATGGAACAATTCACCGTCTTTTCCTGGCGATACGATTTCCCGTATACCTCCGTATTCAAACGCTATGACTGGCGTACTGAATGAAAGCGCTTCGACGGCGACCATTCCGAAATCTTCTTCCGAAGGAAAAACAAGTGCTCGAGCGCCGCTATACAATTTCGCTAATTCATTATCCGCAACAAAACCTGCAAAAACGATATTCTTCTGCGCCATTTTCTTGAGCCGTTCCTGTTCTGGTCCGACTCCGACGATAATAAGCGGAAAACCGAGCTTATTGAAAGCCTCAATGACAGCATCGATTTTCTTGAAACTCGTCAAGCGCGATACGACCAGAAAATGCTTACGCTCAACCGCGCTATCCCGTATCATCGGAAACTGTTCTGCAAGCGAGAGCGCTGGCGGATATATGACCGTGCTTTCCCTTCGATAATATTTTCGGATACGTTCACGCGTAAAATCCGAATTCGCTATCATTTCATCTGGACGCTCGGCAGCTTGGCGATCCCACACTCGGAGATACGACATAAGCATCCTCACGCACAGCCCAAGCCGACCGCGCATGCCAAGCTCGCGAAGATACGCCTCATGATAATCCCAAGCATACCGCATAGGAGAATGGACATATGCGATATGCTTCGTATTCAGACGTGTCACGATACCTTTGCTCCATGCCCCCGAAGACGATATGACTCGATCAAAATCACGCAGATCGAATGTTTCAACAGCTACCGGAAAAAACGGAAGTAAAAAGCGGTACCGTTTCTTGATGCAGTTCGGGAGACGCGAAAGCCATGATGTCCGGATATCCCGCCCAGGAAAATGTTCTGCCACAACCGATGGATCAGCGACAAGCGTATAGATCGGCGCCTCAGGATAGAGCTCAGCCATCGCTTGCAAAACCCGTTCCGCCCCACCGTACGAGACAAGGAAATCATGGACGAGAGCTATTTTTTTATGGCCGGACTGATTCATAGCTTCATTATTGATACGAGCTCAAGGTCGAGGTTGCTGAATTGCCTGACTGATCTCCTCGGCGCACTGCGCCCAACTGAAGCGGTTCACATTGTGAGCCGCTTTTTCTATTATACCATCCCGGAAAGCCTTATCCGAAAGAAGCTGTTGAATGCCCTCAGCAATGCTCTCGGTGTCCAGCGGATCGACGTACACTGCTCCCTCGCCACCCACTTCCGGCAAAGAAGACGTTTCTGATGTAACGACCGGCGTTCCGACCGATTGCGCCTCCAAAACCGGAATACCAAAACCTTCATAAAGCGTTGGAAAAAGAAAAACATCAGCGCCTTGTAAAAGCTGCCACTTTTCTTCTTCGCTTATGTAACCTGGTTCGATGATGTCGTTCCGATTTTTCATCAGACATTTCTGATTCTGGATTCTTTGATAACCATATCCCGGCTTGCCCGCCAAGACAAGCTTATGCGGTATGCGATACTTTTCCTTCAAAATCTCAAACGCTTCGATAATCCGTATGATATTCTTCCGCTCCTCTAGTCTGCCCACAAAAAGCATATATGGCTTCTTCGCAATCTTTTGAAGTCTGTGATCCATGTCTGGCATAACATCATTATGGCTATATCCTTCATGCACGACTCGAATACGCGCTTCCGATGTTCCATACAGCCGCATCACATCATGCTTCGTATTTTCCGAAACGCACACGACCGTACTCGCCGCCTTGCAAGAATAACGGATAGAAAAACGCATATATAGACGCTCCCACAACGAATATGCTTCCTTGCAAAACTCATATTCAAGCCCGTGGATCGTAACGATCGATCGTTTTGGGTGAACGATCGGAATCGTATGTGCCGGAACGAACAAGACATCCGGGGTATGCACGAACATCTCAAGCGAAAGCCCGACTTGTGTCCAGAAACGCGGCGCCCAGATGCCTCGCACATGCCAATGCGCCGGCAAAGGAAAATCGATTTTTGGATATTCCGCGATAATACCCAAGCCACGCATCACGAACCTCTTCCTGACATACAGGACGACAATATCTGTCTCAGGAAGAGCCGTCCGCAAATGCCTGATGGTCTGATACGCATATTCTTCGATGCCTGTCCGTTGCTTGAGAAACGCCCGTGAAGCATCTATTCCGATCAGCATAGCCGGATATTTATTTAGCCAACATGATACTTCGCTTATAGATATCCAGGTTATCCAACACGATTCCAGTACCTTTCACGACGCAGAATGCCGGATCATCCGCGACATAACATGGCACATTGATAGTCTTTGAGATAAGCTGATCAAGATAACGGAGCTGAGCGGTACCACCCGAAAGAACCATGCCCTTATCCATGATATCAGCCGCGAGTTCAGGAGGAGTCTCTTGCAGCACCTGCTTGATGACGTTGATGATTTCGCGCAGCTCATCCTGGATAGCTTCGGTCACTTCATTCGATGAGATATTCACGGTCTTCGGCAATCCACCCATCAAATCACGCCCACGCACATCCATATGGTCTTCTTTCACTTGGGCTATGGCTGAACCGATCTTCATTTTGACTTCTTCCGCCGTCCGATCGCCAATAGCCAGGCTATACTTTCGCTTGATATAATCCGCGATAGCCTGATCGATACGATTGCCGCCGACACGTGCACTATGTGCTGCTACAACACCCCCTAAGCTGATGATGGCAATCTCTGAGGTACCGCCACCGATATTGATAATCATGTTTCCCTGCGCTGTATGAATCGGAATACCAGCGCCGATCGCTGCCAGAATCGGTTCCTTCACGACATAAGCCGCCTTGGCGCCTGCCTTGAGCGCAGCATCGATCACTGCACGCCGTTCTGTCGATGTGATGCCAGCCGGAATAGAAAGCACGACTTCAGGACGAAAAAAACGGATACGTCCGCCGACACGATTCAAAAAATACTTCAACATCGCCTCCGTAATGCGATAATCAGCGATAGCACCATCTTTGAGCGGTTGGCTCGCCACAATCGTATCAGGCGTACGTCCGAGCATCTCTTTTGCCTCGTTTCCGACCGCAAGAACCTTATTCTCAGTGAGCGAAATAGCGACAACCGATGGTTCGTTGATAACCACGCCCTGGCCTGGAACGAATACGAGCGTATTGGCAGTTCCAAGATCAATACCTATTTTCCGTAAAAAAACTGGTTTCATAATCCTCTATCGTATTCATATGCCATGGTATTCCCATAGCGACAGTCTTACTTATATTTCTATCCTCCGCATTCTCGCACCAATCTTCGCAAGCCGCTCTTCGATCCGCTCATACCCGCGATCAACTTGATAGATATCCTCAATCAGAGTTTTCCCCGTAGCTGAAAGCGCGGCGATGATAAGCGCGGCGCCTGCTCGTAAATCATAGCTACGAATCGTAGTACCATGAAGCCGCGTCTTGCCCCGAATAATGACCTGATGCGGATTGAGCACTGACGCCTTCGCTCCCATCTTCTCAAGTTCTGGAACATAATTGAAACGACCTTCAAATAAGGAGTCGTGAATGAGTGTCTCTCCTTCAGCCTGTGTTGCTAACACGCCGAACGGCGCCTGTACATCCGTCGGAATGCCGGGATATGTGCGCGTATCCACCTTTGCTACTGATCGAAGTCTTGCGGACGGCACAACTGTTATCGCATCCCGAGCAACGATAAAATCCACACCGAATTCGCGGAGTTTCTCCAGAACGAGATCCATGTGCTCCTCGCGAGCATGCCGCACCGTAATCGAGCTTTTTGTTGCTGCTCCCAGAATCAGAAATGTCGCCGCTTCATTGGCATCCGGAATAACCGCATGCTTCGCGCCATGGAGATTTGCCGATCCGATAATCTCAATCGTATGCGTTCCGAGGCCTTTGATCTTCGCCCCAAGCGATATCAGGAACTTCCCGAGATCTTCGATATGCGGTTCAGCGGCTGCGATCTTGATCGTAGTCTTGCCGGAAATCCTCGCTGCCAACATCATCGCATTTTCCGTCGCCGTCACAGACATCTCACGCAGGACAACCGTACCGGCATGCCGGCCAGAGGCATCGATGGCATATTGTTTTTTCTTACTAACGATATCGACGCCGAGTTTTCGCAAAGCATCAAAATGCGTTCCGACCGGACGTGCCCCGATAACGCATCCGCCTGGATGATAAAATCGGAACGAATCAAAACGCGCCGACAGCGATCCGAGCAATAAGATAGAAGAGCGGATTTTCTTCACTTTCGCGACATCCATTTTCTGCGGATCAATATGCTTTGCAGTGATCGCAACCGTGCGCTTTCCTCGCCATTCGATATCTGCCCCCATGCTCTCCAAAATCTCGAGCATGCGGAACACATCTTCGATAAGCGGGATATTCGAAATCACACATGTTTCTTCCGTCAAAAGCGTTGCAGCTAATATCGGTGTCGTTGCATTCTTCGATCCCATGACAGCAATCTCTCCGGATAATTTTTTCCCTCCTTCGATTTCGAATGCTTCCATATGAACGTTTCTCAATATCAGATCCGATACGGACTTTCGCTTCATTCCTCATACCCCGAAAGTGTAGCCTGAAAATGGCCAAAAATCAAGCTTTTAAAACGAAAAAACCGCCCCGAAGTCATTGCGGAGCGGTGTCATCTGGTTGTGCCGCTTTAAGAAAGCAGCCAAGACAGGGAACCATGCCTTGAAAAAGTAAGGAAAATATTATTTTCCTGAATATGCACTGTTTTCAAAGAACTGTGATATTCTCGGAAAGCCGTAAAATAAGCCACGACTTCACGAGAAAGAAAAAACGGATACACCGGACAATCCGGGCACCCGTTTTCCCACTGCCTTACAAGTATAGCACGTTTTTTCTTTATTGTAAAGATGCCAATAGAAAAAACAAGATACTTGATAAGCAAAAAAATAAAGACCCTTGGAACTTGTTGCAGTTCCAAGGGTCTAAGAGACTAAATGTCCAAGAGTCTGAATGAAATGACTGAAGGGTCACATCATCACAGGGCTGCGTTGCCGGGGCAGAGAACCTGGTAATCAGCGTTCCAGTGGCCACCCTCGCCGAGCCCCCCAGACGCCGACGTACCACCCGCGGCCGTCGAGGAAACAGCGGACACTCACGGCGAAGACTTCACCGTTTTTGCCCTCGACGTAGAAGACGTTCACATAGCTGTTGTTCAGCAGAATGCTCGACATAAAAAAGAGAGGTCCATACCTCTCTTCTCCTTGATTCTTTCCTAAAATTACTTCCCCCTCCTTACATAATCATACGCCGAGAGCGCTGCGACGATGCCTTCTCCGGCAGAGATATTGTTCTGTTTATATGGCGCATCAGTTGCGTCTCCGGCCGCGAAAATGCCTGGTTTCGATGCTGCCTGCGTACGATGATCGACGATGATTTCACCACGCTCATTAAGATCAACCAAATCTTTCACGAATTCCGTATTCGGCACCATACCGATTTCAACGAATACGCCGTCAGCCTCAATCGTTTTTTCTTCTCCGGTATTCGCGTCCTTATACGCAAGGCCTTCGACCTTTTCCTCTCCCAAGATCGCTCCTGTCAAGGCATAATACACGACCTTGACTCGGCTATCGCCCAAGATACGATCACGCGTTACCTGATCGCCTTTCAACTCGCCCGACCGGACAACGAGCGTTATTTCGCTCGCATACGGAAGAAGATCCTCCACAGCTTCGAGTCCGGCATTGCCGCCACCGACAACGACGACGCGCTTGCCACGAAAAAATGGCGCATCACACGTCGAACAATATACCACGCCCTTCCCTTTGAATTTTTCTTCTCCCGGAACATCCAGGTGACGATGTCGGCCTCCGGAAGCGATGACGAGCGATTTCGTCTCAACACGCTCACTCTGACCAATCGTAACAGCATACTCGCCCGTTGGCAGTCCTTCAATCATTGACACCTTCTCTCCTGTCCTGATCTCAAGACCCTCTTGCGCTCGAAGATGTTTTTCAAGAGTCGCCGCAAATTCATAGCCTGGAATCGTAACCGTACCAATCCAATTCTCAATGCTGGCGGATACTGTCGATTGCGACAAGAAGTTTTCAGTGATAAAAAGGGCTTTCATTTGTTTTCGGGCTGCGTAAATGCCAGCAGCGACCCCGCCAGGACCGCCTCCGACAATGATAATATCGTACATATATGATGGGAAAAAATGATTACATTCCTATTATACCGTATAAAAATGACGGGCTCCACAGGAAAAGGGAGTCCGCCGGAAAAGCTACCGATATCCACCGTCGATCATCAAATTCTGACCATAGATATACGACCCGCCCGAACTAGCGACAAACACGACAAGCTTCGCAACCTCTGCTGGTTCAGCAAAGCGACCGGACCAGATTTTTGCCATCTCTTTTTCTCTCTCATCTTCCGGCAACGTATCGTTCATCTTGGTATTGATCCACCCGGGTGCGACACCGTTGATTCGAATACCAGCCGGCGCGTACTCTTCAGCAATGATTCGCATCATGTGAGCTTGAGCCGCTTTCGAGGAATCATAGTGGGCCGAAATCGAAGACTGGGAGTTAATACCGTTTGTCGATGTAATCAGCGTAATCGATCCTTTAACGCCATGTTTCTTCATACGTGAAGCGATGAGCCTCGAGGAGAAAAATGGACCGAAAACATTGACTTCATAGACTTGTCTCCACTCCTCAGGAGTTTGATCAGGAAGCGGAGTGTTAGGAGAAATACCAACCGTGTTGACCACAGTAGTAATCTCTTCACCAAACGCCTCCGCCGCCTTGTCGAGAAACACCGTCAAAGCATCGGTATCCATCAGATCCACTGAACCGATGAACGCCCTGGCTCCTAAGGCTTCAACCTCTGATTTCAACGCTTCAGCGGCAGCTTGGTTCTTGTTGTAAGTGAACGCAACAGCAGATGCTCCAGAAGCGACGAATGCCCGGACAATCTCCGTCCCGATACCACCCGCACCAAAAACAAGCGCTGGCCCTGATACTTTGGAAAGGTACTGTGACTTATCCATATGTGTTTCTCCTCTTTAGTAAGTTTTCAATAACGGGTTTGGACCCGATTTTACCCGCACTTCGTTCGGAAACGAAAGGACACGTTCGCTTCACTCGCTACACTTGGCAATAAGGTACTACTGCATCCTGAACAGGCTCTTTAAATACGCCTCATCGATCTTTTTTTTGCCATCCCACTTACAGGATATGTCATCCTTGAGAAGCTCGACTCCAAGCATAGCGACCGCTTCGCGGATAGCCGTGATCTGCGTGATGATTTCGAGACAATCCTTCTTCTCTTCCACCATCCGACGAACACCTTTGAGCTGTCCTTCGATACGGGCGATGCGAACGAGTACGGGCGATTTCTTCGCTTTTTCCACCATACGCGTTGATCGATAAAAAATACCCTCTAGGGGTATAGTACGACATGCGCCTGGAAGAGTCAAGGACTGCTCGGAGAAAAAGATTCAAAGACGTTTTACAGCAGCGACAAACTGTTCGCCGCGATCGAATTCATTCTTGAAAAGGCCGAAGCTTGCCGCTCCAGGAGAAAGAAGCACGCTATCCCCGGATTCAGCAAAACGCGATGCGAGTTCTACGGCTTTCCCCATGCTTTCCACAACCGTAAACGAATGATATTCCGGCAAACGCTTCCGCAATTCATGGATAAGCTTCTCGGTTCCTTCGCCACGAAACAGCACCAACGCCTTGGAACGTTCGATAATCTCTTCAGCGAACGCGCCAAACTCCAATTTCTTATCGCTGCCACCAGCGATCAGAATAGGCTGATGATCGAAAGAACGTAATGCGGCGATAGCAGCTTCCGGAATGGTTGCCGCAGTATCGTCATAATATTTTACGCCACGTTTCTCAGCGACAAAGGCGAGACGATGCGAAACACCTTTAAAGCTTTCTATGCCACGCCGTATTTGTTCTATTGAAAGTCCGGCAGCCAAAGAAGCCGCAGTAGCAGCCAATACGTTATCGACATTATGTTCGCCGGGTAATGGCACTTTTTCAAGCGGCAAAAGCACATCCTGCCTACCACCGCGTCTCACACACAATACACTGCCCTCTTTCCAAACGCCATCTCCGTCAATGCTGCCTTCCTTCGAAAACCAGATGACCTCTGACGGGGCGTCCTGCACCGCATCACGAACCATCTCATTATCATAATTCGCAACAAGTACATCATGCTGATGTTGATAACGAAAAATCTGTTTCTTATCATCAACATAAGCCGGAAGAGTCCGATAATAATTGAGATGATCCGGGTACAGATTCGTGATAATTGCGATATGCGGGCTCCGCTTCATGTGACCTAGCGCCGATAACCGCCACGATGAAAGCTCAAACACGACTGTGCTGTCTGACGTTGCTTTCGGAAGCATCGAAAGCACGCCTGTCTGTCCGATACCGACAGCGACCGTCTTGCGGCCAGCCGACTCAAGAATATGAGCGACAAGCGATGCAGTTGTCGTTTTCCCCTTCGTTCCGGTAACACCGATAATCGGTGCCTTGGAAAAACGAAAAAAGAGGCTCGAATCCATTTCAATCGGAACGCCTGCTTTTTCTGCCAACTTCACATATTCATTTGTCCAAGGAATACCAGGATTCTTGATCACCATATCGGTGCGAGTGAAATCTTCCGGGCGATGCTGCCCAAGCACATATGTGATAGTACGATATTTTGCAAGCTGTTGTATGGAAGAAGCAAGCTCATCATGCCCTTTGATATCAGTCACGATGATTTCCCGCGCTCCATGCTCAGCAAGAAAACGCACCGTTCCCACACCTCCCATATTGATACCAAGTCCGAAAACGGTGACTCGTTTCCCCTTGAAAAAAGATTCCTGCATAGCGTATGGATAGCGAAACATCGGTATTGTACCCCTCTTGGAGAAAAACAACAACCGCGTGACAGAACGAAAATCCTGATACTCAACAATACTACCATTCGAACAAACGACGTTTCCTTTTCACAATCTGTCCCGTGCGCCCTTCCGATAACCGCCCGTCATCGATAGCAACTGTGCCATTAACAATGACATACGGTATGCCAGCTGGATATTGATACGGGTCTTCCATGGTTGACCGGTCTTCAACCGTATCTGGATTGATGACCACGATATCAGCCGCATATCCTTTGGATAATATGCCACGCTGTTCCAAATGAAATTTCGCCGCTGGCTTGCCGCTCATCTTATGGATCGCTTCTTCCCACGAAAGCACTTGCTTATCACGGACATATTCCGCTAATACTTTCGGAAAAGTCCCGAAATTCCTCGGATGGACGAGCTCACCCGTCGTTGCATATTCTTTTGCATAGCCGACACCATTGCTCGATATGATTGAAAACGGATTCTTGATAGCTTTGAGGACGTTCTTCGATGAAAGCACTTCGAGCGATACGATTGCACGCCCATCGCTTGCCCGCAAAAAATCGACGATAGTTTCTTCCGGTGACTTCCCCTGCAAAGCGGCTATCTCTGATATTTTCCGTCGTGACAGCATCTTCGAAAGCGACGATGAAGCGATAAGTATCTGAGAATAATCGACTTCTTTACGGCGCATATCACGTATCACCGATGCACGCACTTGGCTGTCTTTCAAACGTTCAAGCATCATCTTGCGTCCATCTTGCGTGACCCAATCTGGCAAGAACGTATACAATACTGAACCAGTCGTCGTATACGGGTAGACATCGAACGTCACGTCGATATCATCCAACGCTGCCGTCTCAATCAGATTGAGCGCTTCATCCATAAGATGCCAATTCTTTTCGCCAACCGCTTTCAGATGCGATATGTGGAGAGGAACACCGGCTTCCCTGGCAACCTGCAACGATTCTTCGACTGATTTCACAAGTCCCTCTTCTTCATCACGGACATACGTAGCATAAACGCCACCCTTATCAGCTATGGTCTTGCCAAGCGCAATCAATTCTCGTAAGCCTGTTCCGCGAGCATGCGTATATTTGAGACCGGTCGAAAATCCGATTGCACCCTCCAACAGAGCTCGCTTGAGCATGTCCTGCATGATACCAATCTCATTCGGAGTGATGGAACGTGTCTCATCCTTCATCGCACCGCGACGAAGCGTTCCATGTCCGACCAGCGTTGCAAAATTCACTGACGGTCGACGTTTTTCCACTTCATCAAGGAATTCTTTCATCGAGAGCCAATTGAAATTGATACGTTCAACATCGGTCCATTTCTGGATAGAACGGATCGCTCCGGGATCAGTGAATGGGGCAAGCGAACTCCCGGAATTTCCCCCGATAACAGTCGTTACTCCCTGTGCAAGCATACTCATCAGAGACGGCGCAGCAAGGAGCTGCCAATATGTATCGGAATGATTATTCACATCGATAAATCCAGGGGTGACATATTGCCCCGAGGCATCAACAACACGATGAGCGATGGAATGCCCGAGATCGCCTATGGCAGCGATCCGACCGTCGGTGACAGCGACATCTGCCCGATACATCGGACGCCCGCTGCCATCAATGACCGTTCCGTTCTTTATGAGAAGATCGTACATAGAGAGAAAATATCAGACGGCATCCTGGCTACCATGAGTATCATCCGCCTCTTCTTGAGGAGGAAGAGCGAGCGCTGCCGCTTGCCGCATAAACTCCTGATCTTTCTGGAGGATTTTCGGAACCAAGAAAGCGACGTCAGCGCCATCCTTCAAGGAAGCTACCTGCTCAAGCGTTCCTTTTTTAGCAATATCAATCATTTCGCGATACCCTTCCATATCCGGTGCCGCGAACCTGATATTCCTATAATCTTGCTGGATACCGATCATGACAACGCGTGCCGTTCGCGCTTCTGGCAACATTTCTGCCAGTACGTTTCCCGAATGACGCCGATTCGGAATACTAACCACATCAATATTGAACGACTCATCGCGCTTCAGACTTTCATCGGCATAATGCATCGCATAAGCCGGATCAATTTCCGCCACCTTACGCATGAATGTTCGATTCGCCTTCATAGCCGCCGGAACACCCTGAAGAAAAGACCCGAGCGAATCGATGCTTTCTGCCAATTGATCAAGATACTGCTTAAGCTCTCCGGTCTCTTCCGTGCGATCGATGGAAATACGCTCGCGTCCGAACTCATCATCAGATTGTTCCATCTTGATTGTCGGATTTCCAACCGTATCAAGCGACGTATCATGATGTGTTGACTCAAGAGCAGATTCCGGAGCCTCTGCTGATGCCATATCCGAAACAGCTTCCGACGAAGAAGTCTCGGGAGCTTCAGTGAGTGTTTCTGCCGTTTGCGTTGATTTTCCAAGCTTCTCCTCAAGAGCTTGACGCTCACGTATCAACCGAAGAAGATCGTCATCGCTCTTATCGGCCGTGATACTCTTATTAAGAGCCTCCAGAGCCATTTGTGTCTCTTCCTGTTCGCGTTTCAATTTCTCGGCCGCTTCCCGACGCTCACGCTCTTCCTGTTCGAATGATTGGAGCAACGCGGAAAGATCCTTACGTTCCGCTAGCAATTCAAGCGTTTCATCATCAGTCAACGCACCGAAAGGAGTCTCCGCAATTTCGCGAAGACGCGCTTCCACTCCATCCCTCCCCATGGTCGTTGCGTTCATTTTCTCGTATTTTCGTTTTTTATATTTCCGGTCAGATACGCTCTGCCAGCTCAACGAGCCGATTCGAATATCCCCATTCATTATCATACCACGCAACGATCTTCACAAGGTCACCATCCACCACTTTTGTCATGGAAAGATCAACAATAGTCGAATGCGGATTTCCGATGAAGTCAGAAGAAACTAACGGCTCATCAGTAACAGCAAGCACCGGGCGATACTGCGGCTGTTTCGATGCTTCTTTCAAAACCGAACTGATTTCTTCCTTCGTTACCTTACGTTTCAAAAGGAACGTGAAGTCAGTAAGCGATACGACGATTGTCGGAACGCGAACCGACAAGCCGTCAAAAAGCCCTGCTAATTCAGGCATCACTTGCGTCACGGCAATAGCTGCACCAGTCGTGGTCGGAACGATATTCTGTGCAGCGGCGCGAGCACGCCGCAGATCCTTATGCGGACCATCTTGGAGATTCTGATCTGCCGTATAGGAATGAACTGTCGTCATCAGCGCCTTCTCAATACCAAACGCCTTATGGATGACATCAGCAACCGGAGCTAAACAGTTCGTCGTGCATGACGCATTCGAAATGACTGGTTCGCCAGCATATTTTTCATCATTGACCCCGATAAGAAATGTCGGAACAGACCCATCATCACCTTTCGAAGGAGCAGAAAGTACGACTTTCTTTGCACCGGCATCGATATGCTGTCGCGCGCTCTCACTATCCGTGAATCGCCCCGTACATTCAAGCACGACATCAACGTCCAATTCACCCCACGGCAATTTCTTCGGATCCGGCTCAGCATAAACAGGAATTTCCCGACCAGCGATGACTAGCATAGCGCCACGCGCCTCGACAGTCTCACGATAATGCCCATACGCCGTATCATATCGAAGCAAATGAGCCAATATATCGGCGCTCGTCAAATCGTTAATCGCTACGATTTCGATATCATCCTTCGTCAAAGCCACTTTAAGCGCTGCGCGTCCAATACGTCCAAACCCATTGATAGCTATTTTCTTCATACATTTTGATGATTAATACCGGTTAATGCTCATCTTACGGCTATGGGTGACGCATCTGACTCTTAGGCCTTTCCGGAACTCCCAAAAGCAAGGATCTTCTCTTTGACTGCTTTCTTGGCAGAATCTTTCGCTGATCCCATAATCTTCCGCAAATCAGTCTCATCGCCATCTCTCAAAACTTCTCTCAAACCGCTGACAAACGCAACGCGGACCGCCGTATCAACATTGAAACAACTGATGCCACGTTTAATAACCTCGGAAATACGATCCTCATGCCAATCGGATGACCCGTGCAGCACTAACGGAAGATCGACACGAGATGCGACAGCGGAAAGCCTGTCATAATCCGGCTGTTCACGCTCTCGAAAGAAACCATGGGCATTACCGATAGCCACTGCCAGCGTGTCGATACCGGTTTCAGAAGAAAATTGCGCTGCCTGATCCGGATCAGTCATATAGCGTTCCCAATCTATGCCCTCTGTTTGGATTTCCCCGAGATACGGCACATTGCCGAGTTCAGCCTGTACCACTACTCCTTGGGCGTGAGCAATATCGACTATCTTCTTCGTCATCATGAGGTTATCGACATACTCTTTGCGCGACCCATCATACATGACGGAAGTGAATCCGATATCCATCGCTCGCATCACCACTTCAAAGTTCTTACCATGATCAAGATGAATGCCGATCGGAATATCATTCGCATAAAACTCGGATATATTCTTGATCAGATGGAAAATAGCCCTCCCGCCAGCATAATCGAACGTTTTTTCTGTCATCTGCAGTATGACCGGCGATGAGAGTTCTTGAGCCGTCTCAATAATCGCCTTCGTCGTCTCAAGATTGACCGTATTGAAAGCACCGACCGCATAACCGCCCGCTTTCGCTTTCTCCAACATTTCTTTTACATTCGCCAACATATGTTTTGTCGCTTTTAATGAATATCATCTTCTTTTACGCGCTCTTCTGAAATCGCATAATCTTCGCACAGCTGCATCATTTTGATGATCTCATAAGGAAACAAACTCTCACGGCCAACAAGTACTCCATCCATCCCTGCTTCCCAAAGCACCTGGGGAAGGAATACGCTCTTCACAGAACCACCATACAGCATCATGACACGATCAGCAGTCTGCTTGTCAAACCACTCTGTCAGCAGCGTCCGTATCAGCATGCCGACTTCGAATATCTCACTCTTTTCCGGCAAACGGTCAGTACCGATAGCCCAGCGAGGCTCATAAGCGACGATAATCTTCTCAGCCTGAAGCTTCGATAACCCAGAAAAAACGCTCTTAAGCTGTCGTTCCAACGTTGCAGCCGTCATACCATCTTTCCGCTCTTCCCCTGTCTCTCCTATACAAACAATCGGGGTCAGATACTGCTTCAGCGCTGCTGCCACCTTCTCACGAACGATAGCATCCGTTTCACCAGCATACAGACGCCGCTCACTGTGTCCGACAAGCGTATACTCAGCCCCTTCATTCTTAGCCATAGCAGGCGAAGTCTCGCCCGTGAAAGCGCCGCTCTTCTCCCAAAAAACATTCTGAACACCTTTGCGGAAGATTTCCGGCAACCGATCGAACCGCTCAAGATAAATCGTTGGCGGACACAGAATACCGACAACGTGCGGAAAAATCTTCCCTTCCGATTCCCGAATAATCAATGAAAGATACTGGTCTGCTTCATCGCGCGACAGAAGATTCATCTTCAAATTACCGACAACATAGAATTTCCGCATACTCCAATAGTTCTTGCTCATCAGCGATTCATACCCCCATCAGTCATCAAGTTTCGATCTCAGATATTCTGCTGCTGCTTCCGGTTTGATTGTTGATATCTCTATACCAGTTGATAATTCGAAACCAGCCCAAGTCGCCGTATGCGGAAGAATCTCTATATGCCATTGATAATGCGGATAATCTTTGCCATCGCACGGCGCCGTATGGATATAGAAATTAAACGGCGGATCATTGAGACCATCGTGGATAGCCCTCAACGATTTCCGAAGCGCTTCTGCAGCTGCGAATTTCTCTTCATCAGTTATACGCTCAAAATACGGATTCGGGCGTTTCCCGACTATCCATACCTCGAATGCCGCTCTCGAAGCGAATGGACAAAAAGCGATGAAATGCTCATTTTCAAAAACGATACGTTTCTTCGTTTCCCGCTCATGTTCTACGATAACGCCAAAGACTTTACGACGTGTGCTCCGATAATACCGTTCCGCGCCATCCAGTTCAAGACGGATATAAGGAGAAATAACCGGAATAGCCATCAGCTGCGAGTGCGGATGAGCGATGGAAGCTCCAGCCTCTTTCCCGTGGTTATGAAAGATCTGTATATAATTGACGCTCTTACGATTCATGAGCGCTATATATCGGTCTTGATAGGCATCAAGCGCTTCTGCAACCTGCCACGTCTCAAGTAAACCGAGCGAACGATGCGGATCACGAGTGATGATGACTTCATGATAACCCGATCCATTCATCGCAAAATACGGACCTTCGGAAATCTCCTTGACGGCACGTCCGCGCGAAAAGGCTGGATACTTATTTGGAATGACGCGCAAACTCCAATCGCCATCACTGCGCTGATAAACAAGCACGTCCTTTTCCTGACCACTCGCTTCAGGATTCTCGAATGGATCAGCCCCTTCGATACTAGGAATACGGTCTGGTTTCACGAAATCATCCGGGCGACGCGCACGTCCCGTTGCAATAACCACCCAATCGCCAGTGACGATATCCTGACGCAACTCAGATTCATAAGCTGATGATGCATCATGCTTTTTTTCTACTCTTGTTTCTGACATGTTTATTTCGTTCATTTTTCTTTTTTCTTTCGAGATACTATCGCACATCTCATGCTACTCGTTTTCTTTTCGTATATTCACGGATACGATATGCACCTGTCAGAAGCCTCAATTTCGTCTTAAAAAGATCGATAATCACCTGAATGAAGCCGTTCGGACCGGTCAATCTTACTGTTGATCCCTCTTCATTCATCCAACGCACCGGCATCTGTTTCACCTTGAATCCCAATTTGATCGAAAGCACAATCTGTTCAAAATCGAATCCGAACCGATCAACAACCATCCGGCTCGCCACCTGCTCAGCGGATTCAGCAGACATCATCTTGAAACCGCACTGAGTATCAGGATAACTCCAAAGTCCGAGTACGATACGTATCAGCCAATTGCCAGTTTCGCCCATGATTTCACGATACTTCGGCTGATGCACTTGCACGAACGATCCCTCTATTTTTCTCGATCCTATAACGACATCATAACCAGCTTCAAACTGAGGCAGAAAAGAATCAAGATGCATGATGGATGTTGAGCCGTCCGCATCAAGAAAAAGCCGATATTTTCCATGAGCAGCGAGCAGCCCTTGTCGCACAACGTAACCTTTGCCGTGATTTTCAGTATTCTCAATAACCGCCAGATGCGGGATCTGAAGAGCATAATTACGAGCGACTTCGGCAGTATTATCTGGAGAACCATCCACGACAATGATAATCTCATACGTGTAGCTCTTCTCTTTCAAATACGTGTCAATTTCAAGCAAGTTGCGTCCGATGCGCTCTCCTTCTTTGTACGCAGGGATAATAATCGAAAGATACGGCTGTTCCATAGAAAAAGATAAGATAAGTAATCGTCCCAGTTATCGGACATGCAACTATTGTACCATAAAAAAGAAAGACGCGCATCAATGCACGTCTTTCTCCGCAAAATATCTTTACGGCGCCACTTCTTTCCAGTTGAAGTC
>DBUA01000054.1:0-6485 GCA_002307715.1 Candidatus Moranbacteria bacterium UBA1302
GGTTGTCTATGAGCGTTGTGAACGATATAGCGACGATACAATCAAAACCGGATATCTTGATGGTTTTTTTTGCATTTCTTAGCATGTGGATTTTCTTCCTGTGTTTTCGTCGCCATTTTTTGGCAATAACGTTGCTTCCGTTCGTAGCCGGTCTTTTAGGCATGGCGGTTTCAATCAAATTGACAGCGCTTTTTTTGGTGATAGCGATGGTTGTTGGTATGTTGGCGGGTATGACTGGATGGGGGGGCACATTCCGACCGCATCGATCCATTATGCTGCACTCGCTTGCCTGGTTCGTTGTCCCATTGCTTCCATGGATTATTCTGGCATTTGTAACGAAGGGTCCATCAATGCCGAGTTCTGTCATGGAGATGTTTTCGAGCGTTGATTCGGAACAAGCGACGATTTCTGATATGCAATGGTCCGCATTGGGAATCGATCGTGCCCGATGTGCCGATTCAGGATCTGCCGAGGATTTTTCACGATTTTATGATACGGACATGCCGTATATTGTCCGCATACTTCGTGCGCCATGGGATGTGACGATGAATAGCTATGTCAATAGTCTGGCGCTTGAATTCGGGTGTTTATTTTTGGCGCTTTTGCCGATGGCGATATTCGTTGTTTCTCGGGAGGTTTTTTTGGGTAAGGAAAAGCATTTTTGGCGCATTTTGTCGATCATGGGAGTCACGTATTTGTTTGTCTGGTCAGTATCAGCTCATGGAGTGACATGGTACGGTCTTTCGGGCATGTTATTGCTTTTGCTACCGATTGCAGCGCTGGCCATAAGGATTCCTCATCAACGGCTTATTGTGCAGTCTGTTTTCGTCTTCGTCCTTTTGGTGCATTTTACGTATAGTTTCGTAGTTCGAGCGCAATTGATTGAATTTTGGGTAACTATGAGAAATGTGACTGGTGAGCTTTCGGATGATCAAGCGATAGCATCCCAGTATTCGTGGTCGTATGTGCAAGCGATACGCTTGATCGATGCCGATCCGCACGTCAAAGTGTTTGCTTCGCCAGCCATCACGCAATACTACATGAAAGACGCTGACCGGAAATTATATGTCAATCAGAATTTCGATTCGTTTGATTGCCTTTATATAGAACGCGATCCCGATCTGACGCTTCAGAGATTGAAGGATTTGGGCTTTCGATATGTTTTATATAATTTCACTACGGGCATTTTCCGGAAGAATGCGGCGAGTGACGGCGTATTCAAGAAAGCGGAAGCATTCGATGCATTTGCACGAAAAAAGCTTGATCTTGTCATAGGAACGGATCAGAGCGTCTTCCGCGTGTACAAAATACCCGAATGAGTGGTATGGTTATGTTAGGTGATGTCATTGATTCCATTCGTATGTTGGCAATATTGTATGCTTTCTTTGTCGGACTTATCATGGGGAGTTTTCTTAATGTCGTCGCGCTCCGATTGAAGGACGGAGAGACATTGATGGGTCGGTCATATTGCTATGCCTGCGGTCATCAGATACGTTGGTATGATAATATTCCAGTCGTGAGTTATTTATGGCTTCGTGGGAAATGCCGTGATTGCGGTATTTCCATATCATGGCAGTATCCGGCCATGGAACTTGTAACAGGTATGGTGTATGCATTGACGGTGGCAAGTTTTTTCGTTTTGGATAGTCCTTCATCCTGGCTTGAAACGATTTGGTTCTTAGTGGTCGTTTCGCTTTTTATTATCATTGCGGCATATGATCTTCGCAATATGGAGATTCCATTGGCGCCGCTCGCTGTCGCTGGCGCATTGACGATGTTTTCGTATGCTATCCAATATGCCATATCAGGTGAGCCGTTTTGGCAGAGTCGGCTCGGTCTCGGTGTGGCGGGAGGCGTTATGGTTGGCGCGTTTTTTTTCGCTCTTGTTTTTGCATCGCGCGAAACATGGATGGGTTGGGGTGATGTATGGCTCGGATTGGTATGTGGACTGATTGTCGGAATACCGGCAGCGCTCTTCATGCTGACAACATCGTTCGCGGTCGGAGCTGCAACCGGTATCGTTGGGATCGCATCGGGAAATAAGCATTTAAAAAGCCAAATACCATTTGCTCCTTTTCTCGTATTTGGCACTGTGACTTCGCTTTTCCTTTTCGCGCTTTTTCCATCGCTTCGCACCTTCTTTTTCTTGTGAATTTCTGGTAGAATGTGAAGGTAGCACACTCACATTCAGATATCTATAACGTATGATAGAGAGGGATCATATGCGGATCAATTGCAAAGCCACACTGAAGGCATTCACGCTTATCGAAATGATGGTAGTTATCGCTATCATCGGTATCGTATCGGCGCTTATGTTGGTTAATTTGAATAATGGGCGTGTCCAACGCGATCTCGAAACAAGCGCGAAGGAATTTGTCAGCATGGTGCGCGAAGCACAGAATGATGCGCTGACTGGAAAACAGATTGTCGGAAGTACAACGCCATGCGCGCAAGCATTCCGCGTTTATTGGAGCGTTGGGTCATCGGCTGATTCGGGATCTGCTGGGACAGGGACGTATCGGTTGGATTATTACGAGAAAAATAATTCAGGCGATTGTTCATATGCTGGCCGCGTCGGTCCGAAAACGTTCAATAACGGCGTGGTCTTTACAGGTCCGCAAACGTCGATGGCTTTTGGCTTACCGAATGCCGATGTGTATGACAAGAACTTGGCAGCATTGTCTGCTCAGAGTCCGAATTATATCTCGGTTGTGCTAATGAAGCAGCCATATACGCATGTTGTGTGCATTTATTCGAGCGGTGCAGTGACTGATCGTGACGGCAGTACATGCCCTTCCGCTCCTTGAATCTGAAAATATATGTGTGTCGACTCATTATCTGATGTGAAACGCCTGGAAACGCTTAAAGGATTCTCAATCGCTGAAGTCCTGTTGGCGTTGTTTATCATGACGGTTGGTATGTTGGCCATATCAGGGCTGCTTGTTTCGAGTATGAAGCATTCTACGGGAGCGCGTGATGAGATCATTGCGACGGAGTTGGCGCAGGAGGGTATTGAGCTTGTTCGGAATGTTCGTGATAATGATGTCGCATCAGGAGGGACTGGTTTCACCGCTTTCGATAGTTCGAAGAAGCATTGCCGCATCGATTATGAGGATGACGTGGATAGTTTGGATTGTTCTTCTTCCCAGGGATCTGATTCTCGCTATTATCTCCAGTATTCCGGCGGTTTTTACGCTCATTTCAATGAAGATAAAGAGCGTTATTCAAGATATGTTCATATCGATTATGACGGTAGCGATGGCGCGGTTGTGAAGAGCATCGTATATTGGGGTGATTTTGTTCCATCATCGTCTGGAAATACGGAATCTTGCACTTCAGCGAATCAGTGTGTTTTCACTGAATCGGAATTAAGAACGCAAAGCAAATGACGCATATCAATCCACAATGCAAGATGAAGGGATTCACACTTATCGAAGTGGTTGTGTCACTGTTTGTTTTTTCTTTGCTCATGATAGCCGTATCGCAGACTTTTGCGGTTTTTATCCAATCGTATCGTGAAGCGCGCTCTATCCAACGCGATGTCGAGAATATCCAGTATGTGTTGAATTCTCTTTCTAAAGAGCTTCGTACGAGCACCGTGATATCATCCAACTCTTCATCGATGAAATTTTATGATTATTCGCAGAAGGAGTGCATGCAGTATCGGATTGCGAGCGGAAGCCTTTCGATGCGTCGGGAAAGCATGGATGATATCGATACGTGTACTGCGAACGATATCTCCGGATCGTATACTGCGGTGTCGAGCGGTACTGTAACCGGCTCTATGATAGTGGATCCGTCGACCATTTCTCCGCTCCATGTCGGGAAGATAACGTTCTCGTTTAAAATTACGGAAGATAATAAGCATACAGCGTATATCCAAACGACTGTTTCGTTGAGGGATTTCGGTTATATCGAACTCTGATGTTGCAAGGATTCCTGCCAGGGCTTCCTGTTGGTGGAGGCCTTTTCTTTTTCTTGAGGAACGATATACTATCGGTATATGAATAATGAACTATTAGCGGAACAGGCAAGACAGCGTATAAAGCAGCTTTCCTGCGAAATAGAAGAGCACCGGACACTGTATCATACGCATGATCAGCCTCGAATCTCCGATGAAGCATACGATTCTCTCGTGCGCGAGCTTGAGAATTTGGAACGAGATTTTCCGGAATTCCGATCTTCGACTAGTCCGATTGCGAGGGTAGGTGCTGCTCCGCTCCGTCAATTTAGCAAAGTTGAACATGCTACGCAGCAGTGGTCGTTCGATGATATTTTCGATAATTCAGAGTTGGAAGCGTGGGATGTGAAAATACGGAAGATGTTGGAAAAAGAAGGTGTTTTTGATGCTCCGGAATATGTCTGTGAATTGAAGATCGATGGTCTCAAGATTATCTTGACGTATGAACAAGGCGTATTTGTTCGGGGAGCAACGCGCGGTGATGGCACCGTCGGTGAGGACGTGACTGAGAATCTTCGTACGATACGGAGCATACCGCTTAAGCTTTCTGAACCGGTCGATATGATTGCGGTTGGAGAGGCCTGGCTATCAGGTAAGGAGTTGGAACGTATCAATGCTGAAAGGCGTGTCCAGGGAGAACCTCTTTTTGCAAATCCTCGTAACGCGGCAGCGGGATCGCTTCGACAGCTTGATTCGCGAGTTACCGCTTCGCGCCGGCTTGATTCGTTCATTTATGATATAGATCGTATCGATGAGAAGAGTCTTCCGGTAACGCAAGCGGAAGAGTTGTCACTTTTGGAACATTTCGGATTTCGAGTGAATCCTGAACGGCGCGTATGTCGAACAGTCGATGAGATAGAAGCATACTACGCCGAATGGTCCGAGAGACGGCATAGTTTGTCGTATGGGCTTGATGGTGTTGTGATTAAGGTGAATCGGAGGGATATGCAGGAGATTCTCGGATATACGGGGAAATCGCCGCGCTTCGGAATCGCTTATAAATTTCCAGCTGAGCAAGCGACAACGATTGTTGAAGATGTAGTCGTACAGATCGGTCGAACAGGAGCTTTGACGCCAGTAGCTCATCTGCGCCCTGTCCGTATTGCCGGATCAATTGTGAGTCGCGCGACACTCCATAATTTCGATGAGATACGCCGCTTAGATGTGCGGATTGGCGATACGGTCATTCTTCAGAAAGCAGGAGATATCATCCCTGAAATCCTTGAGGCGATTCCGAATCTGCGTACCGGTAAGGAACGGAGTGTCCGATTGCCGGAATATTGTCCGATCTGCAACAGTCCCGTTGAGCGGCGGCGTGCTGGCAAGGATGATATGAGCGCAGCGTTGTATTGTTCGAATAAGAAGTGTTTTGCTGTTGAGCGGGAATATCTCATCCATGCCGTTTCAAAAAAAGGATTGGATATCGCCGGTCTCGGAGAGAAACTGATTGAACAGCTGATGGATGAAGGATTAGTGAAAGATATGTCAGATATTTTCGGCCTTACATTGGGCGATTTGGAACCGTTGGATCGCTTTGGAGAAAAATCAGCTGCAAAGCTTGCTGCAGCTATTGCCAAAGCGAAGCGGATGCCGTTTCAGAAACTTATCTTTGCGCTTGGCATCCGTCATGTCGGAGAAGAGACGGCTGATTTGATAGCGCACGGTTTGCCTGAATCGTTGTGTGTTACGACGGTCCGAGATATCGCTCGTATGTTGCCGACGATGACGAAAACATCTTGGATGTCAATCAAGGGTATCGGGGAGAAATCGGCAGAAAGCCTGGTATCATGGTTCGAAAATCCGGAGCATATCAAGCTTTTAGAGCGTCTTGATGAGGAAGGTGTGAGTATTGTCATGCCTGAACAGGGTTCCGTATCGGATGTATTCCAGGGGAAGACGTTTGTTCTGACAGGCGAACTCTCTTCCTTTACAAGAGATGAAGCCAAGGCTATCATTAAGGACAAAGGAGGATCAGTTTCGTCATCAGTGAGCCGGAAGACCGACTATGTTATAGCAGGTGATCATCCCGGATCGAAATATGGCGATGCTCAGGAGCTCGGGGTGCCGATTCTTGATGAAGAAGCTTTCAAAAAGCTATCGTCACGATAACGAGAATATTCCTTTTTTTCATGAGGAGAGTCTATTCTGAGGCGAATTTTATATCTTGCTTATGCTTTCAAAAGAAGAAGTGAAACATATCGCTATGCTGGCGCGTATCGGTGTGTCGGAGGATGAGGTTGAATCATATCAGCAGACGCTTTCTGCGGTGCTTGATTCGTTCAAGGAACTTCAGAATCTCGATACGGAAGAGATCGCTTCGATAGGACATATTACTGGGCGGACCGGAGAAGCGAGGATCGATCGTGATGAGAGTTTCGGAACAGAAGGAGAAAAGGCGATCCAAGAAAATTTCCCTGATTCGGAGAAGAGTTTCCTGAAAGTAAAATCGGTTTTTTGATAGCGCGTCATTTGTGAGATTCCATAGAGCATATGATCCGAGAATTGCATGAGAAGCTGGTAGCAG
>DBUA01000054.1:6841-12683 GCA_002307715.1 Candidatus Moranbacteria bacterium UBA1302
GAAGAGGCTCTCAAAGAAGCTTCTGCAGCAGATGCGCGATTCAGATCGGGCAGACCGGTAGATGTATTAACAGGCATTCCGGGAGCTATTAAAGACAATATCTGCATGCGGGGAGTCAGGACGACTGCCGCTTCCAAGATTCTTGATAATTATATCGCTCCGTATGATGCGACTGTCATAGCGAAGCTTCGCGAAATCGATGCTGTTATGCTTGGCAAGACGAACATGGATGAATTTGCCATGGGATCATCGACTGAGACGAGCGCATATCAGAAAACAAGGAATCCTGCGGATGCCGAGAGAGTGCCTGGGGGATCTTCTGGCGGATCTGCGGCGGCTGTCGCTGCAGATGAGGCGGTCTGGGCTCTCGGTTCTGATACGGGAGGATCGATACGCCAACCAGCGTCTTTTTGTGGTGTTGTCGGACTCAAACCGACATATGGGCGCGTTTCGCGATATGGGTTGCTTGCGATGGCTTCTAGTCTTGACCAGATCGGTCCTTTTGGAAAGACGGTTGAAGATGTCGCCATTGTCTTTTCACGCATTGCCGGTTCCGATTCGTACGATGCTACGACAGCTGCCGCTACCGAAGGTAAGCTGTTTGAGGAATATCTCGGCCGCAGCATTGCCGGAGTGACGATTGGTATTCCGAAAGAATATTTTTCCGAGAGCCTTGATAGTCGTGTGCGTAAAGTAGCGGAACAAGCGATAGAAAGATTCAAGGCGCTTGGAGCGAATATCCGTGAGGTGACTCTGCCTCATAGTTCGTATGCGCTTCCGGTATATTATATACTCATGCCTTCGGAAGTTAGCTCGAATCTCGCTCGGTTTGACGGAATCAAATATGGCTTGTCTATAAACGATCAAAAAGATTCAGAAGCAGTGACGAGTGCGCTTCTTGAGACATACCTTGATACTCGTCGCCATGGTTTTGGGTCGGAAGTGAAGCGTCGTATTATGCTCGGAACATACACGTTGTCGGCGGGCTATTATGATGCATATTATCAGAAAGCGCAGAAAGTTCGTTCGCTTATTCGTCGAGATTTTGAAGAAGTCTTCAAGGAAGTCGATATGGTTTTTTCGCCGACGACTCCTGAAGCTGCCTTCCGTTTCGGTGCTAAGACTGATGATCCTCTCAAGATGTATCTTTCCGATATTTATACGGTAACGGCCAACTTGGCCGGAGTGCCTGGCATATCCTTTCCTATGGGAATGATTGAAGAAGATGGTAAACAGCTTCCGATTGGCGGCCAGTTGATGGGGAAATGGTTTGATGAAGAAACGTTGCTCGCAGTGGCAGATGCGTTTGAGCGGCAAGCATAAGATACAATGAAGACAGGCCATGAATATCGATATTATCGGAGCGGCTTATGAAGGCATATCGGGTGTAGCGGATTTCTTGTCCGGTTCTATCCTGTTCGCGTTCATAAAATTCTTTCTTTTTGCGTATTCGATCGTTTTGTTGGCTGATATAGTCATGATGCTGATATTGCGTGGAGTATCGTCTGATTTGAAGAAGACTCTTTATGGGACTGATCGTCCGTTTTTATCCCGTTCAGTCATGCTGAAACGATGGGAGAAAATAGCAGTGCGGCTTGAATCTGGAAATCCGTCGCAATACAAGGTCGCCATACTTGAAGCTGATGCGTTAGCTGATGAGATTCTGCTCGGCATAGGCTATAATGGATCAAACATGACGGAACGTCTCAGTTCTATACAAGAAGGACAGCTTGAAACGAAGTCATTGTTAGAGGATGCTCATGCCATTCGGAACCGTATCGTGCATGAGAAGGATTTCGTTATCGAGCGTGATGAAACTGAACGTTTATTAGGAGAATATCGTGAATTCTTCGATGAAGTAGAGCTTTTTTAGTCATAATTTGAGAAATATAGCTGTTTGCAGACCTTGTTGACACCTCAGAGCTTTTCTGGTACCCTAAGGTACATAAAGCCCTGAGGGCTTTTTTTAAGAGGCTCAAAAACAAGGCGAAAATATAAGTTTTATGGGAAAGATACTCGCCTTCCTGAGTGAAGCGAAAGCAGAGCTCTTGCGCGTCAATTGGCCCACCAAAAAACAGGTGACTGATTATACGTTGCTTGTGGCGGCTATCAGCATCGGTATGGCGGTGTTCCTCGGAGGATTGGACTTACTGTTCAGTTCTTTGGTTGAGCGTTATCTGATCAAATAATTCCACGTTAACCTGACCGCAAGCCTATGGCAAAGCAGACTCAGCATCACGGACGCGCTTGGTACGTGCTTCATACGTATTCTGGTTATGAAGACAATGTCGCACGAAATCTGAAACAGCGTATCGACTCCATGGATATGCAGGAGTTCATTTTCGATGTACTTGTACCGAAAGAGAAGAAGATCAAAATCCGCGGTGGTAAGCGGACGGTTGTTGAGGAGCGTATCTATCCAGGGTATGTGCTTGTGGATATGATCGTAACCGATGCTTCTTGGTATGTAGTGCGTAATACGCCAAATGTCACGGGTTTTATCGGTCTTGGTACGACTCCGACCCCGGTCGATCCGAAAGAAATCGAGTCGCTCAAGAAGCGTATGGGCGTATCGGAGCCGAAATATAAGATTGATGTGCATGTGAACGATACGGTCAAGATCGCCGACGGCCCGTTCAAGGATTTTGAGGGGAAGATCCAGGAAATCGATGAAGAAAAAGGAAAAGTGAAAGTCTTTGTTTCCATTTTCGGTCGCGAGACGCCAGTTGAATTGGATTTCCTCCAAGTGAAGAAAGCATAAGCGGTAGATAATCAGCACCCGGGCATTTCCAAGTTTCTTGCCCGGTACCATGAAAGAATATTATGGCAAAAGCAATCAAGACAATCATTAAGCTCCAAATCGCTGCAGGCAAGGCTAATCCGGCTCCTCCAGTCGGCCCGGCTCTCGGACAGCACGGCCTCAATATTCAGGAGTTTTGCACCAAGTTCAATGAAGCATCGAAAGAGCGCATGGGTGATATTGTCCCGGCCGAGATTACGGTGTATGAGGATCGCACGTTCACATTCGTACTCAAGACTTCTCCGGCGTCTGATCTGCTTAAAAAAGCGGCCGGTATCACGAAGGCTGCTGCGAATCCGCTCAAGGATAAGGCAGGCCAGGTAACAATGGCACAGGTGCGTGAGATTGCAGAAAAGAAAATGGCGGATCTCAATGCGAACGATATCGACGCCGCAGCCAAGATCATCGCTGGTTCTGCTCGCTCGATGGGAATCAAAGTTGTCGATTAGCTATTTTGTAAGAATTATAATCAATTGATATGTGGGAGAGTCGTAAGGCTCGTTCATACCACGTACGGAATCATATGAAGCACGGAAAGAATTATCGTGGTGTCGCTGAGAAGCTTGATATAAAGAAAGAGTATGCTCCGGAAGAAGCAATCGCTTTCATCAAAGAGCACAAGCTGACTAAATTCGATGAGTCTGTCGAAGTCCATGTCCGTCTTGGGATTAATGCTAAGAAGACTGACGAGATGGTTCGTGCAACGGTTGTCTTGCCGTATGGCACAGGACGCATGCAGAAGGTTGCTGTCGTGACTTCTACCAAAGAGAAAGAAGCTGAAGAGGCTGATGCGGATATCATCGGCGGTGAAGAGTTGATTGCTGATATCAAGAACGGTAAGGTCGTAGCGGGGCAGGCTTTTAGCGTGCTTTTGGCGACACCGGAGATGATGCCAAAACTCGCTGTCATCGCAAAGATCCTCGGGCCGAAAGGTATGATGCCGTCGCCGAAGACTGAGACCGTAACCCCGAAAATTAAGGAGGCGGTCGAGATGCTCAAGAAAGGTAAGAAGATCAGCTTCAAGAATGATGACTCTGCCAATGTCCATCAAGTGATCGGTAAAGCATCGTTTAAGGCTGAGGAACTCCTTGAGAATTATCAGACATTCCGCGAAGCGCTCCTCAAGTCGAAATCCGATAATTCTAAGGGAAAATTCATCAAGTCGATCGTTTTTTGTTCGACGATGGGTCCGAGTCTGCGCGTGCAGCTCTAAGCGTCCAAAGAAAACAGGCCTCGGCCTGTTTTTTCTTCAAGGAGCACGCTTTTCAGAGAGGCATGGATCCCCGACTACGTATTCGCAAGCAATGAGAACCATATGATCTTATCAGACCATGACATCAAGAAAGAGATTAAGGCGGGAGAGATAACGCTTCGTCCATTCAAAAAGGAATACGTGCAGCCGGCGAGCGTTGATCTCCATCTCGACAAGCATTTCCTCGTGTTCGATACGTCCAAGCATTTCGTTATTGATCCGAAGGCTCCGGTGAAGAATCTTATGAAGCCGGTTGAGATCAAAGAGAACGAAGCGTTCATCCTTCATCCGAATGAGTTTGCGCTTGGTCTTATCTATGAGGAGACTGGTGTTTCTGGTAAGCTTGTCGGCCGTCTCGAGGGTAAGAGTTCGCTTGGGCGTCTCGGTCTCATTATCCATACAACGGCTGGTTATCTCGATCCGGGCAATTCACTTAAGATGACGCTCGAGCTCTACAATGCCGGACGCCTCCCGATCAAGCTCTATTACAAGATGCCGATCGGGCAGATGGCCTTCGAATACCTCTCGAGCCCATGCGAGAAGCCGTACGGATCAGCAGGGCTCAATAGCAAATACTACGGCGATACGAAGCCGGTCGCCTCCAAGATGCATCTCAATTTTGGAAAAGCAGCGAAGACCAAGAAGAAAACCTCCCAATAGTGGGAGTTTTCTTTTTCTAGAGCCATTTGTTGGTTTATGTACGGTATGTTAAAATCAATATAGGAGGGGAAAGTTCTTTCCTTGGCATCTTTCTGAGATGAGAATCATATATGAAGCAATACTTGGATCTTTTGCGGCACATCATGGAGCATGGAGCAGCGAAGACCGATCGGACCGGGACCGGCACGAAGAGCGTATTCGGCTACCAGATGCGATTCGATCTGTCGGAGGGCTTTCCGCTCATGACGACCAAGAAGATGTTCACGCGTGGTATCACCGAAGAACTGCTCTGGTTCCTTCGTGGAGATTCAAATATCAAGTATCTCGTCGATCGCGATGTGCACATCTGGGACGAATGGCCGTTTAAGGCGTATCTCCAGAAGACCGGGCAGACAGTGCCCGCGACCGGGTCGGACGAATGGAATGCGAAGATGGCTGATTTCCTTGCGAAGATCAAGTCCGATGAGGCGTTCGCCAAGGAATACGGCGAGCTCGGACCCGTGTACGGGTACCAGTGGCGCTCGTGGCCCGCTCCGGATGGCCGGCATATCGATCAGATCACACAGGTCATGGAGCAGATCAAGAAATCTCCTGATTCGCGTCGTATGATTGTCTCAGCTTGGAATGTTGCCGATATCGAGGAGATGGCTAAGTCCGGTCTTCCGCCGTGCCACTGCCTCTTTCAGTTCTACGTGGCGGATGGCAAACTGTCGTGCCAGCTGTATCAGCGGAGCTGCGACACGTTCCTTGGTGTGCCGTTCAACATTGCTTCGTACGCGCTCCTTACGATGATGATGGCACAGGTGTGTGATCTTAAACCTGGAGAGTTCGTCTGGACGGGCGGAGATACGCATATTTATAGCAATCATTTCGAACAGGCGGCAACGCAACTCTCTCGTGAACCGCGAGCACTCCCGAAGATGATCATCAATCCTGAGGTGAAGAATATCTTCGCTTTCACGATCGATGATTTCCGTCTTGAGGGTTATGATCCGCATGATGCCATCAAGGCGCCGATTGCAGTGTAAAATCGTTTTCTGGCCGTTTCTTACGTAGAACGGCCTTTTTCTTTGGAAAAAAAGTCAAAAGTAAGGTATGATAAAAAACATGAAAGAACCAAGAATCAGCCT
>DBUA01000054.1:13044-37746 GCA_002307715.1 Candidatus Moranbacteria bacterium UBA1302
TTGACGAGCGGACATGCGATCGTGATGGGAGAGAATACATATCGTTCGATTGGCCGACCGTTGCCGAATCGGACGAATATCGTTCTTTCGTTGACACCGAGTTTCGCACCTGAAGGTTGTGTTGTCGTGCAATCGATTGATGAGGCGCTAGCAAAGGCGAGAGAGGCTGAACAAGAAGAGATATTCATCATCGGCGGCGCAAGTATTTACAAACAGTTCATCCCGATGGCAGATCGGCTGTATCTGACCCTCGTGGAGGGTGAGTATGAAGCTGACACGTTTTTTCCGGAATATGATGATTTTACGCGGATTGTCAGTGAGACATCGATGGATAATGGAACATACAGATTTTCATTCGTAACTCTTGAAAGGAATATCGGCATGGAAAAGAAAATTATTCTTGGAGTGACAGGAGAAATGGCATCTGGAAAGGACACAGTAACAAAATATCTCGTCGAGAAGTATGGCGCGAAACAGTTTCGATTTTCCGATGTGTTGCGCGATATCTTGGACCGCCTGCATCTTCCACAGGTGCGCAAGAATTTGGCAGGTCTTTCACATGCCCTTCGCAAGGCGTTCGGCGAAGATATTTTGGCTCATGTGATAGAGAATGATGCTAAGCGAGAGAATCATGCGTTAGTGGTGATTGATGGTATCCGACGCGTATCGGATATCGATCTTGTCAAAAAGCTGCCGGAATTCACGCTTATCTATGTCGAGGCGGATATGCAGCGTCGTTATGAGCGTCTTATCGGAAGGCGTCAGAATGCCGATGATCAGACGAAAACATTCGAGGAATTCAAGCAGGATCATCTGCTTGAGACGGAAATCACCATTCCGCCGCTCCGTGTTGATGCTCAATACATTGTTAATAACGATGGAACGCTTGAAGAATTGTATGCCCAAACGGACCGCATTATCACTGAGCTTCAGAACATCAAGGATTGACATGAGAAAGAATGGTTTCATATGGAAGGAAAACTTATCACAATATACGGTATCAATGGTATCGGCAAGACAACACAAGTCGAGCTTCTGGTGAAGTTTTTACAGGAGTGTGGCAAACAGGCAAATCATCTTAAGTATCCCGTATATGATCTGGAACCGACTGGACCGTTCATATATCAGTATTTGCGCGACCCGGAATTTCGTGTAAACAATGGAATTTCGACTGAAGAGCTGCAGATGAAATATGTGCAGAATCGGAAGGATTATGAAGGAACATTGAAAAAGCGTCTTGCGGCTGGAGAATGGATTGTAGCAGAGGATTATGTCGGTACCGGTATTGCATGGGGATTGGCATGGGGTGCAGATCTTGAATATCTTGAAACAATCAACGAAGATTTGTATCGGCCGGACCTCTGCATTTTGATGCATGGACATCGTTTTGATACGTCCATCGAGGCTGGGCATCGGAATGAAATGGCCAATGAGAAGATAAGCATCTGCAAGAATTTCCACCTGTTGCTTCAGGAACGGTATGGGTGGAGCCGGGTGGATGCGAATCAGAGCATCGAAGAAGTGTCGGAAAATATCATTTCAATTGTGAGAAATGTCTTATGAGGCTTGATGTGAAAAAAATAGTACCGGAAGCCAAGTTGCCGACACGTGCACATGCGGATGATGCAGGGTTGGATCTGTATGCTGTCGAAGATTGCGTACTTGAACCAGGCGAACGGCGGGCGATAAAAACCGGTATCGCGATGGTGATTCCGTTTGGATATGCCGGCTTGATTTGGGATAAATCAGGCTTGGCATTGAAAGCAGGACTGAAAACGATGGGAGGAGTCATTGATGCGTCGTATCGCGGAGAAATCCAGGCTATCGTCATCAATTTGTCCTCAGAGCCGTATCGTATTGAACAAGGATCGAAGATCGCACAGCTTCTCATCCAAAAGGTTGAGCTTCTTGAAGTTTGCGAAGTGTCCGAAATTGATGCTACGATACGAGGAGACAGGGGGTTCGGGAGTACAGGGGCTTATTGAATGCATAACGTTCTGATGATATGAAATATGGCGTAACCATAGGCATGGAAGTCCATGCGGAACTCAAGACAGCTTCGAAAATGTTCTGCCGATGCAAGAATGGTCTCGGCCTTGAGGCTGAGCCGAATACGCATATCTGTCCAGTATGTACAGGTCAGCCGGGAACATTGCCAGTACCGAATCGCGCCGCTATCGAAGCGGTGCAGCGAGTTGGGCTCGCGCTTGGCTGTTCGCTTCGCCTCACATCGAAGTTTGATCGCAAGAATTATTTTTATCCGGATCTTCCGAAAGGATATCAGATATCGCAATATGATGAGCCGTTCTGTGAACGGGGCGTTATGCGCATACATGGTGAAGAGTTCCATATCACACGTATCCATCTGGAAGAAGATACGGGAAAATCGATGCATCCGACTGGCGCCGCCCATACGCTGGTTGATTTCAATCGGGCTGGCGTACCGCTTATGGAACTTGTCACGGAACCGGATTTTTCGACAGGAAAAGATGCGCGAGCATTTTGCCAGAAGTTGAGGCAGACGCTCAGGTATCTCGATGTTTCTGATGCCGATATGGAGAAAGGACAGATGCGTTGTGAGGTGAATATTTCGCTGTATCCAGAAGATGCGGATCGTTTGTCCGGAACCAAGGTGGAAATTAAGAACCTTAATTCTTTCAAAACAGTCGAACGGGCTATCGAATATGAGATTAGGCGCCAGACCGAGGCGCTTGAAGCCGGAGAAAGCATCGTACAAGAAACCAGAGGTTGGGACGAAGGAAAGCAGGCAACAGTATCGCAGCGTAAGAAGGAATCGGCGCATGATTATCGTTATTTTCCAGAGCCGGATATTCCGCCGTTTGAGTTTACGGAAGATTCCATCGAAGAGCTGCGCCGATCATTGCCGGAATTGCCGGACGCGAAGTCTGAACGGTTCGTTTCTGAATATGCTTTGCCAGCGGCTGATGTCGCCATATTGACAGAAGATAAGGATTTTTCGGGATATTTTGAGGCGGTAGCGAGTGAAATTTCCGAAAAGATCGGAAGCGGAGAAATTGTTGCCTCTGTCGATCGAGCGGTGAAATTGGCATGCAATTATCTTTTGACTGAAGTGCGTAAGCGTCTTTCTGAAAACGGACAGTGCATCAGTGACTTCCCGGTGACGCCCGAGAATTATGCTGAGTTCATTGGATTGGTTGCGGATAGCAAAATCAACTCGAGCGCAGCGCAGACTGTACTCGCCGAGATGTATAAAGGCGGTGATAACGATCCGTCACATATTGTGGAACGTCTCAATTTGGGACAGGTCTCGGACCAGGGTGAGCTTGAGAAGGTTGTCGATCAGGTACTTGAGCACAATGAACAATCTGTCGCGGATTTTAAAGCTGGCAAGCAGAACGCGCTCCAGTTTCTCATGGGGCAGGTTATGAAAGAGACGAAAGGAAAAGCCAATCCGCCGATAGTGATGGAGCTTCTCAAGAAGCGTCTTGCGTAGCCTCGCTTGGAGGGGGTAAGAAAATAAAACACGGGATTACTGGAATCCCGTGTTTTGATATTTTTTAGAGTAAAGATCTGATTTTTTTGAAAGATGTCTGCTTGAGAGTTGTGTGTATTGTCACATCTTACGCATCATACAATGCGATGATTTTCTTCAAACGGCATGAAGAGATGAGTCAGTCTGGCGCGTGTAGAATCATCCAGTTCCTTCTCTTGGCCGCTTCTTAGGCGCTCTATTCCTCGATGTGCTATTTCAGTGCGTATACGTTCTGCTATGTCATGAGCTTCTTTTAATCCAGCGGTATCATTTACCCAAGACGCACTTCCGTAACCTGTTACTCCGAGTTGTGCAACCAGGTCGACGCTGAGATTATTGAGGAGTCTTTCACAATCAAGGGCTGAGAGATTCTCTTGTTTCAGTCCATCAGCTGCTTCTTTGATAGCTTTTTCGAGTGATGCGGTTTTCTCATCAGATGATTCTTTTGCTGCAGCTATGTCTGTTGCTCGTTCCTGTACTGCAGCCACGCGTCCTCTGAAGTTATCGACAGCTTGGAGTTTTTCTGGTGCGATGCCTGTCTGCGCTATCTTGATGTCTTCGCTTAATTCACCATCAACAATGCTGCCTTCTCCAGCGTGTTGCAGCGATGTTGCCACTGGTTTTTCAGCGGTTTCATTTTCAGGGACTTCTGTTGATGCAGGATGAGCAGCGCCGAGCTCTTTTTCCGGTAATGGCTCTCCGGTCGCTTCATCTCTTTCCATTCCTTTGGAGGATTCGTGTTGTTCAATCGAATCTGGTCCAGAGGAAGGGGCTTCTGCTTCTTTTGCCTTTTCCGCTTTTTCCCGTTCTTCTATCTCTTGAGCATGGAGCGGTGGTTTTTCGAAATCCATAGGGATTGCATAATTAACGGTTTGATCGCTGACGCCAGTATAGGCGAATTTTCCAGTAAAGGCAATGGGATTTCAGCTTCATATATCGATATATCCGCGGAGGTTTTTTCGGATATGATCCAACGCAATATGCATAGTGTTACGTATTTTGTTACGTAACGAGGTACGTATATTTCCCGATATGTACGAGAGAGCGTCGTTGAGGTTGGAGGCGTGGAAGATAGGGAGTCCGGAGCGTTCCATGCGACGGAGAAAAGTGAATTGGCGTTTGGCGTATCGACGGATTTCCATCTCGAGCTCCACGAGCATTTTTTCGCGGGAAATCTTTTTTTGTAGGAAGAGAGCGATGTGGCGGTATTCGAGCCCGAAACTTTCGAGCCGTTCCCAGCTGATTCCTTCCGTGTGGAGGCGTTCGACCTCTTCAATCATGCCTTCCGCAATCCGTTTTTCGAGACGCTTCGCAATCCTTTCATGGAGGATTTTCTTGTCTGGCACCAAAGCAATAATCAGAGTATCTCGATTCTCGATTCTCGATTGCTGTTTTTTCTGAAGCTGAGGAACTTTTCCAAGCGTTTCTATGATCTCAATGGCCCGTATCAAGCGTATTTTATTGTGCTTATCTATCGAAGCGGCACGGGCAGGATCCTTTTCTTCGAGTAAAACGAAAAGTTCTTCAGTAGAATGTTTGTTGAGTGCTGCACGAAGTGTTGGGTCTGGTTTCACGGCAGGCAGCGTATTGCCCGAGAGAAGCGCTTCGATCCAGAAATGCGTTCCGCCGCAGATGATGGGTAGCTTACCGCGTCTTCGGATATCCGCTATCGCTTCTTTTGCATCATGAACAAAATGTGAGACGTTGTAGTCTTCTTTCGGATCAGCGATGTCGATCAGATGATGGATAATCCCTTCCGAGAGGTATTCACCTCGGTTTTTTTCAGAAAAATCTTTTGGGACTTTCCCGGTTCCGATATCCATTCCGCGATAGACTTGCCGGCTGTCAGCTGAGATGATTTCGCCTTCAGAGCGTTTGGCGAGCGCGATGGCAAGATCTGATTTTCCAGCCGATGTCGGACCGATGATAATGATGAGTTTTGGCAGGTCGTTATCCATAGGAACAAGGCCGGGTCAATGGTCGACTGATGCGACTCCTTCGATAATCTTGAGGTCTTCGAGATCCTTGGGAAGAGCAGCAATGGAAAAGGCTGTTTCGATAGTCGCTCCTTGGATGCGGACAGAAACGCGGTAAGGGCCGGCTGGAAGCATGCGCAAAACTCGAGAAAGCGTTTCGATAATCTTGGGTGGAGCATCCGATTTGACGGTGATAATGATGGAGCTGCGTTCGGTGTTCTTTCGGGACGATTCTTCTTGGGCGATTTTCGCACGTGTGGCTTCGGCTCGTGCGAATTGCTCGACATCACGCTGCGAAAGGCGCTCAACGCCTTCGGCTGAAGCTCGGAGCTGGCCGTCTTTTGAAGTGATGCGTACATCCACAACGACGATCTCGCCTTCAACCCATGAGCCGTCAGTCCGTTCAGCGGTCCGACCAAAAACAGGAAGTTCGATATGGCCAGTGGTATCTTCGAGACCGATGAAGAACATCGTGTTGCCAGTCTTGGTGGTGGCTTTACGTACTGATGATATGATGCCGCCGATGCGGATGCGGGCGCCGTCGGATTGTTTTTCGATATCGTGGATAGGTATGGCTGTGCGATTGAGATAGTCCTGATATTCCGCGATGGGATGGTCGCTGACGTAGAGGCCGAGAAGCTCCTTTTCCCAATTGAGCCGTTCTTTTTTGGAGGCTGGATGGGACTTGATGAGCTTGATCTTTGTTTCGGGCATAGCCATGCCGCCAAAGAGACTGTCCGCGTGTGTATCAGCTATCGCTTTTAAGTTTTTGGCATGTTTGAGAATAGCATCGAGATTTTTGAGGAGCTGTTGGCGTTCACCGAAATCTTCGAGTGCACCGACTTTGGCAAGTGATTCGAGTGAGCGTTTGTTCAGATCTTTCGTCTGTACGCGCTCAACGAAATCTTCAAGCGATTGGAATTTGCCGCCTGCTTTTCGGGCACGGACGGTTTCGGCGGCACAGACTGAGCCGACATTCTTTATAGCGTTCAGTCCGAAACGGATGCGTTCTTTCCCGTCATCACCAACGATGACTGCGAAGTCCTCGAAACTCTCATTGATGGAGGGAGGCAGGACTTCGATGCCGATTTCGCGCGCTTCATGGACTTCGATGGCGACGCGGTCTGAGTCGTGCTGATCGCTTGTGAGGAGAGCGGCCATGAATTCGGCAGGGTAGTGGGCTTTGAGATAAGCGGTTTGATAGCCGATAAGCGCATAGCAAGCGGCATGTGAACGGTTGAAACCGTATCCGGCGAATGGTTCGATGAAGGCGAAAACCTGTTCCCCAATCTTTTTTCCGACCCCGGTCTTCTCGCAGCCTTCGATGAATTTTTCGCGCTGTTCTGCAACGAGTTCTTTGATCTTTTTTCCGACCGCTTTGCGAAGCACGTCTGCTTCACCAAGCGAGAAGCCTGCTAGATCACGTGCGATCTGCATGAGCTGTTCCTGATAGACAGCGACACCGTACGTATTGCGAAGGATTGGTTCGAGCTTTGGATGGAGATATTTGACGGTTTTTGTCCCATGTTTTCCGGCGATGAAGTCAGGAATATAATCCATTGGTCCCGGACGATAGAGGGCGACCATAGCGATGATATCTTCAAAGACAGACGGTTTGAGCTGTTTCAGATAGCGTTTCATGCCAGTCGATTCGAGCTGGAAGACGCCGGTAGTGCGTGCTTCTTGGAGGATTGTGTATGCTGCTTCGTCATCGAGCGGAAGTCGGCTCATGATGTCGGCAATGGATGCGGTTTTTGCATCGAGGCCGAGTTGTTCCGCGAGCGCATCAAGCTTTCCGAGCGCGCGTACGATGCGGAGAGTGTTCTGCATGATAGTGAGGTTCTTCAAACCGAGGAAGTCCATCTTGAGAAGTCCGATCTTTTCGACAGCATTCGCTTTGGTAGAAGAGGCATACTGGGTGACGACTCCGTTTTCAGAACTAGCGACTCGTTGGAGCGGCGTATATTCGGTGACAGGATCTTTAGTGATGACGACACCGCAAGCGTGCATGGAGGTATGTCGTGCCAAACCTTCGATGTTCTTAGCCGCATCGATGAGTCGCTTGACTTCCGGATCATTCTCATAGCGCTCCTTGAGTTCGGGAACTTCATCGAGTGCTTCTTGGATGGAAGAAAACATAGGGATCATCTTCGCTGTTTGATCGCAGAGCGCGAGTGGCATGCCGAGCGCGCGACCGACGTCACGGATGGAACCGCGGGCTGCCATGGTACCGAACGTGATGATCTGAGCGACGTGATCGTTCCCATATTTTCTTCGGACATAATCAAGCACGTCCTCACGCCGATCGTCTGCGAAGTCCATATCGACATCAGGCATGGAAATACGTTCCGGATTGAGGAAGCGTTCAAAAAGGAGATCATATTTGATAGGATCGAGATCGGTGATTCCTGCGAGGTATGCGACAAAAGAGCCAGCAGCTGAACCACGTCCAGGACCGACCATGACACCGGCATCTTTGGCCCAGTTGACGAAATCCTGGACGATAAGAAAGTATGAAGCGAATCCGGTTTTTTCAATGACTGAAAGTTCGTATTCGAGGCGCTTGCGTTGTTCATCCGTGATTTTCTGCCCAGGAAAACGTTTTGTCAGTCCGGTTTCGCAGAGTTCGCGGAGCATGCCGTCAGCAGTTACCCCTTCCGGGAGGGGAAATGATGGCAATTGGTTCTCGCCGAGTTTGATGGAGACATTGCAGGCGTCAGCGATTTTTTGCGTATTTTCCAAAGCTTCCGGAATGTCGTGGAATATCTGTTTCATGTCTTCGGCGGAACGGAGCGACAGGTCGAGATTTTTCATACTGAAACGCTCGGTATCCGTCACTTTTTTGCTGTCGCGTATGCAAAAGAGAATATCCTGGATAGCGGCATCTTCCTTTTTGACATAATGGACATCAACAGCTGCGACAACTGGAATGTCGGTTTCGCGGGATATCTGTACGAGACCTTGGTTGGCAGCCACCTGGTTTTCGATATCGGTATGCGGTCCGAGCTCGAGATAGAAATTTCCTTTTCCGAAGATATCTTCGTATTCGAGCGCTGCCATTTTTGCGCGCTCGTAGTTGCCATAAATCACTTCGGATGGCACTTCGCCTTGCATTGATCCTGACAAGGCGATGAGGCCTTCGCTGTACTGTCTGAGAAGATTTTTGTCTGCTCGAGCCTTATAGTAGAATCCTTCCAGTTGGGCGGTCGAGATGATTTTCATGAGGTTTTTATACCCCGTTTCGTTTTTGGCGAGTAGGACTAATTGATGCCGTCTCTTGTCTTCGGAAGTATTGTTTTTGCTTCTGAGGTCTTTGCAGACGAAGATTTCTGCACCGATGATCGGTTTGATGCCGTAGTCCTTGGCATGCATATAGAATTCGACAGCGCCGTACATGGCAGAGGTGTCGGTAAGCGCGAGTGAGGTCATCCCGAGTTCTTGCGCGCGCTTCAAAAGGTCATCGACTCGAGGGAGCGCGGTGAGAAGGGAGTAGTGGGAGTGGACGTGGAGATGGGTGAAAGACATGATTTCAGGAAATTAAAAACGCCAATCAAAATAAAGGCGAAAAGAATGATAGGAATCGGAATATTGTCATAGTGATAGATTCCCTCATTATCCGGCTTGCGCCTCGGATTTTGCAGGGAAACGTATATCGATAGTGTATACTATGATTATGGAGAAGACAACTTTCAATACGGAGCGTTATAGGAGCTTGCTCGGTCATCGGTATATCATCGGAATCGATGAGGTCGGCCGCGGTCCGCTCGCAGGGCCGGTAGTGGCAGCGGCGGTCTGGTTTAAGGACCCGGATTTTGTTATTCCCGTGGAGCTGGAAAAAGAGTTCGCGCTCATTCGCGATTCGAAGAAATTATCAGAGAAGCAGCGTGAGAAGATTTTCGATCTCATTCATGAACATTTTGAGACGGGTATCGGTATCATTTCGTCAGAAACGATCGATCGGGTGAATATCCTTGAAGCGACATTCATAGCGATGAAAGCGGCTCTCGGAGAGCTTATGAAGAAATTGCCGCGCCAGGCGGCTGGATCGGCATATTTGTTGGTCGATGGCAATCAGGCAATTCCGAACTGTTCGTATCGTCAAGAATCGATCATCGGTGGAGATGGCATCGTAAAGTCGATTGCGGCAGCATCGATCATCGCCAAGGTGACGCGTGATAGGATGATGATAGCATATGAGAAAGAGTATCCAGGATATGGATTCACTGAACATAAAGGTTACGGCACTAAGGCTCATATGGATGCGCTCCGACATTTGGGACCTTGCCCGATCCATCGGCGTTCATTCCGTCCGGTGGAGCTTGCTATCCCGGAAAATGTGAATAGGCGGTTTAGCGCTCTTTTGAGACGGAAACAGAACTGAAATCATCCTGATAGGCTTATTCTTCCGGTTGGCCGGCTGTTTTTCTGGTAGACTCTTGTCAAAATGGCAAAAAGATGATAGATTGTCTCTATTGGATAATTCCGTCTAAGAACGATATTTATGGCATTGCCGAAACAGAGACATACCCGTCAGCGACGTGATCGCGCTCGTAAGCAGTATGATGTCGCTTTGGTGAATACTCAAGAGTGTCCTAAGTGCAAAGCGCGCGTGCTTTCGCATCGTGCCTGCCCTGAGTGTGGGACGTACAAAGGGAAAGAAGTGAAAGGCGCCGCTCCGAAAGTGAAAGCGGCTAAGTAATTCGCCTCCTCGCCTTTGCGGGCGGAGAGGATCGGAAAAACAAAAAAAATGGCAAACAGGCATCTTCAGAGATCGGTCGCTATGCAGTCCCTTTTTGAGTGGGATTTTCAGGGGAAACATGACGATTCGGCTCTTGCAATCGTGAAACGCAATATTGCTGAATTCGCTCCCGGACTTGAGGATGCGGTTTTTGCTGATCACTTGGTTGAAGGAACGCTCCGCGAACGCTCAACCATTGATAAGCTCATTGAGAAGTGCGCGCCTGAATGGCCATTGGAACAAGTGACTGCTATTGATCGAAATATATTGCGTCTCGGCATTTACGAACTTATGTTCGGAAATTACGATGAAGTTCCGCCGAAAGTGGCTATCAATGAAGCGATTGAACTCGCAAAAACATTCGGTAGCGATTCAAGCGCTCGGTTCGTGAATGGTGTGCTTGGCACGATTTATCGTGAAATGGGAGAACCGATGAAAGATGATATTTCCGAGAATCACAAGAAGAAGCTTGAAGAGCAAGAACAGCTTGAAAGCGCTCAGGAACAGAAGACACAAGAAGCGATGAAAACTGCCGAAGAGCAGCGGGCAGCCCATGCCGAATGAGAGAGCCCGTAAGGGCTCTTTTCTCAAGGGCTACGGGGATTTATATGCTATCGTGACGTTTATGCCGAATCGTGTCGATACGGAACAACTCAAGGGGAAGCTCGGTATATCCATCGGAAATACCGATCTTTTTCAGGAAGCGTTGACGCATCGTTCGTATTTGAATGAACATCGCAATTATGCATTTCCGCATAATGAGCGTCTGGAATTCTTGGGTGATGCGGTACTGGAACTCGTCGTGACACGTTATCTGTTCGATCGCTTCGATAATCCGGAAGGTGAATTGACCAGTTATCGCGCAGCACTTGTGAATGGTGATATGCTTGCGAAGATCGGGCAGGATTTGAGTGTTCAAGATTTTCTGCTTATGAGCCGCGGTGAATCCAAGGATACCGGTCGCGCTCGGAACTATCTTATCGCCAATGCCATGGAAGCCATCATCGGCGCCATCTATCTCGATCAAGGATATGACGCGGCATCGGAGTTTATTTTGAAGCATGTGATTTCTCATATGCAGGAAGTACTCGATCAGGAGCTATATACTGATCCGAAGAGCCGTTTCCAGGAGATGGCACAGGAAAAAGTCGGTGTGACGCCGAGCTATCGAGTGCTCCGCGAGTGGGGACCGGATCACGATCGACATTTTCTTGCTGGTGTATTTTTGGGTGAAGAGAAAGCAGCAGAAGGCGAAGGTCCTTCGAAACAGGACGCTCAGCGTGATGCAGCAAAGAAGGCGTTGCAGGCCAAAGGTTGGTAGGGATTGTCATCTTGTTCGTTGGTATTTTGCTCTGGAGGGCAATGTGATGAAAAAGAGTTTGAAGGGTGTTGTGCGGCTGATGTTCAAATCGATTTTACGGAATCGTTTGTACGAGAAACCGGACGGTAGCGTATCGGTCGGAGACGATGATTGCGACCGGAAATTGCTGGGTTTTCTGGTTAAAATCGGGTATTTGTCCTATAACGACATCGGCCAGTGCGTTCGGCAGCGGTTTCCGCATCTGTCAGTGGCGATGACGGATGTTTCTGTACGTTATCTCATCGTCCCTGTGGAAGAAGGCTTGTTTGTGCCGGAACATCGTGAACCTTCCGATTGTGGCGGTGCGAATCGCCGGTGTGCGTGAAGGCTGAACCACAGAAGAAGCAACGGGGTATGTCAGTACTCCGTTTTTTTGTGGAAATTTCTTATTGACTTTTTTATAAAAAATGGTATGATAGGAACGGTTTCTTTAACATTTATGAGGAAGGAAATCGACATGAAGCTCGTGTATGAGATTGTTCTGGAAGTGTGTTTGGTGTTTTTGATTCCGGTAATGTGCTACGCATGGGATTGTTTTGTGCGTCGCCGCGCTGGTAATGATGTCGTTCATGAAAGGGGAAAGCATGCAGTTTGAAGAAGCGTTGTCGGGAATCGGTATAGCAGGAGCAGTCATAGGGATTGTCATTGCTGTGGGCGTTTTGGCTGCGTTTGTTTTATCGTTTTTCGGCAGAGGAAAACGACACGGAATGTTAGCGTTGTCACGCCAGGAGATTCTCATGTTGGTTGAACGCGGACTTGGCGTTCAATATCTCGAGATCTTCATCGGTGATATTGATGATGATCAGATCGATGTCGTTCGACAAGCATTCCGTGCCGGTGATGTAACAATCGATGAGTTACGGCAGGCGGCACATGATGGTTTGTGCCGTGTCGGACAGGAAACATACCGCTGGTATGAGGAACGTGGCGGTATCAGTTATGCGAATTATCGAGAGCATCCCAGCGAAGCGGCGTTGGATTATGCGATTATATATGGAGCAGTCCCGCTCGGAAAAGGCATCAGTCATCTTGGTTCACAGACATTTAATGAATGTCAAAGGATGTCAGACAAGTTCTTGCAGCATGTTATCAATCAGCTTTCTTGTTGAAGTTTTTTTCTGGTGAACCTACCAGTTATGGAAGTTGCTTTCGAAGCAGCTTCCTTTTTTGTAGGAGATTGATTTTATCTGAAGCATCTGTTAGCATGCTGGCAGTTCTTTTTTGTGAAAGGAGAGAAACATGAATGAAGATGTCTTGAGTATTCTCAGTTGGTGTATCCTGTCGTTGTTATTGCTGGCGCTGTTTATTCCGTTTATTGATGATATCCGTATGAAAAATATCAACGGAGGATTACCGTCAAAGGATGTGAATAAGCCAACAAATGACAAAGACGGGTCAAAATGATGAGTTGTCATGGAAAGGGGCGTGAAAAGCGCCCCCTTTTTCTTTTTGGCTTTTTTCCAGTATACTGTCAGTGTGCGGTGTCATGTATGATACATGCAAAGGGATGTATAGAGTGCATTTCTTTGTGTTCGTATATGATAGAAATAGATTGTATGATATTTTTTCGAAAATGTATTTAAAGAAACTCGAAATCAGTGGATTTAAATCCTTCGCCAATAAGATGGTGTTGGATTTTTTGCCCGAGTGCTCCATTGTCGATGGCGGTCGATGCGGCATTACGGCGATTGTCGGTCCGAACGGTTCTGGGAAATCTAACGTAGCCGATGCCATTCGTTGGGCAATTGGCGAACAATCGCTCAAGAACTTGCGCGGTAAAAAATCAGAAGATGTCATCTTCGCCGGTACGGATAAGAAATCGCGCCTCGGAACGGCATCTGTGACGATGTATTTCGATAATTCTGATAAGCGTATTCCGATTGAATTCGCTGAAGTCTCTATCACGCGCAAGATTTATCGAAGCGGTGAGAGTGAGTATCTTATCAACGGATCGCATGTCAGACTCATGGACATCGTTGATCTTTTGGCGAAAGCCGGCATCGGCAAGGATAGCTATTGTGTCATCACACAGGGTATGAGCGATGCCGTTTTGAATGCATCGCCTACTGAGCGGCGCGCTATCTTCGAGGATGCGGCTGGAGTGAAACAATACCAGATTGAGAAGGAACGTTCTCTCCGTAAGCTTGAGAGTACGAAAGAAAACCTTGTTCGTGTCGATGCGCTTACCGCTGAGATTGAACCACATCTGAAAAATCTTCGACGCCAGGCTGAAAAAGCGTCGCAGGGAAAAGATATCGCTGCAAAACTCCGCGAAAAACAGCTTTTATTGTATGGTTTCTTATGGCATAGTTTTCAAGGGGAACGTGGTACGCTTGCGCGGGAACGTGATACTGCTCAGGAACAGGTGTCTCGTCTTGAGATCGAAACTGAAGCGCTTCAGAAAGAAGTGGCTGAAGTGTCGAAATCGATGGAAGATCGGAACGAAGAAGAGACAATGGCGTCTGTGCTTTCAAAGCTTCAGAATGAGGCGAATACACTTTTGCGCGATAGGAGTATTCTGGATGGCAGAATCGAAATTGAGAAAGAGAAACAGAAAGAACAGGAGGTGGTCCGAGTGATTCCTGTTGATCTGAATTATGTCAGAGCCGCTTTGAATGAAATCGGATCGGATCAGGAAAAGCTTATTCGTCGCATAGAGCATGTTGAGAAGCTTGAAGAACTTCAGGATATTCGGGAATTTGCACAAGTCGTGAAACAGAAGCTTCACGATCTCGATGAAAAGGCTGGACAGGGAAGCGTCAAGGAGAAAAAAGTTATCGCTTTGCCGCCCGAAGAGAAGCAGGCGAGCGATGCTCGCTTGGCCCGGTTTGCTGAGGAAAAATCTGCACTGAACCATCGTCTTGAAGAGATACATCAGGAGCTTTCGATAAAAGAAACCGCTTTGTCGGCCATGCGTGAAGCCGGACGTTCTGCTCGTGATACGTTTTTTGCAAAAGAGAAAGAATGGCGTGAAAAAGGTTATCAATTGACGCGTCTCAAAGATCAGCTCAATGAAGTGAAAGTTCGTTTGGCTCGTGTTGAAGTCCGTGAAGAAGATCTGGTCAACATGGTGCATGAAGAGCTCTCGCTTGGCGTTGATGACCTTGCATATGACGGGACCACGCCGGTTGAGCGTGAACGCATGGAACGGGAAATCGCACGCCTCAAGGTAGAGGTTGAACATATCGGCACCATTGACCCGCTTATTGTTGAAGAATATCGGGAGACCGAAGAACGATTCTTGTTTTTGACGCGTGAGTCTTCCGATTTGAAGGCTGCCATAGAGTCACTCCAAACGGTGCTTCGTGAAATTGATCAGAAGATTGATCATGCTTTTCAAGCGGCATTCACTGAGATTCGTAAGAAATTTGAAGCATATTTCAAAATAATATTCGGAGGTGGCCGCGCCGAGCTTGAGATCGTAAAGATTAAGAAGCGCCGCTCGGCATCTGATGCGTTGGCTGATAGCGATAGTGTTGTCGAAGAGCAGGAAGGAGAAAATAGCCAGGATGATGAATCCGGTATTGAAATATTCGTGTGTCCGCCCGGCAAGAAGATCACGAATCTTTCCATGCTTTCTGGCGGTGAGCGCTCTCTTACATCGCTCGCGCTTCTCTTTGCGATTATTTCGCACAATCCGCCGCCGTTCGCGGTGCTTGATGAAGTGGAGGCGGCATTGGACGAAGCGAATTCCCGCCGTTTCTCCAAAATGCTTCATGAACTTTCTGAACGCACGCAATTTATCGCTATCACGCATAATCGCGAAACCATGTCGCAAGCCGGACTCATTTACGGCGTTACCATGGGAGATGATGGTGTTTCACAGCTTCTTTCTATCCGCCTCGATCAGGTTGGTGAAGGTGGAAAAGTGTTGACAGCGGCATGAGTCTTGCAAGGTGTAGCATGTGCGTGGTATGATTTCACACGGAAGAGGTCTTCTGGTTTCTTCCAGTTATAAGCAGCATTAAACCGTGTCGTACGATTATGACAGACGCTATGAAGGATAAGGAGTTCATTGAGTATGTTGTCAGGATGCTCGTGGACAATCCCGATGATGTGAAGGTTGAAAGGAAGATCGACGAGATGGGCGTACTGATCACGCTTGATGTGAATCCGAAGGATATGGGTATGGTGATCGGCCGGGAGGGTATGACTGCTAAGGCTCTTCGAACATTGTTGCGTGTCATTGGTGCTCGTAATAACGCCCGAGTCAATTTGAAGATAAACGAGCCGGAAGGTTCTGATCGTTTGGTTCGTGAGCATCGTGAAGAACCGACTGTTCCTGCTGAACATCCTGTTGAAGAGCGACGCTCGCTTGATGACGTCATGAATGATATCCGCATCTGAGATGCATCGAATGTCGTAATTTTTAGCCGCTCCTTTTTCGGGGCGGCTTTTCTTTTTGTTTTCTGAGTGTTATCATGGCAACGCCTGTCATTTTTTTGAGGAGGGTAGCAATATGAAAATCATCGAACGTTTCGATAAGAAGATTGCCGGACAATGTCCGATTCTTTTACAGCCGAACGTTTTTGTCGATGATCGGGGATGTTTCTTTGAGGCATGGAGCGAGCAGAGCTATCAGGGCCTTCTGTTACCACCGGAACGTTTCGTGCAGGACAATGTTTCAGAATCGAAACGGGGAACGGTACGCGGACTGCATTTCCAGGTACCTCCATTCGCTCAAGGGAAACTGGTTTCGGTGCATAAAGGGCGCGTTTTCGATGTCGCCGTTGATATCCGTACAGGATCGTCGACATTCGGTCGGTATGTCGCCGTTGAGCTTTCAGGAGAAGATCATCGGCAATTCTGGATTCCAGCGGGATTCGCTCATGGTTTCATGGCACTTGAAGAGGGAACAATCTTTTCCTATAAAGTGACGAACCCGTACCACAAGGCTTCGGAAAGAGCTATACGCTGGGACGATTCGACTATTGGAATCGTTTGGCCCGAAGGGATCCCACCGATTGTTTCACCGAAAGATGCGGCAGCGCCTTTGATGGCTGAAATCGACCAGACATTCAAGTTTGGCGATTATTAAAGCCTGCTTTGAGCCGCCTTTGGAAGAATGATATACTTCCTTTGGCGGTTTTTTTGTCCCATTTTTTATGAAAATACTTGTCACTGGCGGAGCGGGATTCATTGGAAGTAATTTCATCCATCATATTTTGAAAACATATCCGGAGGATGAAGTAATCAATCTTGATGCTTTGACCTACGCCGGTAATTTGGAAAATCTTGCGGCCTGGAAAGATGATGCACGCTATCGTTTCGTGAAGGGGAGTATCACTGACGCTGCCATCGTCGATCCACTTGTGGCTGAGTGTGATATCGTGGTGCACTTCGCAGCGGAGTCGCATGTCGACCGGTCTATCATGGACCCGGGGATCTTTCTTGAGACCAACGTGCGTGGGACACACGTGCTGCTCGAGGCGGCGAGGAAGTATAGCAAGCGCTTCCATCATGTCTCGACGGATGAAGTGTTCGGGAGCTTAGGTCCGGATGACGCCGCATTCAATGAGGAAACGCCGTATGATCCCAGGAGTCCGTACAGCGCGTCCAAGGCCGCCTCGGACCATCTCGTGCGCGCGTATTTCCATACCTACGGACTGCCGATCACGATCTCCAATTGCTCCAACAATTACGGCCCATATCACTTCCCGGAGAAACTCATCCCGCTCGCGATCACCAATCTGATCGAAGGGAAGAGCGTACCAGTCTATGGTGATGGTGCTCAGGTGCGCGACTGGCTCCATGTATCGGACCATTGTCGGGCAATCGATGTGATCATCCGCAAAGGAAAGATCGGCGAGACGTACTGCGTGGGTGGCAACGGCGAGCGCGAGAATATCTGGATCGTGCGGCAGCTTCTCACGGCGCTCGGCAAGGATGAATCTTCGATTGAATACGTGAAAGATCGTGCTGGCCATGATCGCCGTTATGCGATCAATTTTTCGAAGATTGAGCGCGAGCTCGGCTGGCGCCCGATCGTGACACTTGAAGAAGGCCTTCGTGATACCGTGAAGTGGTTTCAGGAGAACGAAGCCTGGTGGAAGAACGTGAAGTCCGGCGAGTATAGGGAATATTATGAACAACAATATGGATCGTAGGAAAGTCTTGATTCTGGGGGCGAAGGGGATGCTCGGGCAGGAGCTCGTGCGTGTGTATGGCGAGGATGAAGGATACGAGGTGGTTGGGTGGGATTTCGGTGATATCGATGTGACGGATTTTGCGTCGGCTGAGGAGAAGATCCGTGCTCTCGGTCTGGATGTCATCGTGAATGCGGTGGCATATAACGCCGTTGACCAGTGTGAGGAAAACGAAGAGGAATATGCGAAGGCGATGAAGCTCAATGCTGAGGTGCCGGGATTTCTCGCACGGCTTGCGAAAGATCTTGATGCCACGCTCGTCCATTATTCTTCGGACTATGTCTTCGATGGCGAGAGCGAAGAAGCGTATGCCGAGGATGCACGGCCTCATCCGATCTCGAAGTATGGCATGAGCAAATGGGAAGGGGAGAAGCGCGTGATCGCCGAAGACGGAAGATACTATGTGGTCCGTCTTTCGAAACTCTTCGGCAAGCCGGCCTCATCTGCTACGGGGAAGAAGAGCTTCTTTGAGAAAATGCTCGAAGTGGCTCAAGGAAAAACCGAAGTCACGGTCGTCGATGATGAGAGGAGCTGCTTTACGTACGCGCCGGATTTGGCGCTTGCGAGCAAGGTGCTTGAGATGCATGGTAATCCGTATGGTGTTTATCATTTGATTAATGAAGATGCAGCAACATGGTATGAAGCGGCAAAGGAGCTTTTCAAGGTTGCGGGTATCGATGTTGCCGTGAAACCGGTCTTGCCCGACGCCTTTCCGCGCCCGGCCAAGCGCCCGCATTTCTCCGCGCTCAAGAATACCAAGTTCGTCGCCCTGCGCCCGTATACCGAGGCGCTGGAAGAGTTTTTGAAGAAGTAGCTTTTTGGAAATTGTTTCCTGTCTTGTTTTGTTTTTCAAAAATCCCACCCAGCCGTTCAAGCGTTGTTTTCGGATCGTTCGGAAAAATTTCTTGGATGTTTCTATTTTCTTTTCCCCCCCCGCTCCTCCCAGAGTCAGATTCGAACGCCTCATTGACTCATCGTCGAGAATAAGCTACACGTCACGCTCCATATTTCTAGCGACGATTTCATCGGAAGCGTTACCGAATCAGACTTGAGGGAGTTTCGAAAAAAAAGAGAATAGAAACTCCCTTTTGTTTTGCGCGCGCTTTTTATCTGGTGATGTATAAAAAAAGAAAACACCCCGGATACGACGTATCGCGGGGCGGGCAGCAGTAGGGCTACTACTTGTGTAGTAGTGCCTGAATCATCATGCCGATGCCTAGACTTGAGCTTGCTGATAACGCGATGGCCCAAATCAGCTGGATCAGCGGACTGAAATTCTCCAAAAAAGCTTACCAGCAGCGGACTTAGTATTGCCAAAAAACCCGTTGATAAACCAAGAGTGGCACTTCTCCTTTTCAGTTGTGCCTTCCGGCGAAAGAAGGTCCCTCCGAACAATCTTGGCACCAATGAGGGCCATGATGAAAGAGCAAATGGCATAGATGATAAAGAACGACGACATGATGATCTCCAAAATTGAAATGAGCAGAGTTCAAATAATTCTTTGAACATCATATTATACTCTTTTTAAGTAATTTTGTCAATAGTGCGGAAGGGGAAGATTTTTGGTATGATAGAGGCATTGTTAACCTCACGGAATATGAAGCACGATATCCTGAAGAAAGCGGATAAGGCGGTGTATGAGGCGGTTTCGGGCGAGGAGAAGCGGCAGGAAGAGGGACTCGAGATGATTGCTTCTGAGAATTATGTTTCCAAGGCGGTGCTCGAAGCGCTTGGAACAGTGTTTACGAACAAATATTCCGAAGGGTATCCGGGCCGGCGCTATTATGGCGGACAGGAATGGACCGATGTCGTTGAGACACTGGCACTTGATCGCGTAAAGAAGCTTTTCGGTGCGGAACATGCGAATGTGCAGCCACACTCGGGAGCGCAGGCCAACCTTGCTGGGTATGCGGCGATTCTGGAGCCGGGCGATACGGTGCTCGGTATGGACCTTTCGCATGGTGGCCATCTGACGCACGGACATCCGGTCACCTTGCCAGCCAAGATTTACAACTTCGTGCGTTACAAGACGGAAGCAGATGGCACGATTGACTATGAAAAGCTTGAGAAGCTGGCGAAGGAAGTGAAGCCAAAGCTCATGCTGGCGGGGTTTTCGTCGTACACACGGCAGATTGACTATGCGAAGTTCGCAGCGATCGCGAAAAAAGTCGGCGCGATGACGATGATGGATATGGCGCATATCGCTGGACTCATCGCGGGAAAAGCGTTGCCGAATCCGGTGGAGCATTTCGATATCGTGACAGCAACGACACACAAGACGCTCCGCGGTCCGCGCGGCGGTATGATCCTGTGCCGTGAGGTGTATGCGAAGGCGATTGATAAGGCGGTGTTTCCAGGAACACAGGGCGGTCCTCAGATGCACACGATTGCAGCCAAAGCGGTCGCCTTCGGTGAGGCGCTCAAGCCAGATTTCAAGAAATATGCCAAGCAGACGCTCAAGAATGCGAAGGTTTTGGAAAAGGAACTCACGAAGCGTGGCGCAGCGATCCTCTTCGGCGGGACGGAAAATCATATGATTGTCGTCGATACGGTCAAGAGCTATGGCATCGCTGGCAAGGATGCTGAGAAGTGGCTGGATGAGGCTGGGATCACTATCAATAAGAACGTCATTCCGGATGATCCACGTGGTCCTTTGGATCCAAGCGGCGTGCGCATCGGTGTGCCGGCTATTACGACTCGTGGATTCAAGGAAACGGAGATAAAAGTTGTTGCCGGCTGGATTGACGAGGCGTTTCGTTCTAGTGGCAACGCAAAAATCCTCGCGAGCATCCGGAAGGAAGTGAAAGTGATGTGCAAAAAATTTCCGATTTATCGATAATCTTATGAAAGGAATCATCCTCGCTGGCGGGACCGGCACACGGCTCTTGCCACTCACGGCGGTCACATCCAAACAGCTTCTGCCGGTTTATGATCGTCCGATGATTTTCTATCCGCTCAATACGCTCATCAAGGCGGGTATCACGGATATTCTTATTATCGTAGCGCCGGATTATTCGGGTCATTTTCTCAATCTCTTGGGATCGATGTTTCGGAAATTCGGCATCAATCTTTCATTCGTCGTGCAGAAAGCGCCGCGTGGGCTTGCGGAAGCGTTCATTTTAGCAGAAGATTTTCTTGATAATGAACCGTCAGTGCTTATTTTGGGTGATAATATCTTTGAAGATGATTTTACGGAAGCGATCAAGACTTTCGAACAGGGTGGACGCATCTTTGCGAAAGAAGTATCGGATCCGGAGCGCTTCGGTGTGGTGGAGTTCGATGCGGACGGCAAGGTGCTTTCCATCGAGGAAAAGCCGGCAGCTCCTAAGAGTCGTTATGCGATTCCGGGTATTTATATCTTCGATGGCAATATTGTCGAAGAAGCGAAAAACTTGCAGCCATCGGAGCGCGGTGAGCTTGAGATCACTGATCTGCATAGGAAGTATCTAGAGAAAGGAATGCTTGATGTGCGGGTGATCGAGGGCGCCTACTTCGATACGGGGACGCACGAGTCACTCTTTGAAGCGAGCACGTATGCGCGTGAGCATGATTTCAAGAATCGATTTGATCCGCGTATCAATGAGGCGATTCAGGAATTCAATAAGGAATTCAAAGAGCGTGTTTCTCTCAAGAAATAATTCATCCTTAAAACCTATTATTGTATGCACAACAGCGAATTTCCGAAAATAAAGAAAGCGATTCTTCCGGTAGCGGGATTCGGGACACGATTTTTGCCAGCTACGAAGGCGCAGCCGAAAGAGATGCTACCGGTCGTCGATAAGCCGGTCGTGCAATACCTTGTTGAGGAGGCGGTCGCTTCAGGCATTGAAGAGATCATCTTCGTTACAGGTCGCGGCAAGCGGGCGATCGAGGATCATTTCGATGTTTCGTATGAGCTCGAAGATACGCTTGTTGAGAAAAACAAACAAGATCTGCTTGAGATCGTCAAAGGTATTTCTGGGTTGGCAAAGTTTTCATATGTCCGTCAGCCCGTGCCGCTCGGCGATGGTCATGCCCTCCTTCAGGCAGCACATCTTGTCGATGATGATGAAGCAGTACTCGTGATTTTCGGTGATTGCATCTATGATAGCGAAGTGCCGGCTGCCAAACAGCTGATCGAAGCCTATGAGAAATATCATGCCCCGATTGTCGGTTTGACGGAAGTTGAACGATCCGAGGTATCGAAATTCGGGGTCATTGCCGGTGAAAAAGAAGGCGAGAGCGATTGGAAGATTTCTGGATTCGTCGAGAAGCCGAAACCGGAAGAGGCACCGTCCAATGTTGTTGCACCAGGAAAATATATCATTACGCATGAAGTATTCGAGGTATTGAAAGGGATGGATTCTGGCAAGTCTGGTGAGATCCGATTGGCTGATGCGTTTGATATCATGTTGCGGTCAGGTCGGCCGCTCTATGGCCGTACGCTTGAGGGCGAATGGCTTGATACTGGCGACAAGTTTAATTTTCTCCGAGCGACTATCCATTTCGGTCTGAAGCATCCGGAAGTCGGCGAAAAATTGAGGAAGTATCTTAATGGTCTCATGTGCGGTCATAAGTTCTGATGCCGGATAGCCGGAATATTTCGCCATGTATTGGATGTATCTTGCGCTTTTCGTACTCGCAGTGTTGACTCCGGAAATCATCCGTAGCGGAGGCGGCATGCTTGACGAAGAAGATATCGAAGCATTGCTTATTTTTTGTTTCGGAGCGGCTGGTTTCATGATGTATCTCGTTAAGGAAAAAGCATTACTCAGCCTATTGCGAGAGAGGCTGCATCTCCAGCGCCAGACTCATGACATTACGCGTGACTTATCCGATTCGTATTCGTATATAGGCGAAGTGAATCGGAAGCTTGATATACTTAAGGAACTTGTTTTCCAGTTACCAGCGCGAATAACTGAAGTATCTGCTTCGAATATCGGCAAGACTCCTGAAGAATCGTATCAGTCCGTTCTTGAAGCGGTGCGGACATTTTCCCGAGCGGAATCGGCAACGGTCGTATTTGTCGATATGGCCGCAAAAGCATCAATGAAGATGGTGAGCACTGCTGGTAATAGTCCATTTCCTGTACCTGAATCGTCGAAACTCGCGGCGTCAAAGAAGCTTTTTTATGAAGAAGACGGTCTTGTCATTGTCCGATCGCCGGAATTGGCTCGTGGCATCGCAGCCTTCATTATTTTCCAAAAGGCCATGAATCGAGTCGACGATGCTGATATCCTTAAGATGTTTGCGGCATCAGCGCTCGCCTTATATTGCGTTAATCGCTAGCCTGTTATCCGTCATAATTTTCTCGGTATGCGTATAGGTATCGATGCGCGCTTTTATGGGTCGACAGGCAAGGGCCTTGGCCGTTATACGGAGAAGCTTATCCATCATCTTGAGCGATGCGATGATGGGCATGAGTACGTTATATTTCTCGGTCAGGAGAATTTCGATGAGTATGTTCCGAAAAGCCGCCGATGCGTGAAAGTGCTGGCTACGTATCGTTGGTATTCGTTTGCTGAACAGATACTATTTCCGATAACGCTCTATCGGCAGCGGCTTGACTTGGTCCATTTTCCGCATTTTAATGTGCCGCTTCTTTATCGCCGTCGTTTCGTTGTTACCATACATGATCTGATATTGATCCATTATCCGACCATCAGGAATACGACGCGATCCGTTTTTTCTTATTGGATGAAGTTCGTAGCGTATCGGATCGTTATCGGATCAGCCATACGCCGTGCTGCTCATGTCATCACTGTTTCACGATTCACAGAGAGGGATATCATCGAACATTATCCGTTTGCGGCGGGAAAGATATCGATGACATATGAAGCTGCTGATGGAACGTGTTTTTTCGCATTACTGGAAGAACGGAAGAATCTTCTTGAACGGCTTGGGCTCATCCGAGCACATGGCGGGACGGGAGGGGATGCACATGATATAATATGGCCGTACCTCCTGTATGTCGGAAATGCATATCCGCACAAGAATCTGGAGGCGATCGTTCAAGCGGCGCTCGCGTTCCCGGAATACCGATTCGTATTGGTTGGAAAGGAAGATTATTTCTATGAACGCATCAGGAAACAGGCAGCTGCTCACGGTGCGACGAATGTCATTTTTTCGGGCTTCATGACGGATCGTGAGCTGTCAGTATTGTATCGATCTGCTCGGATGTACGTTTTTCCGTCGCTCTATGAGGGTTTTGGTCTCCCTCTGCTTGAAGCCATGTCGTATGGTCTTCCGGTCCTGGCATCTGATTGTGGATCGATTCCGGAAGTTGCTGGCGATGCCGCAGTCTTGTTTGACCCGAAAGACAACGGATCATTAGTGCGAGCAATCAGATCGTTTATAGAAGACAAGGACACACTCAATTGTTTTCGAAGACGGGGATACGGAAGAGTTGCCTCATTCAGTTGGGAGGCTATGGCCGAGGCAACACGACATGTCTATGAAAAGGCGGCTTGTATCTGACATTCGAAGGATATCCGGCCGGAAAGAAAAAAATATACAGATACATAGCAAGAAGAACGCATGCAAAACGATTCTCATCATGTGCAGCATCCGCCACGGATGTCGGATGTGCGTCCGATAGTCCGTCAGAAAGCGATTTTTCCTCCGGAACCTCTTCAGGATCCGGCGATGTTCGTTTCCACGGAAACGTCGATGATTGAAACGGTATCTCATCTACCGAAGCAGGATGTGCTCGGAACGGATGAATGGCAGGTGGCAGGAGCTCCGAAGACCCGTATCCTTGCGTTGAGACAAGAGACCTTTTTTGAGGTATTTAAGAAGCGTTTTCGCGGTATTTTTCAGCATGTCGATCCGCATTCCATTCCTATGCCGACTCGCTTTGCTAGCATTGCTATTTTAGTCGCGTTTTCGGTTATCTTGCTTTGGTTTTCCGTGACGAAAGGGTGGGAAATGAAGGAGCGGCTTATCAATCAAGGAACGAGCGGATATAGTGATCTTGCTTCTGCAGCGGA
>DBUA01000010.1 GCA_002307715.1 Candidatus Moranbacteria bacterium UBA1302
CTCTTCACTCATACATGAAGATGGTGTAATATGTTTTCATAAGAGCGGCTTTGACCGCCGGATATCCTTCAACGCATCAGCGTATCGGATCTTTGGCCAAAGCCGCTTTTTCTTTGTGATAATTTATCAGACGAATCAACGCATCACCCGGCGCGAATATTTGATTTTGTAATATCCATATCATATGAAAGTACGATTTCCGAGAACCATAGGGAACGTTGCTCGAGTATTCACGTCGTTTTTCATCATTGTAATCTCGATATTTTTTCCGATATCTTTTCGCGGGATAGATATTCCATTTTCGAATGGAGATGACTCCATAAAAGAGATTTCCGGATATCAGGAATGGGATGGTGTCCATGATATTGATACGAATATTTCTATTCCAGAAGGATCGATGCTTGTCATAAAGAGCGGTGCAGAGGTAAATTTTTTAGAACGTGAATTATCAATATCCGTTTTAGGAAGTCTGCGCATAGAAGGAACAGGAAAACATCCGGTCCGTATAGGAACCGATCTTTCAAAAAATAAGGGAGGATTTTCTATAAAAGTCTTTGATGATGCGGATATTACGATACGTAATGCGGAAATATATGGCGGTGGAAGTATGGCGTTCCAAGTTTTGAGATGGGTAAACAAAACCATGGCCGCTGAATATTTTGGAGCGATTCAAGCATATGGAGGAACGGTCGATATAAAGAATGTCACATTCAAGAAAAATGTCGTTGCTATAGTGTCAAAAATATTCAATATTCGGGTCAATCAGTCCCGATTTATCGATAATGATTTTGATGTTTATGCACCGAATTTATCTAAAGATTTCCGTTATAACTGGTGGGGGAGCGCTTCTGGACCGAGTTGTGAATATGTCGAAGTGGCTAGCGGAAATCGATGTTATCATCCTAAGATAAGCGAAGATATCGATTATTCCGAATGGCTGACAGAAGAAAATGATTTTCAAGATTATTCTTCTAGCGTCCTTTTTCTTCCGGGCATCATGGGAAGCAGGCTGTACTGGTCTGATACGTCTTGTTCTTTTGTTAATTGTGAAAATAAGCTCTGGGTTGCGAACAGGAGCGCGGATGGCGAAAAACTGTATATGGATGAAGGCGTATCGAAAACGGCCGATATTTATGCGAAGGAAAATGATATTGTCAGCACAGCCGGACCTTTGAATGCACGATTTTATAAGTCTTTCGTTGAAGATATGAACGCTTTAGTGGGTCCGACGCGGTCCGTAGCGGCTTGGAAGCCGATCGCATATGATTGGCGATATGATTATAGAGCACTGTTAAAGAATGGGCGTGTTGATAATGGGAAGATATATTATGGCGATACGGCTGTTTCCCCATATATTGTTTCTGAATTTTTGAAATTAGCAAAAGAATCGAACACGGGGAAAGTGACGATTGTCGCCCATTCGAATGGCGGTTTGCTCGCGAAGGCACTCACCAAGAGACTGGAAGACATGGGTGATGGTGATTTGGTTGATAAGATAGTGTTTGTGGCTTCTCCACAAATTGGTACGCCTCAAGCAGTGGGAGCATTGCTTCATGGGTACAATCCGAGTAGCGAAATCAATTTTCTCGTCAAGCCAAAAGTGCAGCGCAAGCTTTCGCACGACATGCCGATGTCATATAATCTGCTACCATCAAAAGAATACTTTGATACGGTGCGAAAGCCGGTCGTTGAATTTGCTGAATCTTTGGAAAAGCAGAGGGATGCTTTTGATGAGACAATCAATTCATATGAAGAAGAGCATGATTTCTTGCTCGGGAAGGATGATAGGCAGGAACCGGATTTTGACGATTTGAATGATCCGGCAATCGCGAACAAGACATTGCTTGGAAACGCGGAAGATTGGCATGATGATTTTGATCATTGGAAAGCGCCAATGGGTGCGGAAGTGTATCAGATCGCCGGATGGGGTGTGGATACTGTTCGCGGCATAGGGTATGATAAGGCGCCGTGGTATAGTTCTGCGTCAATGTCGTATCAGCCGATCATGACCGAAGATGGCGACGGAACAGTTGTGACGCCGAGTGCGTTGTATGATGATGCGGGTGAGAGGTATTATGTGGATTTGAATAAGTATAAAAGTATTACAGGAAATAAAAATAATCATGCAGACATTCTTGAAATTCCAGAGCTTCGTACGTTCGTTGAAGATATCATTGATGACGATGGTTCCGTGACGCTTCCCGAATATATTTCCCAATCTCGGCCATCGATTATCGATGTGAAAAAACGTCTTCGGTATTATCTCCACTCACCCCTGACTCTTGAGATGTATGATGCGGAAGGGCACCATGTCGGATATTCTTCCGAAACGGGGAATATCGATATGGATATTCCAGGGGCTATCTACAATGAGTTCGGTGAAGTGAAATATATTTCAGTGCCGGAAGATATCGCTACCAAACTCGTTATGCATGGACAGGATGCGGGAAGATTTGTCTTGAATGTTGAAGAAACAGAGGGAGATACGATTATCAATCAGACGACGTTCGCGAATATCGAAGTTTCGCCACAAACAGTTGTCACGATGGATATACCGGCGAATACCGAGCCGATAAAGCTTGCCGGCCTTTCAATCGATCAAGATGGAGACGGCACTACGGAGAGTGTCATTTCTCCAGGAACGATTATCAATGATCAGGATTCGGACGCTCCGATTACGAGCATATCCTTTTCCGGAACAGAAGGGCAGAACGGCTGGTATATGAGCGATATTGTGGTGACTCTTTCGGCTGATGATGGTGAAAATGGCAGTGGTGTCGGCAAAATCGAATATTCCATCAATGACGACACAGTGTGGCATGAATATTTCGATCCAATCACTTTTTCTCAAGAAGGAAAAAATGTTATTCGCTATCGTTCTATCGATAAGGCTAGGAATCAGGAAGAACAAAAAAGTGCGAATGTGAATATCGATAAAACCGCTCCTGAAGCCAGGATTTCTTTTGATAAGGATGCGCAGAAACTGGAAATCACTGGCAGCGATGCTCTTTCTTCGACCGCAGTTGTTTTCGCGGAAAAATCGGAATTGAATGTGAAGAATAAGAAGTGGAAATCTTGCAAAGAATGGTTTTCACATTGGTATGATAGGCATAAGAAGCGTTTTCCAGACATGCTTGCCACGATTACGGATCAGGCGGGACATACGGCAAGTATCTCTTTCGAAAAGACGATAGATAGGAAGGGATTTATCTTTGTGCATCCTCTGACGATTGAATATGATGGGAAAGAAGCAATCATCTTGAAGGATGCGAGCGTTCAGTATAAATGGAAAACCGATCGCAAGGGAGCGTATCAGTTCTTCGTGTCTTCTCTCCGATCGGGCGACAATGCTATCGAATCGCATTATATACCATGGAAGGATGAGACATGGATCATGAAGAGGCTTTTTGACCTGAAAGATGACAATCAGGACAATGTGTATGATAGGGGCTTGGCATTGCAAAAATTGTCAGGTATGGAAATTCCTTATCTGGAAAGTAATCAGGGAAATGTTACAATAAAATATTGATATAAGACACTACGAGTCTCTATCGTCATTCTATGAGAAAACTTATAACAAGAAAAAATGCAGTGTTGTTTTTTGGAGTGATATCACTTGTATTGTATTTTTTCTTATCGTTTAAAATTCAACAAGGTGCGTGTGATTTATGGCTTGATACGTGTATTTTTTTATTGTATTCAATAAAATTCTTTACTTTTTTTATTTTACTTTTTATTGCGCATTTATTGTTTTCGAAAAAGATATTGGTTTCTTTAATGAAATTTGTTTTTGCGTGGTCGTTCTTGTCATTATTATTTTTTTGGATTGGACGTAATCCGGGGTTTGTTTTTCCGGGTATTAACGGAATGTTTTTTCTTTGCTCGTTTGTTCTATTGCTCATGTCTTTTTTCCTTATCTTGATCAAATCTTGGGAGTTTAAGGCGCTTGATCGTGGCGTGCCGGTAAATATTTGGTTGGAGCGGTTTTTGTTTGTAATCGCTTTCGTGATAAGCATCCTACTCTCGATAGTCCTGTATGGATTTATTATGTGACAAAGAAGTTTTGAGCGGTTTTTCAGGAATTGCAATCAGGTGTATACTGCATTTGTAGGAAGTAATTTCCTTAAATGATATAGAATATATGCTTTTGCTCAAATGGGTTATCAGCGCGCTTGCGTTTCTTGCATTGCCGCACATTGTCCCGGGAATCTCAGTTGAAGGCTTTGGCACAGCGCTCATTTTGGCGCTTTTTTGGGGACTTCTCAATATCACTATCAAGCCGATTTTGACGGTTTTGACTTTGCCAATCAATCTTTTGACGCTTGGTCTGTTCACATTTGTCATTAACGGTTTTCTCCTTTGGCTTTTGGCGGGGATTATCAAGGGATTCTGGGTGGATGGGTTTTGGGTCGCAATCTTGGGTGGTCTTGTACTTTCTATCATCAATCTTCTTGTCCAGTGGGCTTTGAGTCATCGAGAAAAGGAGTGATTTTCATCATATTATTTTGTAAAAAACCGCTTTTAGAGCGGTTTTTTCATATATAATTTCGTGATATAATGGTCGTATGTTAAAAGCGCATGAAAACTACCGTGAGCTCATTTGGGTGCTCGCCAAGACCGATTTCAAGCTCCGTTACCACGGGTCGGTTTTGGGGTATCTCTGGGCGCTTCTCAAGCCTCTTCTGACCTTCACGATCCTCAATTTCGTCTTTTCTTCGATTTTTGCCCAGCGTGGCGCCGGAGCCGAACATTATTCCCTCCAGCTTTTGATCGGCATCCTCATGTTCAACTTCTTTTCCGAAGGAACAAGCGCCGGCATGCAATCGCTTCTTGCCAAGTCTCAGCTCGTGACCAAGATCTATATCCCACGCTGGACGATCATCCTCGCTTCGACACTCAATTCGGCCATGATCTATATCATGAACCTCATCGTAGTCGTCGCTTTCTTTGCGTGGCATCAGTTCTTGCCGAGCCTCGGAGCGATAGCGATGTTCTTTTGCTCATCGCTACTCATCTATCTCATCGTTATTTCGTTCGCGTTCTTCACAGCGCCGCTCTATGTGAAGTTCCGCGACCTCTCGATGATCTGGGAAGTGTTGCTTCAGATCCTCTTCTATGCGACGCCGGTCTTCTATTCGCTCCAGATGATGCCAGAATACATCCAACGAGTCTTGCTGTTCAATCCGATGGCCTTTATCATCCATTTCACCAAAGAATCACTTATCAACAATCATTTTCCTGACCCATGGCAGGGGATGATATTCCTCGTTTTATTGGCCGCGGCATTTTTCCTTAGTCTACTTTCCTATCGCAAGCTTGCCCCGCGTGTGGCTGAGGATATATAGAAATATGGATAAAAGTATGGCAGACAATAATACAAGTGATTTGGTTCCGAAAGAATCAGATTTCCTGCTATACTCTACGCCCGAAGGTGATGTCCGTGTAGGTGTGTTTTTCTATGAGGAAACTGTTTGGCTGACACAAAAAAAGATGGCGGAGCTTTTTGGTGTCGAAGTGAATACTATTAATTATCATTTGAAAGAGGTATTTAAAATCGCTGAAATAAAGGAAAAGTCAGTTATTCGAAAATTTCGAATAACTGCTTCAGACGGAAAAGTGTATGACACCCAGTTCTATAGTCTCGATGCTATCATCTCGGTCGGGTATAGGGTTAATTCGGAGAAGGCTACGAAGTTTCGTATCTGGGCGACAGAGATGCTGCGCAACTATATCATCAAGGGATACGCGATCGATGACGAAAGATTGAAAAATGGTATTCACTTTGGCAAGGATTACTTCGATGAATTACTCGAAAAGATCCGAGAAATCCGAGCAAGTGAGCGACGTTTTTATCAGAAGATTACGGATCTTTATGCTCAGGCGAGCGCTGACTATGATAAGGATTCAGAAATAACGAAAACATTCTATAAGACTGTGCAGAATAAGCTGCATTGGGCGATTACAGGCAAGACAGCAGCCGAACTCATTGCTGGACGGGCCGATAGTGCCAAATCGAAGATGGGTTTGATGACTTGGAAAAATTCTCCACAGGGAAAGATTCTCAAATCAGATGTCTCGGTCGCGAAAAACTATCTGGAACAAGAAGAGATTTCAGAATTAAACAGGATCGTTTCTATGTATCTTGATTACGCTGAAAATCAGACAAAAAAACAGCGGGTGATGACTATGAAGGAATGGACGGAAAAACTAGATGCATTTTTGAAGTTCAATGAGTATGGCCTCTTGGATAATCCAGGATCGGTATCGCACGAAGTGGCGAAGAGTCTTGCTGAGCAGGAATTTGAAAAATATAGAGTGATTCAGGATAGAGAATTTATTTCTGATTTCGATCGAGAAACTGAAAAGTATCTAGCGGCTCAATCTGCCCCGCGCGTAGCTGAGGATATATAAAGCAGTCTATCAAGCAAAAAGTTCGTAAAGTCTGTAAAGCAAAATGCTTGTTTCTATGGTTCCTTATCAGACAAAACAAAAATCCCCGCCTAACGATGTTGAGTGTTACCTCTTGGCCGGGATTTCAACTCTAAATATACACCGGGAAAACCGTGTGTCAATGTTATGGAAATAAAAAAAGACTTTCAAGGATGGTGTAAGATAAAGGAAGCGTTGCATGGTATCTCGGACGATAAGATCGTCTATTTTCGTGATAAGGAGATATGGTGGTGCGCTCTTGGGGTGAATATCGGGTTTGAACAGGATGGAAAAAATAATGATTACGAGAGACCGGTGCTCATACTTAAGAAAATTAATCGGTATTTGGCGCTGGTTGTTCCGTTAAGTACAAAGACAAAAGATCACCCTTATTATCTGAGCTATCAATATGGCGGTAAGTCATATTCCGCTCTCGTGCTTCAGATACGTGTTATCAGTTCGAAAAGATTTTTGCGTCGTATTGGTAAAGTTGAGAATCTAGTTTTTCGGACTATAGTTGATTTCACAGGAGGCTTTGTGAGTGGGAAGAAGTAAAAAAAAACGGCTCCGGTTACCCGGAGCCTCGGAGCTTCCCTTGCGGGATGCCTTTGTATACTTATATTACATTAGACATTGCTTTTTGTCAATGGGGTGTAAAAAAGCTTGAAAATAGGGTAAAATAGAGAAAT
>DBUA01000005.1 GCA_002307715.1 Candidatus Moranbacteria bacterium UBA1302
ATCGAAGGATTCGCCGATTTCATCCGTAAGCAAGGCGTTGTCGGATTGGCGGTCGGTTTCCTTTTGGGCGGAGCGGTTTCGAAAGTAGTGACAGCACTTGTGACCGATATTATCAACCCGATCGTCGGATTAGTGATTGGATCAGCCGAAACGCTCAAATCAGCCGAGTTGTCTGTTGGGAAGGTAACGATTTTGTGGGGTGATTTCGTGAGCGTCATGATAGATTTTATCATCGTTGCGGCAGTCGTTTATTTCGGTATCAAAGGCATAGGCCTGGATAAGTTGGATAAGCCGAAAGATAAATCAGCATAAGAATTTTAATGATAAAGGATATGAAGAAAACTGATATCGCTAAACAATCGCTCGCAATCCATAAAAAACTCCAGGGGAAGGTGAGTATCGTTCCAAAAGCTCCGGTGCGGAATAAGGCCGATCTAGCGATTTATTACACTCCCGGCGTGGGAGCGGTTTCATCATATTTGGCCGAACATAAGGACATGGTACGTGACTATACCATGAAGCGAAATACAGTCGCAGTCGTTTCTGATGGCTCAGCTGTCCTTGGGCTCGGAAATATCGGACCGGAAGGGGCTTTGCCGGTCATGGAAGGCAAAGCGATGCTTTTCAGGTCGCTTGCTGGTATCGATGCGTTTCCGATTGTGCTTGATACTCAAGACACTGAGGAAATCATCCGGACTATCAAGAATATTGCGCCAGTTTTTGGGGGTATCAATCTGGAAGATATCGCAGCACCGCGCTGTTTTGAAATTGAAAAGCGTTTGCAAGAGATGCTGGATATTCCCGTGATGCATGATGATCAGCATGGAACAGCCACTATCGTGCTTGCTGGTCTGATCAATGCGTTCCGTGTCGTGAAGAAAGATATGGCATCAAGCCGTATTGTTGTGGCTGGTGCCGGAGCGGCTGGCAATGCTATCGCTGAACTTCTGATGCTTCATGGAGTGGGTGATCTCGTGATTGTCGATAGCCGAGGTATTATTTCCCGGAATCGCTCTGATATTGATGGACATAAGCGGATTTTAGCCGAGAAGACCAATCATTCGGGATTAGAAGGATCACTCGCGGACGCTTTTTCTGGCGCGGACGCTTTTGTCGGTGTATCAAAGGGAGGTACGGTTTCTGCTCATGATATCCGGCGCATGAACAACGATGCTATCGTTTTCGCTCTTGCCAATCCGACACCGGAAATCATGCCGGATGAAGCTCGGTCGGCGGGAGCTGCTGTCATAGCGACAGGACGTTCTGATTTTGAGAATCAGATCAATAATTCTCTCGGTTTTCCTGGTATATTCCGTGGAGCGCTTGACCATCAGGTGCGGGTCATTACGGATGCGATGCTTATCAAGGCGGCTAGAAATATCGCTGCGCTTGTCAAACGCCCAGTAAGAAACCGTATCATCCCGAGTACTTTTGATAAACGAGTCGTACCAGCTGTCGCGAAGGCTATCAGATGATACATTTTTCGGAGTGTGATATAATGCCAGTATCAGATTGGTACTGGCATTTTCGTTTTACTATGGGAAAGCGCACCGTTGAACAGCCTCGTGCTGTATCGCACGAGACATTGTATGGTTGGATTATCCTTTTTGCCATGGGCTTGTTTGTGGCCGCTGTTGTGGCCGCTGTTGGATCATTTATATATGCGAAGTGGCATAGCGAAAAGCAAGAAGATGACCTGCCTTCCATAATGGCTCTTTCATCTGAATCCGATGATGAGAACAATAGCGTATCGCGAGAATCCGATCAGGAGGATATATCTTCGGACGAAGATACATCTTCCGCATCAATGGCGAATACTGCCGTTACGGATCCCAAAACTGTAGAGGTGACGGTCTTGAATGGCGGTGCGGCCAGCGGTAGTGCCGGAACAGTGGTCACACTTCTCAAAGGAGCTGGATATCAGAAAGCGGCAGCGGAGAATGCTTCAGGAACGTATTCAGGAGTGACGATTTATTATCGTTCCGGTTTCGATACGGTAGCAGCTGCTGTGCAAGAAGCTCTGAAAAAGAAGTATCCGTCAGCGACGGTGGCTGCGGCTGGAGCGAATAATCAGGAAACGTCAAAATCGACTGTTACGGTCGTTCTTGGAAAGTAGTTTTCGAGACCATATCTGAGGAGGAGGTATGAATCTGCGTGTCAAAGTATTTTTAGTGGTAGAGAGCGTCCTTATGGCGCTTTTTCTGCTTATCGGTGCTTCGGTTTCTTTTGTTACAAAGCAAGACTTTTCCCATTTGGAACATTATGGCATAGAAGATGATCTGTCGAGCGTTACGGACATCATCGGCAGGGAACGCGTTGAACTTTCTTCCAGATTACGCGATTGGACAGAACATCCCGGTGTGTATCGTTATGTCTCAGATCTTCGCAATAACTATGCAGCCGCTGATTTTTCCGATTCCGAATTCAATGAACTCGGTATCGATATGGTTGCAGTCATTGGATCTGACGGAACCGTTCTCTTCGGAAAACGTTTTCAGGACGGAGCATCGGAACCGTTTCCTGCATCGTTCGCGAAGTATCTTTCAGAAAGGTATGTTTTTGGCCAGTCAGGTGGAATAACGGAAAATGGACTCATCGCACTTCCTGAAGGGACCGTACTCATCGCTTCTCATCCTATCGTTCCGCTGACGGCTAGTTCGTTCTCAGTAGGAACATTGGTATTCGCTTCTTTTCTTGATAATGACTTTGAACAGAGCATATCCTCGTTGATGCACCTCAAATTCGCTGCTGTTGATT
>DBUA01000031.1 GCA_002307715.1 Candidatus Moranbacteria bacterium UBA1302
GTACCCGCCGGATTCTACTCTTCGTCAACTGGCAAATTTCTTTCCGGAGCTCCAGGGTGATAACCCCTTCATTGCCTTTCAAAATTGTACCTTCAATCTACCACTATCAAGCCGAAAAATCAAACGAAACTCCGCGCCCTCCTAGGAAAACGCGGAGTTAAAAACTCGATACGCTTACTTCAATCCATGCTCTTTAAAACACTGGCTATACAGCTTATCCATACCCATGATGTGTTCGATAAGCCAATCCTCGAGAAAATCCATCAGTTCAAAAGGATTTTTCATGACATCATCGTACTTCTGCTGCATCGCAACCACCTGATCGCTCAAAGCTCTATGTGCTATTTTATGAGCCTCAGCGCCTTCATAATCGAATTCATCAAAATAACGCTCTTCCGTCTGGAAATGAAAATGCGTATATGCGACCAGCTGGCTGAAGATATCATCAAGGACTGAAAGCTCTTTCTTGTTAATAATAGCTGAATACAGATCATTCAAAATACCGATAAACACTTTGTGCTGATTGTCTATCAGTTCGATACCGACGCTATACTTCTCTTCCCATTCAATGCTTCTCATAGGAACACGTAATTAATGACGACCACGAGATGCGCGCATGCGATATCACATTTTCCAGATAACTTCCGTACACGATCCTCTTTCGGGGTACCAACCAGCAGCGGAAACACCGGGAGCTTCATTCGTAAGTATACCATGGAGTTGCTCAAGCGTATCGCCATGCGACACGATGATGACTTTCCCTCCCATGAATCGGCTTCGTATATCAGCCAAAAGCGCCGTCACCCTGCTACGGATATCAAGGTAACTTTCAACGCCATCCAGTGGATCCGGAGCAAGTCGAGATTCTGGCGTAGGATACTTTTGCCATAATTCTTCCGCTGACTTGCCCTCATAGATGCCCATGCCGGCTTCGCAAAGCCTGCCATCAATAAAGACTTCCAGTCCTGTCGCTTCTGCGATAATTTCAGCCGTTTGACGAGTGCGGAGAAGCGGAGAACTCAAGAGAACATCGGCATCAGCTGATTTCAGCGTTTCAGCAACAGCGGCTATCTGAAGTCTGCCAACAGCAGTTAAGGGATACTCCGATTTCCCAGGACAAGAATCCAAGATAAAACGAATATTATTTTCAGCCTCTCCATGACGGACAAGATATATGGTGATGGAACAATCATTTTCCATACGGAAGAAATATCAACGGAACAACCTATACGCATCAACGCTCATTGCCATGAAAAAAAATATCGCGATAGGAGTGACCACCTTAAAAGCGAAGCGGGCGACCTGTTCATCAAGACTCCGGTTGATTTGCTTTTTGTGATTGCGAAAATGGAACATACAAAAATGAACATCACATCTTTTCGGGAGCATCAACACCTATAAGCGCTAGCGTCTCTCCCAACACCGATTTAACGGCATGCACAAGCATCAATCGAGACGATGAGAGCGGCTTATTCTCGGGATCAAGCACGCGACACGCATCGTAGAAAGAATGCAGCCTATCAGAAAGCCGGATCGCATACTGCGGCAGTTTATGGACGGAATATTCTTCCGCGACCGACTCGATAACTTCCGGAAATGCCATCAGCTCGCGGATCAACTCGCGCTCTTTATCATTGACCAAGAGAGATGCATCAGCTCCAGTATAATCATATCCTTCATCCTCAGCCTTACGGAGCACGCTTGCCATTCGCGCATGAGCATATTGGACATAAAACACCGGGTTCTTCTGCGAACGCTCCTCGGCCAATCCGAGATCGAAGTTCATGTGTGTATCAGGACTGTACATGAGAAAAAAGAATCGTGCTACATCATGACCTACTCTTTCTATCAGTTCATCGACAGTCACAACGTTCCCGGCGCGTTTCGACATGCGAACTTCTTTTCCGTCTTTCACGAGTCGCACCAGCTGGACAAGCACGAAACGGAACTCCCCCGTAAAACCGAGCGCCTGCGCCGCCGCTCGGAGACGAGCGGTATAACCATGATGATCAGCTCCCAATGTCAAAACGAGCGTATCAAAACCGTCATGTCCATTCGAACCATGCCGTTCCATCTTATTCAGCAAATAGCCACAATCAGAAGCGAAATACGTCCGGCTACCATCACTTTTCATCAATACGCGATCCTTATCATCGCCGAAATCAGTCGTGCGGAGCCAAAGCGCTCCTTCTTGTTCATATGTCAATTCCTTGCTATTCAGCCATTCGATCGCCTTATCTACAAATCCTTGGCGGATGATATCATCACGTTCGGATATGAATATGTCATATGCGATATGCATCTTATCTGAAAGCGTCGGCTTGATATATTCTTCAAGCACGGCCGCTGCAGCTTTTTCACCGATCATTCGTATATCAACCGATGTTTTTATATCGATTACGAAACGCTCATGAAGAGCTTCGATATATGAGCCTCCATAGACTGCCTCGCTGTCCTTTAAAACGCTATGGCCAAGCTTGAGTACTTGTTCACCAGCATCATTCACATAATATTCGTTCACGACTTCAAAACCAGCCTTCCGAAGCACGCGTGAAAGGGCATCGCCAAAAAACCCCCCGCGCGCATTGCCCAGATGAAGCGGCCCGGTCGGATTCGCAGAAACGAACTCATTATCAATGCGCTTCCCTTCGCCTATTTTTCCGCTTCCATATCGGCTGCCTTGTCTCGCTATGGCATCAACGATATCCCCCAATACGCGTTGCGATAAGAAAAAATTCAAATGTCCCGGCCCAGCAACTTCGATTTTTTCAAAAAGTCCCGGCTCGCAAGTTATCATGCGTTCCTTGAGAGCTTCTGCAATTTCGTGAGGATTTCTTCCGCAAGGCTTCGAAGCGACCAGAGCGATATGAGAAGTATATTCACCGAATTGATCATCTTTCGGCCGTTCAACATGGATATCAGGCACATCAAAAACAGGCAAAATCCCGGTCTCCTGAAGATCGTTCAACGCCTCACGAAGTTTTTGTTGCAATAAAACTTTCATACTCAACATTGTAGTTCAAAAAAGCCAAAAAGCAAAGAAAAAACCGGGGCTGACACTGTCAGTCCCCGGCTATCGAATATGCCACGCCTCTAAAGAAAGACGCCGGCCCATTTCCTCCCATGCTGCTTTTCTGGATTGATAGCGATCGAAACAATCTCCTTGCCCTTTTCAGAAAGCTTCGCCTTGATATATTCCAGGACATCAGGCTCTTTCTCAGATGGGACAAAATCAACCCACCCCTCTCTAACCTTCGCTTCGCCTTCAACCTGGACCTTGGCGAAATAACGCCCAGCCCGTCGGAATACACTTCGCCCCTTATCAGGAATGACGCGCCCGATGAACTGCGTTCCATCCAGCAGCTTGATC
>DBUA01000051.1:0-2207 GCA_002307715.1 Candidatus Moranbacteria bacterium UBA1302
ATCGTCCAATCACCCATATGAATGATAGATCCATTCGGTGTTACGAGCGCTATACCCATGGCATCCATGATGGAATGTTCCACCTCGAAGAATCGCACTTCAAACGCACCCAACCGCATGCGATCCTGAAGCGTTTTCACACGGATCATCTTAAGATTCTTACTGGCACCCTTATCATGATCCTCCACTTTTCGTTGCACGAGCGCGAGAGTGAAATCACGACCGATGATGGTCGGATAATTGAGTTGCTTCAAGAGAATAGGGGCAGCGCCGATATGGTCAAGATGGCCATGTGTGAACAATACGCCACGGATATTCTTCTCCTTGCCACGAAGATAATCGACATTCGGAACGATATAATCGATGCCCGGCATATCCTCTTCTGGAAATTGGACACCCATATCGATGATGACGATATCATCGCCATATTCGAATACGGTCATATTACGGCCGACCTCTTCTTGTCCGCCCAATGGGATGATGCGAAGCTTGCCCTTTTCGATATGAGGCACAGCATCGCCATCACGTTTCTTCATGAATGGCGGATCCGCCTGGAACCCACGTCCTCGACGATTATTGGAACGCTTTTGTCCTGATGGTTTTGCCTCTGATTTCTTGCCATTAGAAGACGACTGTCTAGAATCGGGTGCTTGCTCCGTAGATTTTACGCCATCATGATGGGATGGATTTCGCTGCCGTCTCCGACCGCCGTAACCTTCTTTCTTTTCCTTGGCTGGCACAAACTCTTTCTTCTTCGATTCAAGCGCCAACGGCTTAACGGAAAAACCTTCGCCTTCATGACGGGTATTCGTAACAGCCTTAAATGACTGTTCGCGAGCGACTATACCTTCAAAAACGCCTATTTTTCCTGGATGAGCACCCGGATTGGATGTCGAGGAAACAGGCTGCTGTCGATTATGCGAAGGCTGATGCCTCCGACTTTGCGGCTGATTCTGCTGCTGCATACTGCATTTGTACGGACTCTTTCTACGCCGCCTGCACACATCACATACCCTGCAAGGGAAAAGACGGAGGCTCGGCTTAGACCGGTCCAAAAGATAAAGATGTTTTAACACGAAGGTCTCAATGTTTAAGAAACAAAGAGACAGCGCTACCACACGATAACCGTGCTTATTGCGCGATCCCGCTTCACTGTCGGGATTTACGTGGTGCCGAAGGGGGGACTCGAACCCCCATGCCCTTGCGAGCGCTAGTACCTGAAACTAGTGCGTCTACCATTCCGCCACCTCGGCATGAGATGCGCCAATATCGGTCAGAAATATCGCCGTGACCGGCTCAAAAGCCTGGCAGAGCGCGGGGATATTCTTGAACCTTCTCTCACAAAGAACCCGCTGCGAAGATATATAAGCTTGGAAGCATGACTCGGCCAGTATAGCACGCTTCAACGAAACAATCAAGGCTCAAAATAGATTTTTCGCTTATAAAAGCCAAAATTTCTAAATATCGATTTCTTTTTCTTCTGTTTCTTTCAATTTTTCAACAATCTTTTTAACGTCTTCTGATCGGCCACGCTGGCAGACAAGAATACTATCATCACTTTCAATAATGATGATGTCATCCAATCCGATGGTCGCTACAAGCTTATTATTCACGCTTTTCACAAAAACACGCTCTGAATCGATACTGATGTGCCTTCCTTCAGGATGGCTTCCGATCGTTTCAGCCAGACTATCAAATGATCCGATATCGCTCCAGCCGAATTCCCCTTCATACGTGACGACACAATCCGACTTCTCCGATACGGCATAATCGAACGATATGGATGGAAGAGTGCTGAAATGCTCGACAAAAGATTCCCAACCGGCATCCATGGCAGCAGAAATCTCCGGAGCGTATTTCGCGACCTCGCTTCGAAACGTCCCGAGCGTGAAAAGGTACATACCGGAATTCCAGACATACTCGCCAGAAGCGATATAACGTTCGGCAGTTTCACGATCAGGTTTCTCGCAAAATTGAATCACTGGAAAATACTCTCCTTGGCGCTCTCCCTTCCTCATATACCCATAACCGGTCTCTGGCTTTGTCGCTGATATGCCAATCGTTCCCACATGATCACCAACACTCTCGAACGCTCTTCTCAACAAGGAAAGATACCCTTCAACATTGCCAATATAGTGATCCGCAGGAAGAAACAAGACTACCTCATCTTCCTTCGCTCCCATCTCTGAAAAAAGATACTCGACCGC
>DBUA01000051.1:2533-3049 GCA_002307715.1 Candidatus Moranbacteria bacterium UBA1302
GCATCGAACGCCTCATCGACCGCGTGTATCTGTTCAAGCACATTCGGATACCCGCTCTTGTTTGTCACGAAGAGAATCCGTTCCATCGGCATGAGCTTACGCATGCGGAGATATGTCTCTTGGAGAAGTGAATATTCGCTATACAGGCGGAGAAACTGCTTGGGATAATTCCGGCGGGAAAGCGGCCAAAGGCGTGTTCCAGAGCCGCCGCAAAGAATAACGCTATACATATATGTATGCTATAAGATGCAGATTTATTCCACCAGTCGATGCTTCAAATCCTCTACCATCAAAACCGGGGTCGGGTCTTGTCCGTATCTGAGCGCCAGATGATAGGAGGCAAAATCGCCAAGCGCAATCGACAAGAACATCTTCGCAAAAACGCTTTCCCCTTCCATATCGACGATTTCAACATCTATACCCTTACTGCTCCGCGATCCATTGGATCATCCAAGAAATCTCAAGCGATTCGAAGTGACGGCTGATATCCTGCGCAGTAAGGGTATAGATGTTGAA
>DBUA01000006.1:0-3014 GCA_002307715.1 Candidatus Moranbacteria bacterium UBA1302
TTTGATTGGCTCTCATTACCAAATTCTTTTCTAGTGTTTCTTGAGAAATGCTTCGATTTTTTTCCAAAGAAATCCGTGCCGCAAGTCGAGACCGTGTCCACCGTGCGGCTTGAGATAATATGAAGCGCCAGTCTTTTCAGAAAACGGGATGACTGCATCGCATGGCACGATCGTATCATTCTTCGCGTGAATGATGAAGATTTTTTGTCCCGTGATCGTTTTTGTGTGATTGATGGGGTTATAGAAATCCGTTTGGACGAGCTTCTGCCAATCGCTTGCGTGCTTCAACCTATAGGCGTCTCCGAATGCGTCTTCGACGAATTGTGTGTGCAGTCCGAATGGTTCTGTCTCCCCTTCATTTTTCCAATCGATGACGGGGGAGATCGCGATGATCTTTTTTACGATCGATAGATGCGAATTCATGAGTACGGCTGGTCCGCCGAATGATGAACCGAATAAGTGTACGGATGACACCTTTATGGGAATGCGTTCCTTGGTGGTGAGGTCGAGGATACTTCCGTGCTGTACGAGGTCATCAATAACATCTTCGATATCCTGGGCCGGAGAATACTCGAGGAAATTCCCCTGACTTTCCCAGGTGCCGCGATAGCGTGGGAAGATGGCTATGTACCCTCGAGCCGCAAGGAATTCGAGAAGGCCTTTCTTGTTAGGCGAAGAGGGTAGTCCGGCGCAAAAAATCGTTACTTTCCCCTGCTGTCGCTCAGGCAACATTGCTTCAGCTACGATATCTTCTGCAAAACGCGTACGTATCAGGCGAAACGATTTCTTTACCATAAGCTCTAATCGTTGTAGATGATCATCTGGTCGATCTTGGTACCGCTATCAGTGCCGATCTTTCCAACAAGCGATCTTGACGTTTTCAAGTAGAGATTCGCGCCGAAATAAGGATCATGAACTATGTAGTCGTTCGAGTCCTTTCCGCCGATAACAACATAATGTCCGCCCTTGCCGTTCGTTTTGGCAATATGAATAATGACAGGATTCCCTTTTTTAATTTGACTGTTAATTTCAGACCAGCTGACATTGCCGTGTGAAGTCGATGAAACAAGATCGATAGAGGAAGACCAAGAATCAGGCCAATTGATGAGATCCTTATAGAATATATTCATTTTAGCGAGTTTTCCAGGCGTGATGCTGATTCCGAATTTCTTGAATACCATAGCGACTGACGAGACAGCACATCCATAATCGCGCATGTTTGAGCTGGTATTGCCTATTTTTGTCGATGCCCAACGTGAATCACGCTGTGAAAAATACCACGATGTCGAAAGTTCATCGCTGTCATCCGGAGCATCATAATCGCTGACGCTTTCAATGAGTGCATCTGCATTGGAAGCGGAACTGAAATCGAACAAATCAGCTTTTTGTGACTCTATGTTAGCTAGCATTTCCTGATATTTTTCTGCTTCAGTTTGTGTTTGACCAAGCAATACGGTCTTATTACTTCGAACAGCTGTTAATGAAGCATTCTGTGATTTCAATTGTTCACGAAGCGTATCGATTTCATTCTTTTTTTCTTCGGATTCCTTCTTATCTGCAGTCAATCCATCACGAAGCGACGTGATGCTTTCCAGAAGTTCTTGGATTTTCCCACCTGTTTCAGCGGTATATTCAGAACGCCCGAGAAAACCGATGCCGCTTTCTGGAGACATCGAAACTAAAGCTGGCAAAAGGGCGTCTTGAGACGTGTCATCATAATATGACTGCATGAGCGCGGCGAGTATTTTCTGTTGGCTCTTGATGACCAGATTTTTTTCATTGATTTGAGAATCGAGACTGTCGATCTGTTGGGAAAGATCGTTGATTTTTTGTTGACTATCATCAATTTGTGCCGTAACGGTCTGTACTTGTCCTGTCAAAGTCGTAATCTGATCCGTCAAAAGCGACGCTTGTTTCTGCTTCAATTTCAGTGTTGCATTATAGAGCTTGCTCTGTTTCTCGAGTTTTTGACAGGCTTCTTTCTTATCATCATCTGTCAAGGCATCACAATCATATTCATCCGAAGCCAAAACCGATGATAGACTAAGGTACGGCAAAACAAGCATGCCGACAATGATCGTGACAGTCTGTATCGTGCGGAGTTTTCGGATTTGAGTATTTTTTTTTGGCAACATACATGAGATTGCGTAGCGGAGCATTATTGTAAAATGCTACTGCCGCCATCATAGTATACCATGGATGCTCTTTGTTTATGAGAGCTTTCCAATGGCTTTTTTTAGTCGTGCTAGGCTTTTTTTACGGCCGAGCACCCAGGCGCAGTCGGATGGTGAAGGGGACCTCTCTGCGCCGGTGAGGGCGACACGGAGCGGCCAGAGGAAATCACCTCGTTTGTCCCCTGCTGCCTCGAGGAGGATGCGCTCGAGGATATCACGCTTCTCCCATTCGATATCGGTGAGTTCTTCGAAGATGGTATGTGCCTTGCTCAGAGCGTCTTTGGTCGCTTCGTCCGAGTTGTCTTTCCAATTGAGAAGCGCTGCCTCGTATGACGGTTCGGCAAAGAAGAACGGATTGTTCATACCAGCATCGGAAAGTTTCGCGAGACGATCCTGTTCCACAGTGAGTACGCGCTTGAGAAAGGCCTCATCCTGGTCTGTATTGAAAAATGGGTGTGCGGCTTTGTAAAGCTCGTCGATAGAAAATTTCTTGATATACTCCGCATTCATCCAATCAAGTTTCTTCAAATCGAAAACGGCGCCAGCCTTGTGGACCTGTGTGAGATCGAAGGTTTTTGCGAGTTCATCGAGCGAGAAGATTTCTTCTGTGCTGCCTTTTCCTGGATTCCATCCAAGGAGTGCGACGAAGTTGATGAGCGCTTCTTTAAGGTAGCCTTTCTTAAGATAATCCTCCACTGCTACATCGCCCTGGCGCTTGGAGAGTTTTGATTTGTCGGGATTGAGGAGGAGCGGGATATGGGCGAACTCCGGACACTCCCAACCGAACGCTTCGTAGAGCAGAATGTGTTTGGGTGTCGATGGCAACCATTCTTCAGCACG
>DBUA01000006.1:3344-10279 GCA_002307715.1 Candidatus Moranbacteria bacterium UBA1302
GGGAAACCATCGGACTTCATGAGCACCTGATCATCGATATCTTTCGTGTGAATCTTCACTTGTCCGCGTACGAGGTCATCGAAAACGATATCTCCCCTCTCGACAGAGACATTGAGACGGACAACATGTGATTCGCCGGCTTCGATGCGGCGCTTCACTTCGTCAGTCGGGAGCGTGAGGCAGTGTTTATCATACTTCGGTGCTTGCTTGTTCGCTGTCTGCTCGGCGCGTACTTGCTCCAGGCGTTCAGTGGTACAGAAACAATAGTACGCTTTGCCATTCGCAATGAGTTCATTAGCGTATTGTCGATAGATATCAAGGCGCTCGGATTGGATATATGGTCCCTTATCGCCCTTCTGGACGAGCTTGCCATCTGCGAGGAACACGCCTTCGTCCGGCATAAGGCCAGTCGTCTCCATTACCTGTGCCAGACTCTCGACCGCGCCTTCGACGAAACGATTGCGATCAGTATCTTCGACACGCAGGATGAACGTGCCGCCATGGCGCTTGGCGAAGAGATAGTTATAGAGCGCGGTACGGAGGCCGCCGACATGGAGGTAGCCAGTCGGTGACGGCGCGAAACGGACACGAACATTCATAGGATTCAAAAAATGCAAGATTTATGGCTTAATGATAGCTTTTTTATAGCATATCAGCAATATTGACAAAATACATTTTTTAGTTTATAATGTGTATTTAAAGGTGTATTCAGGTCGTTTTGGTAGATCCTTTACCGAGCGGCTTTTTCTTTTCCAAAAATCATTTTGATTGGAAAGACGATTACTGCATTCCAGATGCGACCGATACGTTTCGGCTGGAGGATAAGGCGCCAGAGCCACTCGAGGCCGATCATGTGCAGACACTTCGGAGCACGTCGTAGTTTCCCGGTTAGGTAGTCGAAGCTGCCACCGACACCCATGCCGAATGTTACCCCGGTATCCTGCATATTCGTCAAGAATATTTCTTGATAGGGTACACCGAAGTTACAGAAGACGATTTTAGATTTTAGATTTTTGATTTCAGATTGAAGAGCTATGCATTCAGAATCTGCAATATCCATATCTGCTCCCCCTACCGTGATATTTGGATACTTCTTCAGAATCACTGAACGTATCTCATCATACGTACTGAGTCCATCGGCACGGACGGCGAGAAAAATCGAGAGCTTCCGCTCTTCCGCGATTGCGAGAATCGCTTCCATCAGGTCGGCGCCGGGAAAACGCGTGATGCATCGGCCGCGTAAAAGTCCAGCGAGCACGATACCGAAGCCGTCTGCGATACGGAGGTTCGCATCAATGAGCGCCTGCTGGAAAGCAGGATCTTTCTCAGCGAGCAGCAAGAACTCCGGATTGACCGTTGCGATGCGATGATACGAAGAAGAATCAAGAACCTTCCCTACTGTACGCAAGATATCTTCCCTCGAAAGAATATCAATTGGTATTCCAAGAATTTTCATCCTAGTCACCGTTTACTGGAGTCCAAAGGTATCGATTTGCTCATAGCGGCGCTTGCCGTCAATCGTAAGGCTTTCAAAAACTGCCACCGTGTCAACTGACTCGATATAAAGGAGTTGTTCTTTGAGCTTCGGTTTCTCAGGCAATACGGCCCATTTCGATTTCTTAATCTTGGCGAGTGTGATATGCGGACGATACGATTTTTTCTCGACGATAAACGCAGAGAACATTTTCTCAAGCGCTTCACGCAGTTGTTTCAACTCTTCGCTCGGTTCACCGTGTAACCAGATCACCTTAGGATTTTCATTGCTATCAAGCAATTGCATGCCAGTAAAAGAAAGTTCGAAAGCGTTGATCATTTCACAAACCTTGCCTACTTTCGCACACATCTCTGGCACATCTTCCTCATGGACAAAACCAAGAAACATGAGTGTTACATGAAGATTGTCTTCGGCAGTCTGAAGCACAGCCTCTTTGGGCCATAATGCCATATCGCGTTTGAGCCGTTTTCTAAGCGCCGGAGAAAGCGGCAAACCAACAAAAAGCCTCCTAGTCTTATTCATTGCTATGATTCGATGGAACGGATGAATTTCCGATCTTAATCGTTTTATGAAGGATATATATCTGAAATGATAGCCTTTTTCAGCCAAAAAATCAAGCTTTTGAGTGCCTCTGTTTCTGAATCCAACCATTTGGTACAATAGAGTCATGGATACTCAATTGCCACTTTACCGTTTAGAAATCGCTCCGCTCGTAATCCTGCCTTTGGGGCGGTCGCCCTTTTTCAGCTATACCAGTAATGAGCCAGTCGCTTTGGGTTCGCTTGTCGCCATATCTTTCGGACATCAAAACACCGAAGGTATCGTCTATCGCTGTGATGTCATGCCAGGAAAACATCCACAATGGATGAAAGCTTTCTCTGGCGTAATCATGTCGTCGTTTCTGACTGATGGACAAATGAAGCTTGCTACGTTCATCAGTAAAGAATACATGACACCTCTAGGAAAAACGCTCCGGCATTTCATTCCAAAGCGTGTTACTGAACGGAAAAAGAAAGAGGATTTGCAGCATAGAGCGAAACTTTCGATACTCAAGCCACGAACTGATGAAGCTTCCGTGCTAGAGATATTTGATGCGGCGTCTGGAAAAAATCGGCCTATCGCGATTGATATGTCGCAAAGAGAGGACCCAGAACGTTTATTCGCGCTCTTGGCGAAGCGGACACTCTCAATACGAAAACAGACTTTGATTCTCGTTCCCGAAATCACACTTATTCCTCCGATTGTCGCGGGATTGAGCCGATTCTTTCCTCCGTCCGATATCGTGGCTATTCATAGTCAAATGTCTGATGGTAGCTTCTTCGGCGCCTGGGAGCGCATCCGCTCCGGGACGGCTTCCATTATCATCGCATCGCGCCAAGGACTCTTCGCACCTTTTCATGATCTCGGACTGATCATCGTATCAGAGGAGCAGGATGAAAGCTACAAACAATGGGACATGAGTCCGCGTTATGACGGCAGACGAATCGCGGGCAAAGTCGCCGAACTTTACGCTTCACAGCTTGTATATGCCTCAAATACGCTAGGAAGTGAAACACTGCGATCTGTACGAGATAAGGAATGTCTTCTCGTAAGCGCTCAGCAAAATCACCTTTCTGTAACTAGCGCTATGACGCTTGTCAATTTGAAACTTGAACGTTTCAGAAAAAACTATTCTCCCCTTTCTATCGAATTGATTGATCGTCTTCGTTCAGTAATTTCATCAGGACATCAGGCACTCTTATATATCAATCGACAAGGCTTAAGCGCTTTCTCTGTCTGTGAGCATTGCAAAAACATCCTTCGATGCAAACAATGCGATCGCGCGCTCATTGGCAGTAAGGAAGGATATTTCCGCTGCCTCTCCTGCGGCTACAAGACAAATATTTTCCCAAGCTGTCCGCAATGCGGACATCTCTCTTTTCGCAATGTCGGATTCGGTACTGAACGCATTGAACGGGAGGTAGCACGCGCCTTTCCAAGAGCGAGACTTTTCCGGGCTGATGCTACGACGATGCGTAAGCCTGGAATGATTCAGACGTTCTATGATCAAGGTTCGTCAGGCAAGATCGATATCGTTATAGGGACACGGATGATACTCAAAAATCCTCCCTTGCCGAAACTTGCGCTGATTGCTATGATTGACGCGGATAGTTTGCTTTCTTTCCAGGATTTTCGTGGCGATGAGCGGCTCTTCCAAGACCTCGAAAGAGCATCCATGCAAATCGCAAAAACAGGAGGACATATCATTGTCCAGACTTTCCATCCGGAAGCGACTTTTTTTCAACGGATAGCTTCGCTTGAGAGTGGTGCGTTCATGGATCGAGTCCTTGAGGATCGTAAAAGTTTGGGATACCCTCCTTACACGAGGCTTATCTCTATCGTTTGCCAAGGAAAGACGCCAGCAGCGGTTGAAAAAACTGCCCATGCCGTCTCGGCTATGCTATCAGAAGCTCTTCCGAAAGACCCCGGATTCCGAATCTTGCCAGCACAATCGCTTCCTCAAGAAAAACGGAAACATATCGAAAGATCACTGATTCTTGTTCGTATCCCTCACGACGCGCCATTACCAGATATTCTGTTGCAGATTGCTGCGGATCGTCAGATGGATACTCTTATTGATGTCGATCCTATCTCGTTCTCATGATTATCAATGATGTTTATGCTCAAACTCGTAACCGGAGCGACAAATGAATTGCTCCATAAAAAGACAGCCCTTGTTGAAAATCCGATCGCTCATGATATCCAATCGCTCATTCCTGAGATGATTGCCACTATGCATGCTGAAGACGGTACGGGATTGGCTGCTCCGCAAATCGGCCGCTCCATCAGACTGGCTGTTCTCGAGCATGAAGGCATCCTCTATACGCTCATCAACCCGGAAATCACCTCCTTTTCTCAAGAAAAAATTGTTTTTGAAGAAGGTTGTCTCAGTTTGCCTGGGCAATTTTTCCCCATCATCAGATCAGAAACTATCACGATAAAATACCTAAACGAAAAAGGTCTTCTTAAGAAGCTCAGAGCACAAGATTTTCTCGCTGTCATCATACAGCATGAGATAGATCATCTTGATGGCATACTCATTTGCGATCGATTCCAGAAACAACAGCGGAAACTTTCAAAAAAAGAGAATCAACGGTTATTGTAAGATCGGAAGAACAATGGTTGACGATTCATCATACAGAAATTAAAGACTATTGAACCGGATATGCCGACGATCCAGAACCCTCTCAAAACTATCGAATCGGATCATGAAAACGCCCCTACTGTTCCGCAGATACGGATTGTTTTTATGGGAACGCCACAGTTTGCCGCTTCCATACTCGATGAGCTTGTCCAATCAGGCTATAACGTTGTTGGTGTCGTTACGAAACCAGATCGTTCAGTAGGACGCAGTCACGAGCTTTCCGAAAGCGACGTTAAACTTTCAGCGAAAAATCACGGCCTCCCGACCATCCAGCCAGAAAATATCGACGCGAAAGCAATCCAAAACATTGTCGATTGGAAGCCAGACCTTATCATCGTCGCAGCGTACGGTAAGATCCTTCCTGAAAGTCTTCTCCTGATTCCAGGATTCGGATGTATTAACGTGCATGCTTCGCTCTTACCGAAATGGCGTGGCGCATCGCCGATACAGAATGCTCTTCTTGCCGGAGAAACGCATACGGGCGTCACTATCATGCTTATGGATGCTGGTATGGATACGGGAGATATTCTCGCTCAACAGCCAGTGGTTATCGATCAGCAAGATACTCGTGAAACGCTTTTCTTAAAATTGACAACCGTGGGCATCGGATTGCTTTTGGAAACGCTTCCAAGTTGGATACAACGAGACATCAAACCTACGACACAAGATAATAGCCAAGCGACATTATGCCAACTCATCGAACGCAATGATGGCCGCATCATCTGGACCGACAATGCTAAAAGCATTTACGACCGATATAGGGCCTTGCATCCTTGGCCAGGCATTTTCACCTTTTTCCGACGTAACGAAACGCTCTTCCGGCTCAAATTGCTCCGTATATCCTATCAGCAACTCTCACCGCAGACTCATTACCCTGTCGGCCAAGTAGTGATGATCGGTGAAAAGATCGGCGTGCAAACCGGAGCTGGAATCGTTTTCCTTGAAGAAGTCCAGCTCGAAGGGAAAGGTCGCGTATCTATCGACGATTTCCTGCGAGGCAATAGTGACCTTATCGGAAATATTCTCTTGTGATACCAATAGAAAAATATATGCGCACAGAATTGGAAAACAATAATCGGCGGGATATTAATGCGATTTTAGCTGGCGGAGCGGCTATCATAGCTGTTAGCGGTTACTTCGCATGGCACTCATTGCACTCTCCTTCGTCCGAAAACGCTGCTCAATCGGTCTCTTCGACTGCCTCATCCGATGCTGCCGCGCAACAGAAAAGCATCCCGACTATCGATGCCGAAACGCTTCAGAAAAAAATCCTCCTCGATAAGAATGCTTATCAACTCATCGATATCCGTCCATCTTCCGATTATGCTACTGAACACGCCAAGGGATCGATATCGCTTTCGGTGAGTCAGCTAGGTAACTTTTCGCCAAATCAAGGACAAACTATCGTAATCATCTTCGATCCAAATGACATACAGACATTCGAAGCGGCAAAAAATATCCTGCTCACAAAATCCGCTCCCTCCCTTTTTGTAAAAGGCGGTTTCGATGCCTGGAAAAGTGTCACGAGCCAGACGATAACTTCAGGAGATCCCAATTCATTCGTCGACCAATCGAAAGTGACATATATTTCAGTAGAAGAATTTAAAACTGTCCTGTCAGATCCTGAAAGCCGCATCACCATACTTGATACTCAGACAGCTGATGAATTTTCAAAAAAACATATTCGAGGCGCTCTGAATATCCCGTTAGATGACCTTGAAAAACGTATCCAAGATCTCCCTGTTGCAAAAACCATCATCGTGTATGGGGCTGATGAGCTCGCTTCCTTCAAAGCCGGAGTTCGTCTTACTGATATCGGCGTATTCGGAGCAAAAACCCTTGTAGGAAATACAATCCTTACGGATGCCTCCGGATTGCCGCTCGAATGATGAATACACCGAGAAAATACATATCATGTTACATATATTTGTCATATGTGACGAAGGCAGAGGAAATCAAAACCCTTCCCGATTACGAGAAGGGTTTTTCGTTCCAAGAAAAGATATTCCATCGACGCTGCTTAATTGATAATGGCCAAGATATCTTTGTAACTCGCGATAATATATTCTTCTGAATTGATCTTCACTTCTTCGCCTCCGTATCGTCGGAAGATAGCTTTCTGTCCGGCTTTTACTTTGATTTTGTCGCTTTCTCCCACAGCGATTACCGTGCCAAGCTGTGGACGATCCTGGCTTGCTGTTTCGGGAAGATAAATACCGGCTGCCGTCTTTTGTTCAGGTTTCTCTGGATGGATGA
>DBUA01000019.1:0-1894 GCA_002307715.1 Candidatus Moranbacteria bacterium UBA1302
TCGTTCACAACGCTCATAGACAACCAAACTGCCATCGCGAAATAACCCGCATTCTTTGAAGAAAGCAGCGACCGGACAGCTCCAAATACAGCCATCGCACCCCAGGAAAGTCCTGCAAGACTTATTCCGAACATCGCGACTGGATCATTGAACAAAATCCGCAGCGAAGCGGCAATAAGCTCAAACGGAAGTGGTGTCCCCCCAGGAACCAACGCTTGGCGTTCCGCCATAAGCTTGATCTTCATGTAATAGAACGTATTCGCATCAAAGCCGCGTGGCAAATTCCGGGTCAAATCGATAACAGCACCAGCGAAAAAAAGCATGATAGCCGTCACTATCACAATCCTTACGAAGCGTACCGGCATCACAACCGTACGGATACGAAAAAACATCCTTATATCGGATATAACGTCCTTCCATCGAACCGCACCTCCCATTAAAAACAACGTAGCAATTACTATCGGATGCAATATGCCAGCCAATCCGGCAGCAAACAGCAAAAAAATAAGCACTATGACTCCCGCCGCTATTGCTGAGAGCCGGAACAATAAGCCATCAGACACTTCTTTGAGCCGCTGTTCTCTACCAAGCAAACTTATGATGAATCTCCCCCAATAATACGCCGATAACGATACTATCACTGCAGAAAACATCAAGGTAAGCAGCGGCATCAAAAATCCGGATTGATCATTAGCAAGCGTCTGCATCATCGCATCCGGCTCAACATTTTCAATAGAACGGAAATAATCGGTCGTCAAAAACACGCTCCATACGAGCGCTAAAAACAGCATCATCCCAATAAAAAATGAAAACGGCACTTCGACACACTTCATACGTTTCAAGAAACGCAACCAACAAAACAAGAACAGGATGATACTGGATGGCAGAATATATGGCGCAAGCGATGGTATGCCGATATGCCATATCCAAGATATCGTCTGCGTCCATGTCAGCATCGCGAACTGAACATTCAACAATCCCGAGAAAGATCGGATATGATACAACCACCATTGCCAAACCACAAAGCACGCCCAAACCGCGCTTGCCAACAGCAAAAGCCTGTGACTATTTTTCAATGCTCCCCACTTCTTCAAAAAAAACGTTCTCTGAAACATACGATAATACTGCTGATAATCATCCCTCACAAAATATCCGATCTTCCCAGTATAACATGAAAGACGCTTCCTCAAATGAAGACGCGTCTTTCAAATGTTCTTTTCTCATCCAATCATGTCGGATGTACGATACGCCTTTTTAACAACCAGAACCGGTAAAGACAACGCCAGTCGCGCTGATTGAAGCAGTACATGACTGTGACAAACCGCTCGCAGTTGCAGTAAGAATGAAGTTACCGCTACCTGTCGCACCGCAATACTGGTTCGTAATCGTATACGTATTGACGTACGAATTCGAAGCCGGCACTCCCGGTGACGATGTGGTAATATCTGCTGAATCGCACTGCAAAACAGCGCCAGTCTGAATGGAATGCACCTGAGCTTTGAACGAAGCCACTTTCGCTTTTTCACGAGCACTTGAGAGACTGACCAAGACAACTGAAGCGAGAATACCGATGATCGCGATAACGATCAAGAGTTCTATAAGGGTGAAACCCTTGACTGCTTTTCTCATAAAACGGAGTACTTCCTTTTTTTAATTAAGACTCTTTCAACATTCCTTTAACAACCAGAACCGGTGAAAATGACGCCAGTCGCGCTGATTGAAGCGGTACATGTCTGTGACAAACCGCTCGAGGTTGCAGTAAGAATGAAGTTACCGCTACCTGTCGCACCGCAATACTGGTTCGTAATCGTATACGTATTGACGTACGAATTCGAAGCCGGCACTCCCGGTGACGATGTGGTAATAGCCGCTGAATCGCACTGCAAAACAGCGC
>DBUA01000019.1:2289-4981 GCA_002307715.1 Candidatus Moranbacteria bacterium UBA1302
GAGTTCTATAAGGGTGAAACCCTTTGATAGCTTATTCATAAGTTCACCTCCTTCTTGTGTATTTTTTATATTTAGAGCCCAAAGATTTTTATCTCCAAGCCGCACCTTCAGTATACACTCATACCCTTACGTTTGTCTATGAAGAAAAACGCAAGTAGCGTTACATCTGTCCAGCGATATTATAGATCGGCATAAGCACGCCTATGGTAAGCACACCGACACCGATACCGAGCACAACGATAAGTACCGGCTCCATAAGCGATGTCAATACGCGTGTCGTGTTATCAACTTCTTGGCTGTAAAACTTAGCGATACTATCGAGCACTTTGGATATCGTTCCGGTCTCTTCGCCAATACGGACCATCTGTGCGACAATAGGCGGAATCTGGTCTTCAGACTGAGAAAAAACCGTACTCATAGCGCCGCCAGACCGTACTTCGTCAGCAGCCTTCATGATAACTTTTCTAAACACATGGTTCCCAACGACATCGCCGACGATCATAAGCGCGCGCACCACAGGTATGCCACCAGCAAGAAGCGCGCTTAAATTTTCCGCAAAACGTGTTACATAGATATTACGCGTCAAAGTGCCGATAACCGGTATCTTAAGTATGATAATCTCCCATTCCCGTTTGCCGTTTTCAGTCCGCGCATAATACACGAGAGCACCGATAGCAGCAATAATCACCAAAAGGACCGCTGGCCAATACTGATTCATGAAATCGCCGATTTCCACTAAAACCGTCGTATACCACGGAACAGCGACCTGTAAATCCTTGATAATCTGCGTGATTTTCGGAAGAATAAACGTTATGACAACAAAACCGACAATGAAAGCGACCATAAGAACGAACGCCGGATAATAAAGCGCGCTCTTAATCTTCGACAAAAGCTGATAATTCTTTTCGATATTAGCAGCGACATAAGAAATCGATTTCTGAAGACTCCCCGAAACTTCTCCCGAGCGAATCATGTTAATTGTCAATGGTGAGAATACGTCCTTATGGCGCTCCATCGCCTCCGAAAACGGCATACCATCCTCGATATCATCACTCATTTCTTTGATGATAAGCCGGAGATACCGATTCTGACTCTGTTCTCCGATAGTATTGAGCGATGATGTAATCGGTACGCGCGCCTCTATGAGAATAGCCAGCTGTTGAAAAAATGTAACCAATTCTTTTTGACTGATACCTTCCCAAAGTTTCTCTATATTCTTAAACAGCTCTTGCGACTGTTTCTCTTCCTGGATAGATATCGGGACAAGATTGTTTCGCTCAAGAATCTGAGCAGCCGCTTCCCAGCTGATCGCTTCGACCAAGCCCTCTTTCATCTGTCCTTCGCTATTCTTCGCTTTGAATGTGAATTTCATAAGGTTCGTTGCATTAACAGCTACGAGATATCATTACCCTTTCCGACAAGCATCTGAAAATATTCGCGATTCTTCGCATACATAAGCGCATCATTCACGGATGTAAGTCCTCGACGGACCAAATCAGCCAATGACCGGTCAAGCGCGATCATACCTTCTTTCAGGCTTGTCTCAATAACCGAATCAAGCTGATGCACCTTATTTTCACGGATAAGATTTTCAACGGCATGATTCTTAAACATGATTTCGACAGCCGGTACACGACCGCCGCCGATACGCGGCAAAAGACGCTGTGAAACGACCCCGAGCAATACATTCGCTAGCTGCGAACGAATCTGATTTTGTTGGTGTGCCGGAAAGACATCGATAATACGATCAATTGTCTGAGCACTATCGTTCGTATGGAGCGTTGCAAAAATAAGATGCCCAGTCTCAGCGGCTGTCATAGCCGTACTGATCGTTTCAAGATCGCGAAGTTCGCCAAGAAGCACCACGTTGGCATCTTCACGGAAAACAGCACGGAGAGCATCGGGGAAGCTTTTGGCATCACGACCGACTTCACGCTGATTGATAATGCAACGATCTTGGTTATAAACGAATTCAATCGGATCCTCAATTGTCACAATATGCTTTTCCTGATTATGGTTGATATAATCAATGATAGCCGCAAGCGTTGTTGACTTTCCATGGCCTACCGGTCCGGTAACCAATACCAAACCCTGGGAATAATTCGTGAATCCATAGAGCGAGCTTGGTATCGATAGCTCCTCAAGATTCCGCAAACGATCCATAACAAAACGCATCGTCACGCTCACGTAACCTTTTTGAAAAAAGACATTCGTACGGAAACGGACACGATCTTCAAAGTTATAAGAAAAATCGGATTGCCCCGTAGAAAGAAGCTCTTGTTTCTTCTCTTCCGTCATCATGACATCGGCAAGCGCCTTCGTATCGGCGGGAGTAAGGATCTTTTCCTGAGTAATCGGATGCAATTTCCCATCAATACGAAGAGTCGGATAACGACCGACCACCAAATGGAGATCAGAAGCTCCCTGCTGCCCAACAAGAAGCAGGAGATTCTTCAAACGTTGCTCGATATGTAATGTCTCTTCCATAAATACGATCCTATTCTTCAGTTATGAATAATCTCCTTCATTCCTCATCGACAAGCAGCTTTCCTTCCGTCACGCGTTCGACTTCCGCTAGTGTCGTTATTCCGTGAAGCGCTTTCAAGATGCCGTCTTGTTTCATGGAAAGCATATGCTGATTATGAGCCGCACGGCGCACTTCCGCCTCATTGCCTCTTTTATCAGCGGTCAT
>DBUA01000022.1 GCA_002307715.1 Candidatus Moranbacteria bacterium UBA1302
CTTGCTGCTCGAAAGGAAGCAAAAAAAGCCATTCTTTCATCCGGTGGAGAACAAGCATTATTGCACTCCACCAAAGACATCACTCGTATCGAAGCAGCATTCCAACGAATACATGATGGCACTTACGGTATTTGCACATCATGCGGAATCGAAATAAGTCCAGATCGTTTGGAAATCATTCCGGAAACACCTTTCTGCAGTGAATGTGCTGCAAAAATAAGCCGCGACCGTGCCCGACGTCAATGATGTCTGGCACGGTTTTTTATTCTTATATAATGCCTCACTACGAACTGTGTCTTTCCTTCCAATCTCTTATCTATCTCATCATCATTCAAAAAAGATTCTGGAACGATACTTGCTGGAAATCGGAATGTAACCATCTCAATGTCATCCGAATGAATCATCCCCTTCCCCTTCATCGCGACATCCGCCGTATCTGGCTTCACTTCCCAAAGAGCAGCGTCACGAGCTATTGTTTCGGAAAATTCCAAATGTTCCCCTCTGAACGTTACAACTGTTTTTACCATATTATTCACATCTTTTCCGGAGAAACCTTCTTGCAAAGCGACACGAAGTCCCTTGCCTCCGGCAGCAACGCACATATTCGCTCCATCATCTTCATTTCGAATATCGATAGGATCGCTATCGACCAACACAGATATAACCTTCTTAAAAGATTCGCTGCGACACAACACGTCACGATGGAGTATATCGAATGCTTCAGCGGAACCTGCTTGCACAAACCCTGAACGTTCAAGATCTTCACGAAATGTTTCAAAAAATTCTAAGCATTCAGATACTTCTGACATATTAATTTTTCGCAGCATGGCAGCCAATTTTTCTTCTTCGTATACAACACTTTTTTGCGGCGATAATTCAAATGATTCCATAAGTTAACATATCATATTTTTCCCCAATCCCTCCCGATTTCAACCGAAACAGTCAGCGGAACGCGGAGCGGATAGGCTTCCTCCATCGCGCGCTTCACCGCCGCCGCCATCTCTTCAGCTCGCTCCTCTTTCGCTTCGACAATGAGCTCATCGTGCACCTGAAGCGCCATCCGAGCATCATCGCCGAACACTTCGAGCGCTCTGGCAACATGGATCATCGCGAGCTTCATGATATCAGCGGCCAATCCTTGGATTGGCATATTGATCGCCATGCGCTCAGCCGACCGGGCGATCTGGATATTGCCGCTTGCGATCTCCGGCACATACCGGCGCCGTCCCGTCTCGGTCTCCACATAACCCTTCTCATGCGCTTCGGCCTTCATCCGATTCATAAACTCCTGCACGCCGGAAAATTTCTGGAAATACGCTGCGATGAATTTCGCCGCTTCTTTCTGATCAATTTGCGCAGCCTGCGCCAGGCCAAATGCTCCCATCCCGTACATGATGCCGAAGTTGAAAACCTTAGCTTGGCGGCGCATATCAGACGTCACTTCGTCCGACTCCACCTTGAAAACGACTTCGGCCGTTTTCCGATGGACGTCGTCGCCACGCGCGAAAGCTTCAGTAAGCGACACATCACCGCACATGTGCGCCATGACACGGAGCTCGATCTGCGAATAATCAGCACCGACCAGGACATATCCCGGCGCTGCTTCGAAGGCACCACGAATGCGTTCGTTCCAGGCACTCCGTGCCGGAATATTCTGCAAATTCGGATCCGACGATGAGAGTCTTCCTGTGGCTGTGACCGTTTGATGAAATGTCGTATGGAGTCGGCCATCCGAAGACACAAGCGCTGGCAGCGCATCAAGATATGTTGTCTTCAGCTTGAAGAGCTCTCGATAACTTTCAATCTTCGCGATAATCGGATATTCCGCAAGCTTTTGGAGTTCCGACGATGCAGTTGAAATACCAGTTTTCGTCTTCTTGATATTCGTTGTCGGAATCTTGAGGTCTTCGAAGAGTATTTCTGAAAGCTGTTTGGGCGAATTGATATTGAACTCCTTGCCCGCAAACAGAAAGATATCCTTCTCGAGCGTCTCGATCTCACTTATCATCTGGTCTGAAAGTACCTTGAACTTCTCACGATTAAGCACAATACCGTTTCGTTCCATGGAGAAAAGGATTGGAATGATTGGCAGATCGATATCAGCATAAACATCAAGAAGCGATTTGCCAGCAGGCTGTGTCGCAGAGACCTCTTTAATGCGCTCTCCGAGACGCACATTGAGCGAATAAAGCGCAGCCGCCCTGGCATCGGTATCCTCAAGCCCGAGCTCCTTCAATACGAGTTCGGAAAATCCCACGTTGCCACCAGCGTCGAGCAAATACGCAATAATCATCACATCGTGTGCAATACCGTGGAGGTCAATCTCTTCCGGTGCGAAGAGGTGCATGAGTGCCTTTGCATCATAAACAATCTTCGGCCGCTTGACATTCTCAAGGAACGGTACCAGTACGGCTTTCATCTCATCATTCCACGCAACAGACACCTGGCTTTCTTCCGAGACTGAAAGCTCGATATTCGCGACACCTGCTCCGCCAAAAAGCGACGCTTCAGCTTTCTCAATCCATACTGCGACATCCTTGCCCTCGGCTTTTCCTAACCACTCCGCAAGCTCCTTTTCATTCTTCAATGACCTACTCTTTGTCTTCGTTTTTCTTTCTTGAATCTTACTGTTTACCCCTGATTCCTTATTTTCTCCGGAAAGCCTTTTGACCAGACTGAAGAATCCGAGCTCCGTGAAAAACGCAACGACCACCGACCTGTCATATTCGTGTGTCACCGCATCCGCAAGTGCGAGCGTGACTGGTGCCTCAGTGTCAATCGTACCAAGTGCCCGAGAAAGGAATGCATTCTCTTTGTCTACCTCGAGCTTGGTCTTCACTGCTGGCTTGAGCGTATCGAGCGCAGCATAAATGCCTTCGAGTGTACCATGAGTCACGATAAGATCTGTCGCTGTCTTCGCGCCGATCCCTTTCACGCCAGGGATATTATCCGACGCATCTCCAGCGAGCCCTTTATATTCCGGTATCCCCTCCGGACCGAAACCGTACTTCGCCTTGACCGCCGCCTCATCATAGAGGACAAGATCCTTGATACCTTTACGGATCGAGAATACTTTGATGAGCGGCGTCACGAGCTGGAGCGCATCATTATCTCCCGTCACAATAATCGTCTCCACGCCTTCCACTGCCGCCTGCCGCGCGATTGTGCCTACACAATCATCCGCCTCGAATCCCTCTTTCTCATAGATCGGGATATTGAACGCGCGCACCACGTCCTTCACACGTGGGATCTGCTCATAGAGGTCATCCGGCGCCTCGGTCCGGGTCGCCTTGTAGTCTTCATACATCTTGTCACGGAATGTCGGGCCAGCAAGATCAAAAGAGGCTGCAACATACTCCGGGTGGAACTTTTCAAGCACCGCAAGAAGCGTCATGGCGAATCCATACACAGCATTGACCGGATGCCCTGCCTTATCTGTCAAAGGCGGCAAGGCATGGTACGCGCGATGTATGAGCGCATTCCCATCCAATAAAACGAGGATTTTCGGCTTCTTTTCCATGTTTTCAGTATACTTCCGCAACCATTGCAATGCAACGGGCAACAAAAAAGCTTACTAGCTTATGCAGATGCTTCTTGTAATTTCTGAGAGCGCCTTCAGAGTGATTTCTTTCCGATGTTTCGGCAAGATATTTTCAACACGCTCCGGCCATTCGAGAATGACGACACCTTGTGGATCAGCGCACCATTCTTCAAATCCAAGCATATGAAAATCTTCAGAATCCACGCGATATGCGTCAGCATGATAAATCCTTTTGATGCCCGTCGACGTAGCGATCGGCAAATCATACTGTTTCATAATGACGAATGTCGGGCTAGTGTACGGCCGCAAAGCCCCGAACCCCTCAAGCAGTCCCTGCGTCAAAGTCGTTTTTCCAGCACCAAGATCACCCCGCAGACAAAGGAGTGTCTGAGGAAGCATTGTAGACGCAATCATCCTTCCGATAGAGCGCGTCTCGTCAGCCGAATTCGTTTCATGAATAATCTCCATAACGGTTCCATCGTATCGCAAAATGCCCATTTTGACGAGAACAATCCATAAAATTGACAGCTAGAAGTTTCTCTGATAGCTTTGAATATCAATATATTCAAATGCCGTTTACGATAGATTATGTCGCTTTCTCCTAC
>DBUA01000020.1 GCA_002307715.1 Candidatus Moranbacteria bacterium UBA1302
GCACCCTTATCTGTCTTTCCTTTAATGACAGTTTCACTCGTTTCGATGACAGCGCCACTGGATGGCTCAAGAATAACCAGCCGCGGATCGCCAGCAAAACTTTCGAACTGCTGATATAAATAATAGAACGCTCCGACAACCAACACGGCTGTTATCGTTATGATAATCGATCGAGGAGTAACGACAATAGACGAAATGGGAAATTCCTTCGTACGGGCATGACGGAATGTTCCACCCCCAAGGTTCTGCTGTATATTCCGCTCACGCTCATACAGCTTCACAAAAATACGCTCATCAACATTGAGATAACGGGCGTAACTCCTGAGAAATCCTCTGATATATACTTCCGCTGGCAATTTCTCATATTCGCCGGCTTCCAGCGCCTCAAGATACTTCATCTGTATCTTCGTGGCTTTTGAAACATCATGCAGACTCACACGAAAATCTCCGCGAAGTTTCTTAAGCTTCTCGCCAAGCGTCAATGACGCCACTTTTTTCCGCGTAAAACCTTGATCAGCCATATCAGATCATCACAATCGGCCAGCCTGCCGTAGATTCTAGCTTGTCATGTCTACCACATTTCGTCAAAACACCACCGATTCCTAAAGCTGCCATTTATCCCGTTCTGCCTGTTCAGCTACATGGTTATCACCATATTTTCCGCCATTTTCCTCTTCGGTTTCCTGAACAAGAGCCGTTTCTTGTGCGCTCATAAGTACACGCTTTTTCCCATCTATCATGCCAACAACACCGTTTTCTTCCAGAAGATGCATCAACCGGGCACCACGCGGGTAGCCCACGCCGAGCGCTGTCTGAAGATACGTCGTCGAAGCGCGGCCGGTCGTCACTACCAAACGCTTCGCCTCTTCGTACAGATCATCCTTATTAGCACCTTCATCAATCGAATCTATCGCATCAGTAATGTTAGTCTGTTCACCAGGAAGACTTCCACTCAAATCATCTTCAAGACTGTCTTCATCGCCATGTTCTTCTTTCTGTTTACGAAGGAATGTCGTCACTCGCTTCACTTCATCATCTGAGACAAAGACTCCCTGGAGACGCTTCGTTTCTCCGCCATCCGATGAAGAATAGAGCATATCGCCGTTACCAAGAAGCTTCTCCGCACCGCCCGCATCAAGGATAGTTCGAGAATCGATCTGTGTCGTCACCTGAAACGCGATACGTGTCGGGATATTCGCCTTGATAAGACCAGTGAGCACTTCAACGCTCGGACGCTGCGTTGCCAACACAAGATGGATACCGATGGCACGTGACATCTGTGCGAGCCTGATAATAGTTGCCTCTACTTCTTTCCCGTGCGCGACCATAAGATCGGCCATTTCATCGATAACGATAACAATATACGGTAACGGTTCGAGCTGTTCTTCCGTTGATTTTCCGGTATCAGCATCCGTCACGATCTTCGTTTCTCCCTGAGCACATTTCTCACGATAGGTGACAAGATCACGCGCATGGACCGATTCCAAAAGCTTATACCGCCGTTCCATCTCGCCCACCGCCCATTTGAGCACATTGACTACACGTTTATTATCGACAATAACATCCGTTCTCAAGTGCGGAATGCCTTTATACATCGAAAGCTCGACACGTTTCGGATCAACAAGAATGAGCTTCAAATCTTCGGGAGTATTCTGGTACAAAAGCGAGAGGAGAAGCGTATTGATACATACGCTCTTTCCTGAACCGGTACGACCTGCAATCAATAAATGCGGCATCTTGCGAAGGTCGCCAATCACATGTTTGCCGGCGACATCCTGGCCAAGCACCAGCGCAAGATCGGAGCGACGCGCAGCGAACGTATCGCTTTCCAATGTCGCTTTGAGACGAACGATCGCCACTGACTTATTCGGGATTTCAATACCGATGAACGGTTGGCCGGGAATCGGCGCTTCAATGCGAATGGACTGAGCGGCAAGAGCGAGTGCGAGATCATTCGAAAGCGCCGTAATACGTGACAACTTGACACCGAATGCCGGACGGAACGTATACTGCGTCACAGTCGGACCAATACGCACTTCTCCAGGTTCGACTTCGATACCGAAATACTTGAGCGTATTGATAATGACCTGCTTGTTACGGTCCGTATCACCACCGACAGCACTGCCAGTCGTTGATTCGAGCAGGTCCAACGACGGCAACTCCCATTGGCGCGAAGACTTCCGACGGCGCGGCTTACGTGCTGCTGATTTCGTTTCATCCGATGACTCTTCTACATCCGAAGATTCATCTTTTTTCCGTTCTTCTTTAAGATTCTTTGCATCAGAACGAAACTCAATACTTCGGATATTGTTCGCTTCCAAAGAATCATTGCTGACCACAACTACCGGCTGAGTCTCAATAGATTCTGGAATAGCTATCGGCGGTATCTCAGAAGATGGCTCTGGCACATCATCATTCTTGATCTCATCATCGCTCTCTTCTTGATCGGAATGTTTCAAACGTGCCATCAGCTGCTCAGCATACCGCATAAGCGAGACGTTGAAAGCGGCGATCATACCGGCCGCAAAGAGCGACAATAGCATGATCGTTCCAGCAATCCGTCCCATGAAACTCGCAAAAAGAACAGCAAAACCAAAGCCGACAAAACCGCCTCCTTGCCCGGTTTTCGCTACTTCTATGAGCGTATCCGTATCCCTCCCGCTATAAAGATGCACGATGCCGAGAATCGAAAAAAACGCGACAAGGAGTCCGGCAAACTTGGCTATATCAGCGAAAGTCGTTGTCCGCCTCTTCAAAAACATAATGCCGGCGATAATGAGCAAGAATGGCAGCAACCATTTGCCAAAACCGAGCAGCATACCCGATCCTTTATGAAGCCATTGTCCGAATACGCCAGCAGCATCGAAAAACGCCAAGAAAAACAGGACTGAGAATGCGAAAAGAAACACTGCGATAATGCTCCGCTTAGCATCATTATGCAATATCTCTTCGAATACTGACACTTCTTCCGGTTCTTCCATTACTGTCTTTTTCTTCCGTCCCATAAGAAAAACGAATTCTGTTAATTTGAAAAACAGCGCTCCAAATATGCTCTCAAGGATATTCCTATTCTAACACCAGCCGAGTCGAAGCACAAAAAAAAGAGACTTCTCTCAGCCTCTTTCCGCGGTACCGACTCAAAGCTTCGTACCAAGAATGCCACGCAGTTTTTCAACATCTTTATGATCGATACCATCATACGGATTCTTATCCATTTGATTCAACATAGCATTCAACTCTTTCGTTGAAGCATTCGGGGAACTGAAGGCTCGATCACGATCCATGTTCGCATCAAGGATATCACCGATTTCGCCTGCCTTATGCCGACCGAACGCATCATTCAGCTTTCCATGTAAATCTTTCAACTCACGACGCGAAATATTGCCAGAAGCATGGGCAAAACCGCCGCTCGGCGACGTAGGTCTTGATGAAGCTCCAAAAAGGCTCAATAAACCCATATTTTTATGATATCTCTACAAAAAAACTTGACTTTATCGATAGATTTCTATCACATTCTTTTTTTATTATAGCATAAAAATATCTTTTTTTCAAGCAAAAAGCGCCTCAGATACGAGGCGCTTTCCGCTATACGGTCCTAAAACGTTCCGACTATGCTTCTTTTGAAGATGCAACGTCAGAAACAACGGCTTCGGGAGCAGCAGCATGCAGTCCACGATAACCGGTACCGGCCGGGATGAGACGTCCGATGATGACGTTTTCCTTAAGACCACGCAAACGGTCTTCCTTGCCAGCAACAGCTGCGTTGATGAGCACACGGGCAGTCTCCATGAAAGAGGCGGCTGAAAGGAATGACTCTGTCGAGAGAGCGACCTTCGTGATGCCCAAGACCATAGCCTCCCCTTGCGCTTCGGATCCGCCTTGCGTTCGGGCTTCTTCATTGGATTCCTCGAACTGATCACGTTCGACGATATCGCCCGGCAAAAGCAGCGTATCTCCTGGATCAGTCACTCGGATACGTGACAACATCTGACGGATGATCACTTCGATATGCTTATCATTGATGCCTTCACCCTGAACGGCATAGATTTCCTCGATTTCGCGAACGATATAACGATGCACCGCCTCGCGTCCCATGACTTCATAGAGCTTGCGGAGATCGATATGTCCTTCAGAAAGTATAGACCCGACACCTATGAGATCTCCTTCCTTCACTTTGAGAGTGACATTGGTTGGAACCTGGTACTCATGCAGCGTCTTCGAACCGTCCTCAACGGATATCTTCACAACTTTGGCGTTCTCTTTCGAGATCGATTTCACCTGACCATCGACTTCTGAAAGAATCGCTTCGACTTTCGGAGTACGAGCTTCAAAAATCTCTTCAACACGCGGCAAACCTTGCGTGATATCCGAACCGGCGACACCACCGATATGGAACGTACGCATAGTGAGCTGTGTTCCCGGTTCACCGATAGCCTGAGCAGCGACTACACCGACAGAAGCTCCGAGCTCAACCAAAGCGCTCCGCCCGAGATCGACACCATAACACTTACGACAAACACCTCGGCGAGACTTACAAGAGATGAGGGAACGGATCTTGACTCGGCTGATTGCCTTCAGACTCTCGACTTCCTTCGCCTGAGCGCGATCAATCAGAACATCCTTTTTGACGATGACTTCCTTGGTTTCTGGATGCTTGATCGCCTCAATCGCTACGCGGCCTTCAATACGTGCGGCATAGCTTTGCCCGATAGCATCAGAATCTTCACGATAGAGATAGACACCTTCAGTATCATGGCAATCCTCTTCACGGACGATGATATCTTGCGCTACATCGACGAGACGGCGCGTCAGATAACCGGCGCTCGCCGTACGGAGAGCGGTATCGGCCATACCTTTACGAGCACCGTGGGTCGAGATGAAATATTCGAGAACATTGAAGCCTTCCTTAAAGGAGCTCTTCACAGGCAGCTCGATGGTTTCACCGGTCGGACCAGCCATAAGACCCTTCATACCGGTCATCTGTACGACAACAGATTCAGAACCGCGAGCCTTGGAATACACCATGGCATACACCGGACCTTCCTTATCGAGAGATGCACGAACAACATCGGTAATCTTATTTTTCGTATCACTCCAAATTTCGATAACACGATTCTTGCGTTCCTCGTTCGTCAGGAGACCCATGTCATACTGACCTTTCACTTCTGAAATCTGATTCTCAGCCGCTTCCATGAGTCCTTTTTTCTCTTGCGGAACAATGAGATCATCCATACCCCAACTGACACCGGAACGGGAAACAGCACGGAACGAAAGATCTTTCATACGATCAGCAAACTTCGCCGCTTCATCTTGTCCGAGCGTTTCCAAGATACGGGACATGAGCACTTTGAGATCCTTCTTCACCATCTCATCATTCACGAAACGCATGCTTTCAGGAAGGATATCATTGAGCATGATCCGGCCGACGGATGTCTCAATCAGTTTGCCTTCCCACATGAGCTTGATAGCGACATTCACCTCTACGAGCCCGTTCTGATAAGCGAGAATCGCTTCATCCATAGTACCGAACGCCTTGCCCTGACCTTTGCCTTCCGGCTTGATATGGGTAAGGTAGTAGATACCGAGCACCATATCGAGACGAGCTGAAACGATTGGCTCTCCGGATGCCGGCTTAAGCAGGTTCTTTGAAGAGAGCATGATGTTGGCGCTTTCGTGCCGAGCCTGATCGGTCAATGGTACATGAACAGCCATCTGATCACCATCGAAGTCAGCGTTGAACGCCTCACAAACCATTGGATGCAAACGGATTGCCTTTCCTTCGATGAGTACCGGCTGGAACGCCTGGATCGACAAGCGATGGAGTGTCGGAGCGCGGTTCAAAAGCACATAGTGATGTTCGATGATCTGATCGAGAATCTCATATGCCTCTTCGGTCTCGGCATCAACCATACGGCC
>DBUA01000060.1:0-5175 GCA_002307715.1 Candidatus Moranbacteria bacterium UBA1302
CTCTTTGCGCCGTATCGGTTTCCGGTACGGCCTTTTCTTTTTTGGACTGTTTGGTGTGGTATACTTTTGGTATCAGAATAAAAGGGATTCCATATGCGTTTCGATATCATATCCATATTTCCAGAAAGTTTCGAATCATATTTTTCCGTTTCGATACTTCGTCGTGCCCAGGAAGACGGATTGATCGATATCCATACCCATGATGTGCGTGAATACACCCATGACGCCCGGCGGACAGTCGATGATACGCCATATGGCGGCGGCGCCGGCATGGTGCTTAAGCCTGAGCCGCTTGTCGAAGCAATCGAAGCGATAGCGAGATCGATATCGGATCAAGACTTAAAAACAAGAATCGTGTTGTTTTCGGCGAAAGGAAAACCGTTTACGCAGGCGGATGTACGTCGGCTTTGCGGATATGAACGCCTTATCATGGTTTGTGGACGCTATGAAGGCATTGATGAACGTGTTGCAGAACATTGTATTGATGAGGAATTTTCAATCGGTGAATACGTTCTAACGGGGGGTGAGTTGCCGGCCATGATAGTCGTTGACGCTGTTTCACGTCTCATCCCGGGAGTTTTGGGCAATGCTGAAAGCGCTGAAACCGAATCGCATAGCGAGGAGGGAATAGTGGAATATCCGCAGTACACGAAACCGGAAGAATATCGTGGCTGGAAGGTTCCGGAAGTGCTTTTGTCTGGCCATCATGCGGAAATCGCGAAATGGAGGAAAGAACAGTCGGAGAAGTGGAGCGATGAACGAAATAGGAAGTTGAATGATAGAATATGAAGATGCAGCATACATCGATAGACCGGTTCTTGCTTTCGTCGATTTTCGTGTTGCTTGGCATCGGACTGATGATGATTGCAAGCGCTGGTGTCATGTATGGTCAAGTGCGTTTCGGCGACGGTTACTATTTTTTGAAGGAGCAGTTGTCGGGTCTCGCGGTTGGCCTCGTGTTCATGTATGTCTTTCAGAGGATCGATTATCATTTTTGGCAACGATTGGTTGTACCTATTTTTTTCATCGCACTTATTCTTCTCGTACTCGTGTTCATTCCGGGTTTCGGCACAACTGTCTATGGTGCAGCTCGTTGGGTTCAGCTTGGCCCTATATCGTTCCAACCATCGGAAGTGATGAAACTTGCGATTATCCTGTATTTGTCGGCATGGCTCGCGAATAAAGGACGCATCAAGACCGCAGATTTTTTTGAAGGTTTTGTACCGTTTCTCGTGTTGCTGTCAATCGTCGGATTTCTTATTATCCAACAGCCGGATACGGGAACGCTTGGACTGATTTTTCTTATTTCGTTATCCATTTTTTTCGCTTCTGGAGCGAATATATCGCATATTTTTTCATTGTTCGGCGTCGGTTTCGCGTTTTTAGCGCTGCTTATCAAGATAGAGCCTTATCGTATGCAGCGTTTTCTCGTATATATCAATCCGGATCATGATCCGCAAGGCGTCGGTTATCAGATGACTCAGGCACTTCTCGCTATCGGTTCCGGCGGATTCTTTGGCGTCGGCTTGGGACAGAGTCGTCAGAAGTTCAACTACCTTCCGGAACCGGTGACTGATTCCATTTTTGCCGTGCTTGGAGAAGAATTCGGGTTTATCGGAACGGCGGTTATCGTTACGCTTTTTCTTTTCATTGCTTGGCGCGGTTTTCGTATCGCATCCGGTGCGGCTGATGATTTCGGAAAGTTGACCGCCGTCGGTATCGTTTCGTGGATAATCCTCCAGGCATTCATCAATGTCGCTGCTATTTCCGGACTTATCCCTTTGACTGGCATTCCGTTGCCGTTCGTGAGTTATGGCGGCACCTCTCTGGCAGTGCTTTTGGCGGCTGTCGGAATCTTGCTCAACATAAGCAAACATTCTACACTGAAAGCAGGCTGATATCCTAGACGTTTGTTGTAACATTATCCATTATGATTGAAATTCCGAGAGTGGTATTGACCGGAGGAGTGTCTGGCGGGCATACTTTCCCGTTGGTTGCTGTCGTGCATGAGCTTCGGAAAGAGTTCCCTCAAGGGATCGAATTCCTTTTCATCGGTTCTCATGGTTTGTTCGAATCTGAAGCCATGTCTTCCGAAGGTATTGCAGCCAAGTATGTTATGACCGGAAAATGGCGTCGGTATTTCTCATTGAAGAATTTTACGGATTTTTTTCGGTTGCCGATCGGGTTCGTTCAAGCGCTTTGGCATCTGCTGGTTTTTATGCCGGAAGCCGTTTTTTCAAAGGGCGGTTCCGCTTCTGTCCCTGTCATATTGGCGGCATGGATATACCGTATTCCTATCGTTATCCATGATTCCGATGCTGTCGCTGGCCGGGCTAATCGTTTTGCTGCCCGTTTTGCTGCCCGTATCGCCATCGCGTATCCGAGCGCACGTGAATTTTTTCCGGCCGATAAGACGGCTTTGGTTGGAAATCCGGTACGAAACGAAATCGTTGAGGGTGAAGCTTTTCGTGCTGTTGAGCGGTACGGATTTTCAGCGAGCAAGCCGACGTTATTTGTCATCGGTGGCAGTCAAGGAGCCATGATTCTCAATGAAGCGCTGCTTTCTATATTGCCGGATCTGCTTGAAAAGGGTGTCCAAGTCATCCATCAGACTGGCAGCAATAATTATGAGCTTATCAAAACCGCCGTTGAGAAATACGGTATCGAGTTAGGAGCCGCAAGCGGTTATTTGCCGTTGCCATTTCTGTCTGTTTCGGATTTGGCCGATGCTTTTGCTCTTTCAACTCTCGTGTTATCTCGTGCTGGCGCCGGTTCCATCGCTGAGATAGCCGCTGTCCGTAAACCGTCCATATTAGTTCCGCTCGGCAGCGCTGCTAATGATGAACAGCGCATGAATGCATATGATATCGCCGAAATCGGTGGCGCGCTTGTGATTGAAGAATCGAACCTCGGGCCGCATATACTCCTGAATAAGATCATGGAGCTTATCAACGATCCGGATATCCGCGCGTCTATGAGTGAAAAAGTGACAGCTTTTTATCATCCCGATGCTGCAAAAATGATCGCTCGTGAATTGAAAGATTTTGTCGTTTCTCGATTAGGTTGATACTGTTTAGATAATTCGGATTCCAAGGCATTATGCAAGAACAGAGATTGTCGGAATACGCGTCTATCCATATGATTGGTGTGAAAGGTGCCGGTATGACGGCGCTTGCTGGGCTGCTTTCGGAACGTGGTGTTGTTGTGACCGGTTCCGATATTGCTGAGATCTTCTTTACGGATAGTATTCTGAAGAAGTCAGGTATCGCTTTCGCTGATTGCTTTGATCCGAAAAATATTCCTGCTGACGCTGAAGCGGTCATATATTCCACTGCTTATTCAAAAGAGAAGAATCCAGAATTGGCCGCGGCTTACGAGAGAGGTATTCCGGTGATGAGTTATCCAGAAGCACTCGGTATGTTGACACGTGAAAAATTCACGCTTGCTGTCTGCGGTACGCATGGTAAGACGACAACTGCAGCTTTGCTTGCGGAAACGTTGCGATCAACCGGCGTGGATCCTTCTGCTATCGTCGGTAGCCGCATCATGAACTGGGATGGGAATTCGTTATCCGGAAATGGAGAGTATCTCGTGCTTGAAGCTGATGAATATCAGAATAAGCTCGCGCTCTATCAGCCGTTCGGTGTCATATTGACGAGTGTCGATTGGGACCATCCTGATTTTTTCCCTGACGCTGAAAGTTATGAGCGAGTTTTTCGCGATTTCATAAGGCGCATTCCTCAACATGGCGTTCTTGTATATTGCAATGATTCCAGCAGTGTCGCTCGTATCGCTCAAGAAGCATCGTGCCGAACTCTTTCGTACGGTTTTTTGCCTGGTGCTGATGTAGTATTATCGGATTATGTCCCCGAGCTGTCCGGGTCGATACTTGCTCGCGCTCCTAAGCAGCAATTTCGCGCTTCGTTTCAAGGCAACGATCTTGGTATGTTCCATTTGGGTTTAGCTGGACGCCATAATGCTCAAAATGCAGGTGCAGTGCTCGCGCTCGCGCTTTTTCTTCAACAGGATATTGATGGTGTCCGTAAAGCGTTTGCTGATTTTTCTGGAACCGAACGCCGTTTTGAGTTGATTGGTGAACGGCACGGGGCTTTTTTGTATGATGATTTCGCCCATCACCCGGAGGAAATTCGTGTGACGCTCCGCGCGTTCCGCGATTTGTATCCTGAAAAACGCCTGCGTGTCATTTTTCATCCGCATACGTTTACGCGGACCAAGGCGCTTCTTTCCGAATTCGCTCAAAGTTTTGATGATGCTGATGAAGTAATACTCCTCGATATTTATGGTAGTGCACGTGAAGAGCATGGCGGCGTCTCGTCCGATGATCTTGTTGTCATGATCAACCGGTTCTTTCCTGGAAAAGCCACACATATGTCTGATTTCGATGAGGTTGTTGACATGATAGACAAGACAATGGGGCGTGGAGATGTTATTATTACCTTAGGAGCTGGTAATGTTTGGGAGATATCCCATCGACTGGCGAAGAAATCATGAGCGTTCTTTTCTTGAGATAAAGAATAAAAAACGAAAATATATACATACACTTATGTTCAAGATCAAGCAGAATGTCTCTCTCGCACCGTTTACTACGTTCCGTATTGGTGGCAATGCAGACTATTATGCTGAAGCTGCTGGTGCACTTGAGCTTGCTGAGGCATTTGAATACGCTGACGCTCATCATCTTCCGACGTTTATTCTCGGAGGCGGCAGTAATGTCCTTTTCGCTGATAAGGGTTTTCATGGTTTGGTGATTGGCATGACAGACGGTGGCATCCATGTTTTTGGTGAAACGGTTATGGCAGGAGCTGGTATGCCGCTTTTTGATGCTGTATGGGTTGCTAAAGATTCCAATCTCGCTGGCATAGAAAATCTCGCTGGTATTCCAGGCACAATTGGTGGGGCTGTGCGTGGTAATGCTGGAGCGTTCGGTGTTGAAATGGCTGATGTAGTAGTCGCAGTCAAAGTGTTCGTGAAGAGCACTGGAATGGTAAAGGAGTTCAAGAACTCTGATTGTGGCTTCGCTTATCGGGAGAGTATTTTCAAGAAAAATCCTGATCTTATCATACTTTCTGTTGAGCTGAGACTTTCTCAAGGAGAAAAAGCCACGCTTGAGCGTATCATCAAAGAAACGATGGTTAAACGTGAAGCTAAGCATGC
>DBUA01000060.1:5496-12208 GCA_002307715.1 Candidatus Moranbacteria bacterium UBA1302
CCCTTATCGCTGAATTCCGCAAGGATAGCAAATCCGAGCTTCATGGCGGACGCTTGCCCGCCGGTTGGCTCATCGATCATGTGGGCCTTCGCGGTAAATGCGTCGGTGGCGCCATGGTGAGCAATCAGCATCCGAATTATATCGTGAATGACGGTACGGCGACTGCTGAAGATGTCGTTATGCTTGCGAGTCTCATCAAGCAGCGTGTGCGTGATGATCTTGGCGTACAGCTTAAAGAAGAAGTGCAGTTCGTTGGTTTCTAATGTGTCTACGAAAGTAGTATCCATATAACAATTCCGCCTATGGAAGCAGATATCCTTAAAAAGCTTGAAGAGCAAGATCAGAAACTTGAAGCGATCCGTGTTTCCGTTGAAAAGACCCGTTCTTATTTCCTTTGGACGCTTATCGTATCTATCGCGCTTTTCGTGTTGCCGCTTTTCGGTCTTATGTTCGCCATCCCGTTTTTTCTGTCGACGTTTTCAGCCGCCTATTCTGTTTGATTTCGAACAATGAGAGATAATTCAAGATAATACATCGGATTTATGCAGATGCGATTCATGTCGAAGGGTATGGAGTTGGCTGACACCTCCAAGGCATATATTCAAAAGCGTCTTGGACGCATCGAGAAGCTTGTTGATTCCATGAGCGAAATTGAAGTTGAAACCGATTGTGACAAGAAAGGCATGTATCGTGTTGAAATTATGGTGAAGACCCCGCATGACCTGTATCGTTCTGAAAATATTGCCGAAAACATAGAGGCTGCGACTGACGTTGCTCTTGATGAGCTTGAAACTCAGATCAGTCGGACGAAAGATAGGCGACATGATCTCAAGATACGCGGCGGCCGATCAATCAAGAAGAGCATCGTTGTCGATAGCGATGCGCGCTTTTGAAAGATCGTTTACGTAAGCCTGAAAAATCGATAGTGTGAAGAACCGGTTCGTAAGAACCGGTTTTTGTGTATTATTGACTTTTTTGTGTATTTATGATAAAATATGAGAAAGTGGAAAGAGAAAGTTTTTTGAAGTTCTTGTTTTGCAGAGGCACCATGTGTGGGTGTATGATATCGGTAGTACTTTTTGTTTTTTTGAAAACGGAGGGGACTGTCATGAAAATCAATCATGGGGCATGTCATAGCGGTTTTGATCTCAACGTAGTGCAGGCTGCAGTTGCGCTTGATTGGTTCAATCTGAGTTCGCGCATCATGGATTTTTGTACGTCCAAGTCGGAATGGCATGGACCGATTATCGGATGTGCTGCGGATGTCAGTATCGCCGCTGCGCGTTTTCTGGATTCTGGTCTGCCATCGGATTCTGATTATTTTTTAGTAGGATGCTATGATCAGGCGGCTGTCATTCTGCAAGTAGACCCGTTTTGTTCGCAGGAATTCTGTGACAGCACTGGCAGGCGGCGTCGGACGATGGCAATGTTCCCGGACCCATTCGAAGGAAATGGGAGTATCCAGGAATTATTTTTTCACGCACGGCAACTATTCTGTTCGGCGCGGTATAATCGACCTATCGATTGGTATAGTCACGGGAGAATGTCTGTTACGCGGATCCAGTAATGTTTTTCGGATCGACGTCCTGCATACGTGCTAAAGCATGTGTGCAGGATTTTTTTATGGTCATCACGCAGCAAATTTTTGTTCATGTTAGAGAGTATGGGCTTAATGATTTTGGATGCTTGTGTTGACGGGAGGATGGTTTCGTGATAGATTTTATTCTCTGGGAATCCGGATGAGTAGTTTAAAAATCTGCTTTTTATCAACAAGAGGAGAAAGCGATGCTTTTCGATAGGGATTTGTTTTTGAAGGTCTTCATTCAAGATCCAATGTCTGCCGGCATCAAATATGGCAGGTCGTGGCAGCTTGCGTCGAACATTTTCGCGGCAGAGGCCTGCTGTCTGGTGAGTCCTGACAAGTGGTCGGTTACGTATTACTTTGATGACCGTGAAGTGAGGTTTCGCGATGAATGGATCCGTAAGTGGCAGATAGGTACGACGTTGTACCTCCGATTGAAAAACGGATTCATCTTTGAGGAGATCCTGTATGGTGACGGTGACCGCTGCATCAGCTTTCGCCTGAAAGAGCTTTATGCGCATGCAGGTATTTCCGGTGAGAGCGTCTTGAGTGATGCCAAAGACTTGTTCGTTGTTTCGAAGGGCGACGACGAAATCCAATGGTTTGAATCTCCAGAGCCTATCGTGGCTGTTGTTGAAGCGGCTTGAGTATCGTCGCAGCGAATAACGCCGCACCTTTGAGACTTTTATGTCTCGGGTGCGGCTTTTTTTATGATTTGTGTTTTTTGGTAGTATCGAGTATCGTGCGGTTGACGAATGGTGTGTTTCTGTGGTACAAGTCGGATATCCGGAAACAACGGGTATCCGAGTATCTTGAAATTTTCAAGGAGATAGCCATGAAAGGAAGAGGGGGCGATATAGGCGAAGTAGTGCGTTTTTTGACGCAGCCGAATTCGAACGGATTTCATGATCCGACAGGCCGTACCAAGAGGAATAAGATGATGACAGATGGTATGGATTTTGCGAGAAGATTCGCTCAGTTGGCGATTCAAAGCGGCTATCATCATACCAAGTTCGTCATCGTTCTCGTCGAGGAATGTCCACGGTGGTACGAATTCGTTGAGGCACTCAAGTATATCATCACCTGCGATAAGGAAGCGTTCGGCTCGGTTACGAAATTGTGGCTGCCGCTAAACGTCTTTTCGGATCGGTATCTCATACCGAACGTGCCTGATTTGCAACGTTTGCTTCGAAAAGGTCCGCGTCCGGGGAAAGCCTTTACGATCGTTTTGGACAATAGTGGCAGTACGGTATATGAGGTCGCTATTTCGATGTAAAAAATCTCGGCATTGGAACGAAACCGCATGAATACCTGGCTTATCAAGGCTGATATCATGCGGTTTTTTATGTCGATAAGCGCATTTGACGATACGATGTCGGTTAGAGTAGAGTGAAACCGGGAATATTTCCCATAGTTTACAAAGGAGCCGCAGATGTTTTCACCTGGTAATCGTGTATACTGTCGGGATGGGAAAAATGCCCGCCCTCGTCCTCCAGAAAGCAGGAGTAAGAAGACCGGAGGCATTCCTGGAAGTCGTGCAGCGCGTCTTGCGTGGGAATTCGATCAACACGAAGAGTGGAAAGTGCAGCAGCGTGTCAATTGGGCACAGAATCTTTTGGCACGGTCGTTGATGAGCTGTTATCAGCGACGTTTGAAAGCACAGCGTTCGGCACCGGCAAAATCTCCCGGATATATCATGAAGTGTCGTCGGGCATTCATCCGGTATTTGTTGCGTTGTGAAAAACGTGGCAAGTGTCCCAAGTATGTGCCGAGCTGGTATTCGGTTCAGGGTGTGGAAATTTTCGAAGGGGAGAAGTGCGCATTCGTTTGAAAGCGGCTTCGAACGGGACATAGAGCAGCAGAGACTGCCTGTCCCGTTTTTATTTGTCTTTTTTGACGCTCTGCCTATCCTCTGGTAAGATTGGAAGGAAATTGGCTTTATTGAAGGAAAAGTAATTCCTGATTTTTGATGCATTTATCCTATGGGATTTCTCCAGAAGTTGTTCGGATCGAATGAGCGTGAGGTAGGGAAGCTTTTTCCGATTGTCGAAAAGATAAACGGATTTGAATCAGTAATTGCAGCTTTATCGGATGAGGCATTACGTGCGAAAACAGTGGAATTTCGTGAGCGTTTTAGTAAGGGTGAGACGCTTGATGATTTGTTGCCTGAAGCGTATGCAGTAGTACGTGAAGCAGCCAAGCGAGTGATTGGCGAGCGGCATTATGATGTGCAGCTTTTGGGAGGTATCGCGCTTCATCAGGGAAAGATCGCTGAAATGAAGACCGGCGAAGGAAAGACGCTTACATCGACATTGCCGATTTATTTGAATGCTCTTTCTGGAAAAGGCGTGCATGTCGTGACAGTGAATGATTATCTTGCTCGTCGCGATAGCGCTTGGATGGGGCAAGTGTATTATTTTTTGGGTTTGTCGACCGCATGTATCGTAAATCAGGGCATATCGTATCGTTTCGTTCATGAACGTGCTGATGATGGCCAGGAGGCGACGGTTGAAATGGCGAATCTCGAGACGGTATCGCGACGCGACGCTTATGCCGCTGATATCACGTACGGTACGAACAATGAATTCGGATTCGATTATCTGCGTGACAATATGGTGGCTGAAATCGGACAGATGGTACAGCGCCATCTCGGTTTTGCTATCGTTGACGAAGTTGATTCCATTTTGATTGACGAAGCCCGTACGCCTCTTATCATCTCAGCGCCGGATACCGAGTCAACCAAGCTGTATGAAAAGTTTGCCCGTATCGTTCCGCGTCTTGAAGCCGGAAAAGATTATACGGTCGACGAGAAAATGCGGACAGTCGCTTTGACAGACGACGGAATGAATCATGTTGAGGAGTTGCTTGGCATGGGGAATATTTATGCTTCTGGCAATGTGCAGTATGTCCATCATCTGGAGCAATCTTTGAAGGCGCATATCGTCTTCAAACTTGACCGCGATTATGTCGTCAAGGATGGAGAAGTGATCATCGTGGATGATTTTACGGGTCGCCTTATGCCGGGACGTCGTTATAGTGACGGTTTGCACCAGGCGATCGAAGCGAAAGAAGGTGTAGTTGTCCAGAAAGAATCACGTACGTTGGCGACAATTACGTTCCAGAATTATTTCCGGCTTTATGATAAGCTTTCTGGTATGACCGGTACGGCGTTAACGTCTGCCGAAGAGTTTGCCAAGGTATACAAGTTGGAAGTCCTTGAAATACCGACTAATCGGCAGGCGATACGCCGAGACCTTGCAGATATCATTTACAAGACTGAAGAGGGGAAATTCCATGCCATTGTCGAGCGAGTGAAGGAAATTCATGCGACTGGCCAGCCGGCGCTTATCGGAACGGTCGCTATTGAGAAATCGGAATACCTTCATGAACTTTTGAAGCGTGAGGGAGTGCCGCATGAAGTGCTGAACGCGAAGAATCATGAAAAAGAGGCGCTTATCGTTGCGAATGCTGGTCAGAAAGGAGCGGTGACTATCGCTACGAACATGGCTGGTCGCGGTACGGATATTAAATTGGGTGAAGGTGTTCGCGAACTTGGAGGTTTGTATATTCTCGGTACTGAACGTCATGAGGCACGGCGTATTGATAACCAGTTACGCGGTCGAGCAGGACGCCAAGGCGATCCGGGCACGTCGCAGTTTTATGTCTCGCTCGAGGATGAACTGATGCGTCGTTTCGGCGGCGATCGCATGAAGAGTATGATGACAACTCTCGGATTGCCGGAAGATGAGCCGATCGTGAATGGCCTTATTTCAAAAACTATAGAAAGCGCTCAGCGGAAGATAGAGGGTTTCAATTTCGATACTCGCAAACACGTGCTCGATTATGACGATGTGATGAACAAGCAGCGCGAAGTCGTGTATCGCAAGCGTCGGTCCCTATTGGAACTTTCTGATTTTCGTGATGAAACGCTCCGATTGATTAGCGAGGAACTTGATAACATGATCGGTTTCCATACGGCGATTGAGGAATCAGAATGGAATATAGGGGAAATTGTCGTTGAGGCGAATGCGCTGTATCCATCGTTGGATAGCCAAGAGGCTCTCAAGCGGCTTGAAGTGATACGCGAGGATCGCTCTCAAGATGAGGCAGAAAAGCGTGGATTGATGCTTGAATATCTCATCGGTGAAGCGAAGAAGTCATATGCTGAAAAAGAATCAACGATAACGAAGCCGGTATGGAACGCGCTTCAGAAATCCTTATATCTTCGCTCGCTTGATCAATTGTGGATGAACCATCTTGATGAAATCGATTACCTGCGCCAAGGCATCGGGCTGCGCGGCTACGGACAGCGTGATCCGCTTATTGAATACAAGCGCGAGGCATACGATATGTTTCTCGGACTCATGGACGCAGTACGTAAGACGTATCTGATGACGATTTTGAAGATCAATCCTGTTGCAGTGTCTCAACAGGAGGCTCCGCGCGAGATGCAGTTGCGCGGTGCGGATGAGAATATGGCGCAGTTCGGTTCCTCGACAGATGTAGGATCTGCGATTGGCGGATCCGATACGGGCAGTGTGCCGGCCCAGAAGCCGATCATCAACCAAGAGACCATCGGCCGTAACGATCCCTGTCCTTGCGGCAGCGGGAAGAAGTATAAGAAGTGCCATGGGAAATAAAAAACCAGACGGGATGATGAATAATTGATAATACAGTATGAGCAAGCTTTTTCTCAAGGAGTATCCGACGCTTAAAGATTTTCAAGAGTATGTGGTTGAGATGAGTAAGGAGCGTGGCTTTGCCAAAAGCACACCGCTTCATACACTTGTCCATCTGATGGAGGAATCCGGTGAGTTAGCGAAAGCGGTCCGCAAAGCGGAGCACTTGAGGGTAGATGAGAAGTCGGAAAGTTTCGCTGTCGCGGAAGAGGCGGCGGATGTTCTTATCTTTCTTCTCAAACTCTGCAATCAGTATGGTATCGATCTTGAGCAGGCGTTTCGCGACAAAGAAGAGATAAATAAGAAACGCACGTGGAAATGAATCTATGCCTGAAGAACAGAACGAAGCATTGCTTGAGATAAAGACGAAGGATCGGCATAAGGTTGTGCCGGCGTCATATTTTATACTACGCGATCAGGATAAAGTATTGTTGCTCCGCCGGTTCAATAC
>DBUA01000004.1:0-829 GCA_002307715.1 Candidatus Moranbacteria bacterium UBA1302
TGTGCTCCATGCGGTATCGCCGTTATTGATGAACTCCGGAAGGCATATGACCTTTCGGTGCTTTTCTATAACCCGAATATCTATCCGGAAGAGGAATATATGCGGCGTAAACGGGAGGTGGTGCGTGTGTGCGGCGAATGGGATATTCCGATGATCGATATGGATTACGTTCCGGAAGAGTGGTTTGCTCGTACGATCGGACTTGAAAACGAGCCGGAACAGGGGAAACGTTGTTATGCCTGTATCGGTATGCGTCTCATGCGTTCAGCCAAAGAAGCTCAAGAACGCGGTTTCGGTATTTTTGGAACGACACTCACGATGGGATCGAGAAAGAGCGCTCAGGTCATTTTTCCGATCGGTGAAGCAGTCGCGAAGCGATACGGACTTGTTTTTTATGCTGAAGATTGGAAGAAGAAGGGTCGTGAAAGCATTGCGCGACAGATGGTGAAAGAGCGCAGCATATATCGTCAGAATTATTGTGGTTGCCGGTATTCAATGAGGGATAAATAGGCGTAGAGTTGGTTTGCTGAAAGAAAAAACATCCGTTCTGGCGGATGTTTTTTGATACATAAATATGAAAGCCCTCAATGCGGGAAGACGGGTCTGGATCCCTGAAAATATGGTGTCGGAAAAATAATTTTCCCTGAAAACCAGGTGGGTTCCAATCGGATGCCCGAGAGCATCTCATCTTCCTTTCTGAAGGCTTCCATCGCAAGTATACCGCTTTCGGCAGAAGAGGTCTAGTGTCTGATTTTTTTTATCAACATGTCAGCGATGATGGCGCCAGGACAATAGCCCGTGAGAGCAAAATTGATGAACATAATACCGA
>DBUA01000004.1:1242-4758 GCA_002307715.1 Candidatus Moranbacteria bacterium UBA1302
GAGGATTATTCAGCAGTCTTTTCTTGATGATACCATGATGCCCGAGCGGCGAGATAATAAGCGAGCGGGAAGACGAGAAGAGTGAGAACGGTCGAAGCGGTCAACCCGAATATAATCGACCAGCCGAGTCCTTCCCAGACGGGGTCGCTTACGATGGTGAATGATCCGAGGATGGCTGCGAGCGACGTGAGTGCGATAGGTAAGAGACGGATGCGGCCAGCTTCGACGAGCGCTTCCTCGATTGGTTTGCCGGCTTTCCGAAGCGGTTCGAGGTATTCGAGGTAGATGACGGCATTCTTGACCGAGAGACCGGCAAGCGCGATGACACCGATCATGGATGTCGCATTGAAGTAAGTGCCTTTGAGCGCTTGGAGCACGGCAAAACCTGGCAGGACACCGATGAGCGCGAGCGGGATACTCGTCATGATGATGAGCGGAATGAAGAGCGATTTCGCTTTGGCTGCCAGAACGAAATAGATAAGGAAAACAGCTACGCCCATGGCGATTCCGAGGTCGCGAAAGACATCGAGCGTAAGCTTCCATTCGCCGTCGATGCTGATCCGATAATGTTCATGCGTTGTAGATGATTCGTATTCGGTACCGAGCGGTGACCACGACAAGAGATGTCCGTTGCTGTCTGGGAGTTGATAGGCGAGAAGTTTTGGGAAGAGCTCGAGAACAGCGTAGATGACACTACGGCCTTCCATTTCGCCATATATGTAATCAGTCCGTTCTCGTTCATCGGAGAGTATAGCCGTATCAGCCGCAGAACGGTTTGGCGTGATGAGTTCCGTGAGTGGTACTGATGATCCGTTTTGAGCAGTGAGATGGATGAGCGAGAGGGCGCTTTCGTTTTCGCGATCGGCAGCCGCAAAACGTATGATGATATGCTCCTGCTCGGCTTTGCGGAGACCATCACGCGAGGAACCATGGTACAGACCGACAGTTGATCCGCTGAGCGCAGAACTGATAGCGTTGGTGATATCTTTCGGAGCGATGCCGAGTAATCCGGCCTTTTCTTGGTTGACGGAGTAGGTGAAGCTGAGGCTTCGTTCTGGCAACGATGTGCTGATATCGACGATTCCTGAAGTCTGTTCGGCGATAGCTGTAAAATCACGGACGATAGCTTCGCGTGTTTTTTCGTCTGTTCCTTTGATTTTGAGAAGGAATGTAGCGAGTACCGGTGGTCCGGGTGGATCTTCAACGATACTGACAGTCGCATCGGGCGTTTCTGCGATGAACGAGGCGAGTCGTTCACGCAGATGCGATGCTATGTCTTCTGAAGCGATAGAACGATTCGCGTGGGGTGTGAGATGTGCTTTAAGTGTTGCCTGATTGCTCGCTGTCCTTCCGGAACTTCCTTTGAAAAGTCCGTTGAAATCAGCGATCGGCGATGTACCAACAAAGCTTTCGACGCTGGTGATATTGGTATCTTCTAGCATGAGCCGTTCGAGTTTTTTCGTAGCGGCGTCAGTCGTGGTGATATCGGTGCCATCAGGCATGTCGAAATAGACAGAGAATTGATCTTTGTCAGCCTTAGGAAGCATACGGAAAGGGACGAGCGGTGAGAGTGGCAATGCGATGGAAATAATCAGAAGTATTACGATTCCTGCGAGGAACCGATTGCGCTTTTTCTGTGAGTTGAGCAGTGATGAGAGGAAAAGAGCGTATTGACGCTCGATTTTTTTCACGATTCGGAAGAAAAACTTGGATTCATAGGATGAATCTGCAGTGACAGCGCGATGAGACCGTGATCCGAAAAGGAACGCCAAGAATGGATTGAGCGTTATTGAGAAGATGAGCGAGGCAAATAGCGCGACCGGAACAAAGAAGGGGATCGGACCCATATAGGGACCCATCATGCCGGTCACGAATGCCATCGGTAGGAACGCCAATGCCATGGTGAACGTTGAAAGCGCGAGCGCTCCGCCGACTTCATCGACAGCGCGTATGATGAGCGTCAATTTTTTCTCATTCGGATAGAGCCTTGTATAGCGGGCGATATTTTCAACGACGACGATAGCGTCATCGACAAGGAGGCCGAGCGAGAGGATGAGTGCGAAAAGCGTGATGCGATTGATAGTCTGTCCGGCGAGCAAACCGGTCGCAAATACCGCAAGCAGGACGAGCGGTATGGAAATGGATGCGATGAGTGCGTTTCTCGTACCGAGAAAGATGGACAGCAGAATGCCGACGACAGCGATGGATTTCATGAGATCGAACGAAAGCTTGCCTATTTCATCGCTGGCGGTGGCGCCTTCGTCGTTGAGCAAGGAAACGCTGACATCTCGGGATATGAGAGTTCCTTCGAGCTCTTTGAGCTTGGTTCGAAGAGCGTTCGTGACAGTTGTCGAGTTGACTCCTTTGAGTTTTGAAAAGGCTATGTGGACGATAGGATGTTCTGTGCCGCTCTGATCGGTTTCACGCACGTATTCATTTATGTCTCCAGTTCCGTATGAGATAGTGGCGACATCGTTCAAGCGTATGACGGCGTTGCCATCGTGACGTATGATGGTTTGCCGGAGCGTTTCAGCATCATTGATGCCACCTTGGATGCTGACAATCGGATTGATGGTGTCTGTCTCTAAACGATCGTATGTTTGGACACTGTTTGCTGCGCCTACGGCGGTAGTGACGTCGTTCATTGTGAGTCCATGGGCTGCAAGGCTTTGTCCATTGATCCTGACTTCGAGTTCGTTGGTTCGGCCGCCTTTGATTTCGTATTTCGATACACCTTCGGAAAGTTTCAGCGTATCGGCCACGTCGAATGCGAGCTTGCGGAGCGAGCTTTCAGAGAGCGTGTCTGATGAGAGGCCGATATCAAGCACAGAGAGATCATCTGGGTCGATGGCTTGGACGATTGGATTCTCGGCGCCGATCGGTTTGAGACCCATATTGTCGCTCAGCTTCTGGTTGAGGGTCACTTTCGAATCTTCACTATCGGATCCGACGAAAAATTTGACGGTGACGATACTGGTACCGCCAGGCAGGCTTTGCGAAGAGATTTCATCGACATCGGGAAGTTCGGAAATCTTGTCTTCAATCGGCCGTGTTATGAGTTCATATGTCTCTTCGGCGGAAGCACCTGGGAAACTGGTCGTTACTGTGAAGGCAGGAGCGACAATTTCGGGATTATATTGTTTTGGCATGAGGACAAACGAAAAAATTCCCCAAGCTGCCAGCACGAGAATAGTCAGTATCGAGAGTTCTCTGTTCTTGAGAAAGACACTGACAATCTTGCCTGCCACACCGAGCTTTTCTATGTGTTCAGTCTTCATAGGGGATTTCGGTTATCGCTTGCCCGTCTTCTTGCGTATACTGTCCTTCCACGATGACACGTTCGGATCCATCGAGTCCTGAGAGAATCTCGCGCTGTCCGTCGTATCCGCTGCCGAGTGTTACGATGCGTTTCTTCACGAGGCCGTCTTGAACTGTAAAAACGAAGTTGTCATCGTACGCTGATATGATGGCGCGGTCGGGGATGAGTATCGCCATACGGCTTGCTCCCGTTGCGAA
>DBUA01000004.1:5147-7361 GCA_002307715.1 Candidatus Moranbacteria bacterium UBA1302
CCGTCGGTAGAGCGACTGTTATCATCAGAAAGGATATGGACAGCCGATCCTTTGGAGATGTTGGCGGCCGTATTTCCTGGAACGGAAACGGCAATCTCGAGATCGTTCGGGGAAGCGACCGTATAGAGGGCTGTTCCGGGTGTGACAAATGAACCGATAGTGGCATGTTTGGCCGTCACAACTCCGGCGAATGAGGCACGAACGGTAAGTCCGTCTGATTGCGCATAGGCAGAAAGCGCTGATCCGGTCACGGATGATTTTTCAACTGCCGCCGCAGCCATTTGTGAGTCACGCAGCCGCTTGGCGCTCGAAAGCGCTTCTTCCGCTACGTTGACATCGGCGCGTGAGGAGTCGCCATTATCGTAATCATGTCGTGTCTTTTTGAGAGCGGCTTCGGCTTCGTCGACTTTCTGTCCGTAGTATCGTTTGATTTCACGATAGGATTTTTGCATGGCTTCGAGCGATGCGAGAGCGCTGTTTTGCGTTGCTGAGATATCACTGTTCGTGAGGATGGCGACGGTCTCGCCTGATGCGACACTCTCGCCTTCTTCTTTCAGAAGGAAAGCGACGTAGCCGCTGGCTTTCGGCGCTATGTCAGACTGTTTGGCTCCGCGGATGAATCCAGAGAATTCGGCTGTCGGCTGGAATGCTGTTGGAACATCGGATACGGTCTTTACGGTTTTTCGTTGGACAGATGCCGTTTCCGTTCCAGTATGAAGGCCGATTGCAGCGGCCGATGACGCCGCTACGGCGAGTATGGTAGCAGCGATAGCGAAAAATCTTTTATCCATAATGATGCGAATCATTTATTCTGTGATGTTTTCATGATTCTGATTATTTCTGATTGCAGCGCCTCGATGCGTTTTGATTTCGCTCCAGAAAGAGTGCCGATTTCGCGGCGCATGTGATTTTCAAGCATAAGGAGATTGGCGGATTTGAGCAGTCCGATGACCGAGAGGTTCTGTTGGATGACAGGGAAGCAATCGGTCTCTGCTGCTTCCACTTGCGCGAGTATCTTGTCCAAGCTGGTCTTCGCTTTGCGCAGCGCTATGATAATCTTCTTCTTGTTTTCCATAGAAATCATCGTTATTATTTTATATACATATACCTATGGTATAGGTATATACTAGCAAAAACACGCGGATGAGTCAAGCAGGGAAAGAATGAGATCGAGACTTGCTTTCTGATGCATTCCATGGTACGACGTGTGCAGGGAGGGCTTTGGCTTTTAGAAGCCCTTTTACAATCGTTCTTTATATTATGAAGGAGTATCGCCGTGAGCGAGCTGAAATCTGCCCAATGCGGTAAGAAGCTGTTTGTGCTGGATACGAATGTCTTGATGCACGATCCCACTAGCCTCTACCGCTTCGAGGAGCATGATGTCTTTCTGCCGATGATCGTGCTTGAAGAACTTGATAACCACAAGAAAGGCATGACCGAAATCGCGCGCAATGTGCGGCAAGTGAGCCGTATGCTCGATGTTGTTCTGCGGGGTTTTGGAGGCGATGCCTTGGATAAAGGTATTCCGCTTGCGACAGCTTCTGATGGTTTGGCGACTGGACATCTGATCTTCCAATCCGAAATGATAGACGGATCGTCGTCGGGAAGCATCTTTCTTCCTGGTAAAAACGACAATGTCATCTTGTTGGTAGCGAAATCTTTGGCAAGTCGGTATCCGGATCGGCAGGTCATTCTGGTGTCTAAGGACATCAATGTCCGTATCAAGGCACATTCGATCGGCTTGGCGGTCGAGGACTATACCAATGACAGGGTGTTGGAGGACACCGATATGCTGTATCCTGGCAGCTTTGCCTTACCCGACGATTTTTGGGAACAGCATGGCCAAGGCATGGAGTCGTGGAAAAAGGATGGCAAGACTTACTATCGGATCCAAGGTCCGCTTTGCCCCGACTTGTTGGTCAATGAGTTCCTGTACGTTGATGGTGAGCAGCCGTTCTCGGCCATCGTTACCGAAATCAAAGGTAAGACCGCGGTGCTGGGGACACTGATCGACTACGCGCATCCCAAACATGCGGTGTGGGGAATCACGGCACGCAACCGCGAGCAGAACTTCGCCCTCAACGTACTGATGGATCCCGAGGTTGACTTCGTGACGCTGTTAGGACCAGCAGGAACGGGGAAGACATTGCTGACGCTCGCCGCCGGACTCACGCAGGTGCTGGAAACCAAGCTCTACACGGAAATCATCGTCAC
>DBUA01000016.1:0-882 GCA_002307715.1 Candidatus Moranbacteria bacterium UBA1302
TTTTTTGTATATAATCCATCAAAAATCGGAGACTGTACGTTTTATGCTTACAGGAACCGATCATATAAGTTAACCTCTATGGTTGAGTACGAATTGTTTTATCTCGTTGGTGAATCGAAGGAAGCGGAATTACCGCGTATCCGGACGGCTGTTGAAGAAATCGTGACAGCGAATGGCGGGTCTTTCTTGCCTCCTATGACTGAAGAGAAGCGGAAGATGGCTTACGCCGTGAAGAAGGAAATCCGTGGAACGTATATCGCTCGCCGTTTCGTATTGCCAGGAAAGGATGACCGCGAAGAAGATCCGGAAATCCATCCGATTGTCACTATCGCACGCGCTCTTGAACTTTCAAATGATATCCTCCGTTCGCTTATTGTCCGTGCTGATGGGTTGCCGGAGCTTAAGGCTATCGAGCGCGTTGAACGTTCGCGTACCGAAGGACGGAGCGGCCGTTATGATCGTCGCGGAGCTGTTCGCCCGATGCCGCAAGCGCCAGTTGTTCCGAAAGAGGCTGTGAAACCAGTGAGCGAAGGTGATATTGATAAGCAGCTCAAAGAGAAGTTGGATATCTGAGGCTAATTTGAAATGTAAAACTATGAATGTCAACAAAGTCATCCTTGTCGGACGGTTGACCCGCGATCCGGAAGTGCGTACGACCCCTGGGGGTCAGTCAGTGGCATCGCTTTCCCTTGCTACGAATAGTTTCTGGACTGACAAAGGCGGCCAGCGTCAGGAGCGGACTGAATTTCACAATGTTGTTTTGTGGGGACGTCAGGCAGAAGTCGCTTCGCAGTATTTGACGAAAGGACAAGAGTGTTTTATTGAGGGACGTCTTCAGACGAGGGAGTATACCGCTAAGGACGGTTCGCAGCGAAAAGTGAC
>DBUA01000016.1:1290-4214 GCA_002307715.1 Candidatus Moranbacteria bacterium UBA1302
AATCTTGATGATGAAAAGGAAGATATCAAGATTGAAGACGTGCCATTTTAAGCGATAGTTGATTTGGAATGTTTTAATTTATAAGGAGTCAACCTCTATGGATTCAATGATGAGCAAGAAGCTCGCGAAACTCGATTATAAGGATGCTTACTTTCTTCGGAAGTTTTTGAACTCACAAGGCAAGATGTATCCGCCGAAACGTCACGGTCTTTCAGCAAAAGAGCAACGTTCTTTGGCAACTGCCATTAAGCGCGCTCGTTTTATGGCGATGATTCCGTATGTCGTCAAATAAATCAATCATGCCGCGCTTGTAAAGCCTAGAAAGCATTTCAAGCCATACGATTGGAACTGGTTCCTTGCTGTTCTAGTCTTATGAGTTTGACGATTATCGTTATGTTGGGAATTACAGAAATCAAAACTGGCAAAAAGATCATCTGGAATGGTGAACCGTATATTGTGCTCGAATACCAGCATTCGAAGATCGGTCGAGGCGGCGCTGTGATGCGCACCAAGATGCGGAATCTTATCTCTGGCGCTAGTATCGATTATAGTTTCCAGGGAGCGGATAAGATTGACGAAGCGGAAATCTCGAAATCTCATGCCCAGTATCTCTATCAGGAAGGCGACGAATGCTTTTTCATGGATACGGAAAATTACGATCAATTTTCGCTTTCACGAAGCGTACTTGGAGATTCGGTCAATTATCTGGTTGATGGTACTGAAGTATCCATCTTAAACTGGAACGGTCGACCGATCAATGTCGAGATTCCTGTGAAAGTGACGCTGACTGTGACGGATGCACCTCCGGGGCTCAAAGGTGACACGGCTTCAGGCGGGGATAAGGTGGTGACGCTTGAGACTGGTCTTCAAGTGACGACGCCGCTTTTCATCAAGGTTGGCGATCGACTCACGATCAATACGGAGAAAGGTACGTACGTTTCTCGAGCCTAATCAAAAAAACACCTGTGGATGCAGGTGTTTTTTGGCTTTTTTATGGTATTTCATCCAGATTTTTGAGAGTTGCTTTTTTCCGAAAAAACGGCTAAAATAGGAGAAGGAAGAGTCATGGAAGATTTGTCTTTTTATATATCAGAAGGACTATGTCGCTTTCGGCATATCTGTGGGGAATCCGCCTTTTCACGTTGCTTTCGTTTTCCGCATGGACCGCAATCATATTTTCGGTTGATCCTCGGCAGGCTGGAGTGGCAGGTGTCAGCTTGTTTTTTGTGAGTCTATTCGCGGCATTGACTGGCATACTGACGCTTGGAGTCACCTGGTTTTATCGCAAAGGACTCGGGGATGAGGGGGCAGCGCATAATCTTGGTATAGCGTTCCGTCAGGCGGTGCTTCTAGGCATCTTCATGACACTCATCGCTTTTTTCCAGTATGAACGGATATTTGTGTGGTGGGTTGTATTGCTCACATTCGCAGCTATCCTTCTTGTAGAGTTCTCATTTCGGCAATTTTTAGCGCATGATACGCAAGAGAGTGAAATCCGTTAGCAAGCAATGAAATCTTATGGCGAAAAAGACCGAACCATCGAATTACGGAGCGAAATCCATCCAAGTGCTAGAAGGGCTTGACCCGGTGCGCAAGCGCCCAGGCATGTATATCGGCGGCACTTCGACCGAGGGACTCCATCATCTTATTTGGGAAGTAGTCAATAACTCGATTGATGAGGCGATGGCTGGGTATTGCGATGAGATCATCATTCGCATGCTGCCGGATTATTGGATCGAGGTCGTTGATAATGGTCGCGGTATTCCGGTCGATATCCATCCGCAAACGAAGAAGTCGACATTGGAAACTGTGCTGACAGTACTTCATGCTGGAGGAAAATTCGGTGGTGAAGGCGGGTATAAGATTTCAGGAGGACTGCACGGTGTCGGAGTATCGGTCGTCAATGCATTGTCGCTTCATACTCGCGTAACGGTTGAACGACAAGGAAAGATTTGGCGTCAAGAATTCAAGCAAGGAAAACCTGAAGGAGCGGTGAAATCGATAGGTAAGTCGGACCGGACCGGCACGACGGTAGCTTTTCAAGCAGATCCGGAGATATTCCCTGAAATCGAATATTCTTGGACGAAGATTCTTGAATATGTTCGATATCAAGCGTTCTTGACTAAGGGTGTGCGTATCCTTGTTGAAGATCAGCGCGAAGTGAACGGAAAACAGGATGCGTATAAGGCAATCCGCCATGGTTTTTATTTCGATTCGGGCATCATTTCTTTCGTAAAGCATCTGAATCGCAAAAAAGATGTTAAGAATCAGACGCCTGTCTATATCGAAAAGACCGTCGATGATATCTATGTCGAAGTGTCGTTTCAGTTTACGGAAGGATTCAAGGAGCATCTTTTCTCATTTGCTAATAATATCCTCAATCCAGGAGGAGGTTCGCACGTGACCGGTTTCAAGATGGCGCTGACGCGCGTCCTAAATGATTATGCTAAAAAGAATAATCTGATTAAGGAGAAGGAAGGAGCCTTCACATCGGATGATTTGCGCGAAGGGTTGACAGCTGTCGTATCCGTAAAGCTTGCGAATCCGCAATTCGAGGGACAAACGAAAGATAAACTGAATAATGTTGAAGCGAGAAGCGCAGTTTCTTCAGCTACGGCAGAAGGTTTGGCTGAATTTCTTGAAACACACCCAAATGATGCGAAGGCGATCATCGAGAAGTGCCTTCTTACTGTCAGGGCACGTATAGCTGCTCGTGCCGCTAAGGATGCCGTTCTCCGCAAGGGCGCTTTGGAGGGAATGACGCTTCCGGGAAAATTGGCTGATTGCACGACGCGCGATGCCGAACGTTCCGAGATGTATATTGTTGAGGGAGATTCCGCTGGTGGCAGTGCCAAGCAGGGACGCAATCGTGAATTCCAAGCTATTCTTCCGTTGCGCGGTAAATTGGTCAATGTTGAGAAGAC
>DBUA01000016.1:4646-6508 GCA_002307715.1 Candidatus Moranbacteria bacterium UBA1302
ACGTTCTTTTATCGGTATTATGAGGAATTGGTCCGTGGCGGGCATATCTATATCGCGCAGCCGCCGCTGTATCGTCTCGCGAAAGGTAAAGATGTCCGATATGCGTATACGGATGATGAGAAACTTCGGTTGCTTGAATCTATGCGGCAAGACGCTGCCAGCAAGAGCGCAAAAAAGAGTAAGAAGACTGATGCGGAAGTTCCGATTCCGACTGTGGCTGAAAGTTCAGATAATGATGGTGTTGAGAATATCGGCGGTATCTCCATTCAGCGCTACAAAGGTCTCGGAGAGATGAACCCGGAGCAGCTCTGGGAAACGACGATGAATCCTGACAATCGCGTCATGCTTAAAGTATCTATCAAGGATGCCGAAGAGGCTGACGAACTCTTTGAGATTTTGATGGGGAACGAAGTCGAGCCGCGCCGTCGATTCATCCAAACGCATGCTAAGACGGTCAAGAATCTTGATATTTGACCATAAACAGGCTTTCTGATAGACTGTTTTTACTCGAAATAAGCTATCCGGAATGAGAATGTCTTTGGAAAATATCCAGCCGCTCGTTCGTTGCCCGGTCTGTAATAAGAAGTACCGGCCGGAAAAAATGCTCGTACTCGATGAGGACGAGAAGCGGACGACGCTTCATCTGACGTGCGATGAGTGCAGCGCATCGTCGGTCGTGCTTGTCTCAATGGGACAGTTCGGCGTCATCAGTTTCGGAGTATTGACCGATTTGGAACAATCGGAAGCGCAACGGGCATTTCAGAGCGAATCCATTTCTTCTGATCAGGTGATAGCAGTGCATCGGTTTCTGAAGAATCATGAGGGGGGTGTCGAGCCGCTGATTTGAATAAACTAGCTAATCAAATCCATTATATCGGATAATTGTATCATTATGGCAGAACTGACATTGAAAGCGACAATCCGTGAAAAAGTCGGATCAAAAGCGATTACTCATGCTCGGAAGAATGGCTCAGTTCCAGCGGTCGTTTATGGCCATGGCACTGATCCGAAATCCCTTTGGATACCGTATATTGATTTTAATAAAGCCTATCAGCAAGCTGGAGAATCAACCATTATCAGTTTGGCAGTTGAGAATGGCAAGACAGTCAATGCGTTGATTCATGATGTCCAGCTTGACCCGATGAATAATCGGTTCTCACATGTCGACTTCCTCCAGGTACGTATGAACGAGACGCTCGAAACGGAAGTTCCGCTCGAATTCGTCGGTGAAGCGCCAGCGGTTCGTGAACAAGGAGGCATCTTAGTCCGTCCAGTAGAAGAAATCCGCATCAGTTGTCTTCCGAAGGATCTCCCGCATTCGATCCAAGTCGATCTTTCATCTATTAAGGATTTTGATACTCATATCCAAGTGAAGGATTTGTCGATGCCATCAGGTGTCAAGGTTTTGACTGATAGTGCTATCATTATTGCGCTCGTTGAAGCGCCTCGCACTGATGCTCAGATGGCTGCTCTTGATTCGAAGGTTGATGCCGACGTGACGAAAGTCGCTGGCGTTGTGAAGGAAGAAGCAGCTCCGGCTGCCGATGCAGCCAAAACGAAGTAAAGGAGAACACGTTGAAGAAGGGTTATTGTAACATGGCAGCAAAAAGACCTGATAGGTCTTTTTGTTTGCTTATGAGAATGCAGGAGCGTGTAAGCAACCATAGCTTCTTGACGAGTTGCTATCTTTTTGTTAGGATATAACTTCCCATTCTGTGGGAATGCCACATCGGGTTTCTGGTTTCTGCCCGGAGGATCGAAAGAAGCACCCCTCCTAGCTTTTTTCGGTTGAAATGTGCGAAGTCCTGGTTTTCCAGTATTTCGTCGGTTCCGAGCAGAAACGAGAAATCTGAGAAAACAGG
>DBUA01000032.1:0-21943 GCA_002307715.1 Candidatus Moranbacteria bacterium UBA1302
TTTTCCAACAGATACTTCGATGATAGCTTTGCCATCAATCACCGCGGGATGTTCCAAAGCAGGAAACGGTGTGACTGCCTGATTCGGGACCGGTGACACGAACGGAACGCTCTGTATCGGCTGATCGTTCAATTCTTCCGTCGATTTCTTGGGAGGAATAAGCGATGCTAGACCGCGGCCAAGACCATACTGTTGTGACATAAGTTTCGATTTCAAATCACCTTGAGCTTCTTTTTCTCTTCCTCTTCACGTTCCAATATCTCCCGAACGACTCCTTTGTATGCTCTAGCCCCCTTAGAAAAGGCATCAAAATCGAGAATAGATTTCCCGAAAGAAGGCGCTTCTGCTAACCGCACGGAACGAGGAACGACACTATCGAAAACCGGTCCCGGAAAATGCGCCCGTACTTCGTTCACAACCTGGCGCGCCAAACGATTACGCCGATCATACAGCGTTAAAAGCGCTCCCCCGATTTTGAGATTCGGTTGCAAGTGCTCTCGCACGAGTTCGATAGTCCCCAAAAGCTGCGACAAACCTTCAAGAGCATAGTATTCTGTCTGAACAGGAATAACCACCTCATCCGAAGCCACTAAACCGTTGATGGTCAAAAGTCCGAGGGAGGGAGGACTGTCAATCAGGATATGGTCATAATATGGACGCACTTGCCGCAAGACGTTATGTAATCTGAATTCACGACTCTCGATATGCACCATCTCTATCTCAGCTCCGGCCAAATCCTGAGCTGCTGGAATGATATGCAAGCCTTCTTTCTCGGTACGCAAGATGATTTCTTGCGGAGGCAGTCCCATAATCATCGCGTGATAAAGATTCTTCTCAAGACGCCTCGAATCGACACCAAGTCCGGATGATGCATTTCCTTGTGGATCAAGATCAACGAGCAACACTTTCTTTCCGGCGTCAGCCAGATATGTAGCGACATTGATCGTCGAAGTAGTCTTGCCTACTCCGCCTTTCTGATTAACAAAACCAATGACTTTAGCCATGAAAGTAAAATATATGATGCTTTCCATAGTATATCCCATATTTTGCAAAACGAAAACCAGCCATCATATTGGCTGGCTCATGTGCCGCGGGAGAGACTCGAACTCTCATGATATCGCTATCGCGGGATTTTGAGTCCCGTGTGTCTACCATTCCACCACCGCGGCTTCTGTCGTTACGACCCTCAAAAAGAGGCTAGGACTAGCATACGGGAATCAGCGTTATCTTGTCAATCACGTCCCTACGCGACTGCGGCCTCAGCGACACGAGCAAGAAGCGTTGCTACCGTCACTGGTCCTACGCCTCCAGGCACCGGAGAAAGATACGATGCCACTTTTCTGACACTCTCAAAATCAATATCTCCCACAACGTGGCCAGCCGATATGCTTATGCCGCCATCGATTACCGCAACATCCTTATGCAGCATGTCACCGGAAACCGATTGGGCAAAACCGCGTACCGTAACCACGACTGAAGCTTCTTTCAAAGCTTCCGCAAGTGCCGAATTGCCAAGATCTGCCAACGAATAATCCGCATCAAGACCCTCAAATGAAAGCGCCTGCGACATAATCTTCCCGAAAATTTCCGAATGGGCGAGAACTATCCCCTTCATGCCATGAAATGTACGCCCCGTCGAACGCAGAAGCTCGATGATGGCTCGCGGGAACACCGGACATGCTGATGCGTCTCCGCCAAGAAACCGTCTTACTGTCGCATGATGGAATCCATCAGTGTCCTTCTTCGGATCAATACGTGCGATGATCTCGTCCGTCGGAAACCCAATTGGTAAAGGCAATTGCACGATAATCCCATGGACATCTGGACGCGCATTCTGTTCTTCGATACAACGGAAGACTTCCTGCGCATCAACTGTTTCAGGAAAGAGAAACTTTTCGAAACGCACACCGATTTCAGCAGCCGCCTTTTCTTTGAGGCCAACATAAAGATGAGATGGCGCATCATCCCCGACGAGAATCACTGAGAGTCCGGGCACGATACCAGACTCGCCGATACGTTTCTTCGTATCCGTCAAAATCCTCTCCGCTACCGGTTTACCGTAAAGCAACTCCATATATTACAAGATGTATAAGAAAAACACCGCAGCGACGACGATACGGTAAATGCCGAATGGCACGAACGTATGTGTCCGGACAAATGCCAAGAAAAATCGGATCGCCAAGAGTGCGACTAGAAACGATACGACGAAGCCGACGATGAGTGCCTGCATATCGGATGCTGCGAACGAAGAGGCGTTCTTTAAAAGATCATATCCGGTCGCCACTGTCATCGTCGGTACAGCCAAAAGGAATGAGAACTCTACGATCGCTTCCCGCCTCATCCCGAGCAGCATTCCACCGACAATCGTTGCGGCCGACCGTGATACGCCAGGAACGATAGAAATCGCTTGGAATAGCCCTATTTTCACTGCTTGACCATACGACAGATCTGAAAGGCGCGTCGACGCCTCTTCCGATTCATGATGCCATCGTTCGAATGCTATCAAGATAACGCCGCCGATAAAAAGCGACGCGACGACAACTAGGGGTGAGCCCAGAAGCGCTTTCACATACTTGTAGAGAAAAAAAGCAATCAGCCCAGTCGGGATGAAAGCGATTGCGACACGCTTCATGATTTCCCATTCTAGGAACAGCCTCCGCCAATACAATGCGACGACCGCCAGGATCGCACCGAGCTGGATAATAATCTCGAACGATTTGAGAAATTCTGTCTCTGGCAATCGGAGCATTTCAGAAACGAGAATCATATGTCCGGTCGATGAAATAGGCAGGAACTCCGTCAACCCTTCGACGATACCGAGAATGACAGCGTGTAAGATATCCATATGGTCGATTAGAACAATGTTCCTACTGTTTGACTTTCAACCAACGGTGCATGCTCCGTTCTTGCTGATTCCAATAATTTTTTATTGCCATGGAGCTCAGCAAGATAATCCCAATTGCGAAACTCAGGATATTTTTCCAATTGTTTTTCAAGTATTTCAACCGTCGCACGCACATCACCAGCACCAGTATGCGCCGTCACGTGCTCTTTACCGCAGTACAGCTTATACGCAGCCGTCAGATTTCGCGGTGCGAACATATCGCGCGCTTCCATCTTATGATAGAGAATCTTCGCATCAAGCACTTTCTTCTGCGCAAAATCGAAATTCTTTCCGACTGATGCGAATTCTCCGCGTAAAAATGGAAGATCAAAACCGGTGATATTGAATCCGCCAACATCAGAACCATCGAACGTATTCCAAAGTTCATAACAAAGCGTCGCGAAACTCGGAGCATCTGCGACATCTTCATCATGGATACCGTTCACTTGGCTCGATTCCGGAGGAATCGGCCGGCCAGGATTGATACGCTGACAATATGAGATGATTTCTCCGCTCGGCATGATCTTCTCATAAGCGAGCTCGATAATCTTATCCTCACCGATAGAAAGCCCGGTCGTTTCAAGATCGAAAATGACAAGCGGTCTGTCAAGCGGAAGAAATTCCGGAATAGTCGTTTTCATGCTGTTTTCTGTACGTTCATTACCAACCTATTCTACTCCAAAACAGAATTTCACTCCACCGTTACTGATTTCGCCAGATTCCGCGGTTTATCAATGTCATAGCCTCGCTCAACGGCGACATAGTACGCGAAGAGCTGGAGCGGCGCGAGCGTCTCAAGCGTCTTCGGGATATATATGACATCCGTCGCCTTCTTGGCTACCGCTGTATCGCCCTCAGTCGCAATCGCGAGCACCCTGCCGCCACGAGCGAGGATTTCTCCATACCGCTGGGCATTTTCTGTTGATATCAAAATAGCCTGATTTTATCCCACCACGATATTGAAGATGCGACCAGGGACATAGATCACTTTGCGGACGGTCTTGCCCGCAATGTGCATCTGTACATTCGCATCAGCAAGCGCCTGGGCCTTCACAGCAGCCTCATCGCTCCCGGCAGCGACCACGAGCACCGCGCGCACTTTGCCATTCACCTGTACCGCGATATTTACCGTTTCCTCAGCGATCTTCTTCTTGTCCCACTTGGGCCACTCAGCGAGAAAGATCGACTTCTTATTGCCCAGCTGTGACCAAAGCTCTTCCGCGATATGCGGAGCGAAGGGACTCAAAAGCAGCAAGAGTGCTTTATAGCTTTCAGCTTTCAGCTTCTTTTCCTTCTCCATCGCGTTCACTAAAATCATGAGCGAACTCACGGCGGTATTGAACTTGAACCCTTCGATATCTTCCGTCACTTTCTTAAGTGTCTGATGAAGCAGACTCTCTATATCACGTCCGGTTTCGATTTTCGATTTTCGATTTTCGATTTTGGACTTAAGACCCCACACCTTCTCCAGGAACCGTCGCGTGCCGACGACACCATCGGTATTCCACGCGATTGACTGCGTGAAGGGGCCCATGAACATCTCATAGGTCCGGAACGCATCCGCGCCGAAACTCGCCACCATATCATCTGGATTGACCACATTGCCCCAGCGTTTGCTCATCTTACGACCATCGGACGCCACGATGAGTCCTTGGTTCACGAGCTTCTTGAACGGCTCTTTGCCAGACACAACCTTGATATCATAGAGGAACTTGTGCCAGAAGCGCGCGTAGAGGAGATGCCTCGTCGCATGTTCCGTCCCGCCGACATAGAGGTCGACCGACATCATCTTCTGCTCTTTCTTCTTGTCGACAAGCGCCTTCTTGTTCTTCGGATCAATATAGCGGAGATAGTACCAACTCGAACCAGCCCACTGCGGCATCGTATTGGTCTCGCGCTTGCCTTTGCCTTTGCACTGCGGACACTTCGTATTCACCCACTTCGTGATACTCGCAAGTGGTGACTCGCCTGTATCTGTCGGCTCGTAGGATTTCACTTTCGGTAAAAGCACCGGCAAATCTTTTTCCGGCACCGGAACGACACCGCACTTCTCACAATGCACAAGCGGAATCGGTTCACCCCAATAACGTTGGCGCGAGAACGTCCAATCACGCATCTTATAGTTGACCTTCTTCTTCCCCAGCTTCTCCTTCTGGAGCCACGCTGTCATCTTCACCCGCGCTTCAGATGATTTTAAATCAGAAAACTCACCGGAGTTTCTCACTGTACCATCTAACGTAAAACATCTTTCACTGGTAATTATCGAATCAAACTTGGAATGAGCGCTAGAAATTGCACCATCAAAAGTATCTGAAACCGTACCAGTCATACCAATCGGCTCAATAACATTCCGTATCGGCAGATCATATTTCTTCGCAAACTCGAAATCGCGCTCATCATGCGCTGGCACCGCCATCACCGCGCCCGTACCATACGAGCCAAGCACATAGTCAGCGACATACACCGGCACTTTTTCACCATTAAACGGATTGACTGCTTCAATACCCTCAAGTTTCACGCCGAATTTTTCTTTCGCCAATTCCGTCCGCTCAAGATCGGACTTCGCTGCTGCTTTTTTGATGTATTTTTCAACCTCTTTATAATTTGCGATCTGTGATTTTCGATCTGCAATCAAGGTATGTTCAGGAGCGACAACCACATACGTACAGCCGAAGATCGTATCCACGCGCGTCGTGAAAACGCGGAGCGCCTCCTCGGTGCCGACAATGGGGAACACGACCTCCACCCCTTCGGAACGACCGATCCAATTGCGCTGCTGCTCCTTGATTGATTCACTCCACTCAAGCTCCTTGCTATCAAGGTCTTTCAAGAGCCGATCAGCATACTTGGTCATGCGGAGCACCCACTGCCGGAGCGGCCGCTTCTCGACGACTGTCCCGCAGCGCTCGCACTTCCCCTGCTCCAGATCCTCATTGGCCAACCCTGTCTTGCACGACGGGCACCAGTTGATCGGCTCATTGGACTCATACGCCAATCCCCTCTTCCACATCTCAAGGAAGATCCACTGCGTCCATTTATAATACTCCGGATCAGTCGTATTGATCTCGCGCTCCCAGTCATAGGTAAAGCCGATCTTCTCCAACTGCTTCTTGAACGTCGCGACATTCTTCTTCACCGCGATCTCCGGATGCACCTTGTTCTTGATCGCATACTGCTCTGCCGGCAATCCGAACGCGTCCCATCCCATCGGATGGAGCACACCATAGCCGGAGAGCTGCTTGTACCTCGCCGTCACATCGGTCGCGATATAGCCGCGCGGATGGCCGACATGGAGCCCGGCTCCAGACGGATACGGGAACATATCAAGCACATAGAATCCCTGCTTGCGGCTGTACTGGCGATAGGTACCATTCTTCTCCCAGTATTTCTGCCATTTTCTCTCGATTTTTTTCGGTTCGTATCGTTCCATAACCGTTTTCATGCCAGCGTATTAACTCAAAAGAAACGAATGTTCCTTCATTTACACACATCCTTCATATCATCACTGTAACCGAAGTATGGCTTTTATTCAAGAAAAAGACTTGACATACCGACAGAAAGAGGTAAGAATAGTTCGGAACATTCACAACCTACAAAGGAGAACAAACATGATGCGGCTTATCCTGCTGTTTATGGCAGCATTTACGCTCTCGTCATCCGATGCTGCTATCCGTGATCGTGACGATGGTTTCTATGAAACATCCTATCGCTGGGCTCCCATCGCCGTTCCTAACACACGCTATCAATTCAAGCTGCTCGTTACCGTCGAGCATCTTTGTCGCAATATGCCTGCTCATGAAAAAGCAGCTTGCCAGAAGGATTTCTTGACCTTTCCGACAATGTCATCTCGCGTTATGCCGAACGAAGCCGACATCGTCATCGAAAGCGCCGACGGGTATGTCTTGCATATTCGAGCGACTGAACCAGCTTTCTGCGCTTTGCTTGATACGCTTGGGCCGATTTCTCAACAAGAACCTCCCGGAACATCATGCCGCAGCGTCTGGGAAAAAAGCCACGATGCACAATAAAGCAAAAAACGCGCCCTGCGAACTAGCAGGACGCGTCTTTTCTTTTTATCCACCCTTCTCCTCATTATTCCGCTCCCAAAGAAAGGCCTCGACGATTATGATGCTTTCGCGCAACCTTCACGCGAGCAAGTTCTTTTTCCAAAGCTGCCGCAGTACGGGCATATTCTTCATCATCCATCTGAATACGTTCAAGCTTCAAATCTTCAGCGCGTTTGCGTGCCGCTTCTGCCCGTTCAATATCGATCTCATCAGCACGCTCAGCCGTATCAGCCAAAAACATCATGCTATTCTCATGAAATTCGACAAAACCTCCAGAAGTTGCAAAACTCTCTTCCGGAGCTGATGGTTCACGGCGAATCATGATTTCTCCGGCTTTCACAGCTCCGATATACGGTTCATGACCAGGCAAGATCGTTACTTCACCGCCTTCAACCGGTAATGTCACTTGATACGTATCCTGTTCAAAAACAGTCTTCTCTGGCGTTATGATTTTCAATATGATCTTCATGGCATTCCATCGTTATTTCCGCCCATCCGCGATCACCTCTTCGATCGAGCCCTTCATATAGAATGCTTGCTCAGCGATATCATCCAATTCACCCGAAAGAATCCTCTCGAATCCGGCGATTGTATCTTCAAGCTTCACATATTTTCCAGATGCACCGGTGAACTGTTCTGCCACGAAGAATGGTTGTGAAAGATATTTCTGAATCTTGCGAGCACGAGCCACCGTCTGCTTATCTTCATCAGACAATTCTTCCATACCGAGGATCGCAATGATATCCTGGAGATCTTTGTATCGTTGCAAGATGCGCTGCACGCCACGAGCCACCGCGTAATGTTTTTCACCGACAACCTGAGGATCAAGGATAGTCGAACTTGAATCGAGCGGATCAACAGCTGGATAGATGCCGATTTCCGTAAGAGCACGGTTGAGCACAACGGTCGAATCAAGGTGAGCGAATGTCGTCGCAGGAGCCGGATCAGTCAAGTCATCAGCCGGAACATACACCGCTTGCACAGATGTGATAGAGCCTTTCTTAGTCGATGTGATACGTTCCTGCAACCCGCCCATTTCTTCAGCCAACGTCGGCTGATAGCCTACCGCGGACGGAATACGACCAAGAAGCGCTGATACTTCAGAACCAGCCTGAGTGAAACGGAAAATATTGTCGATGAAGAGGAGAACATCCTTGCCTTCGTCATCACGAAAAGATTCCGCCATGGTAAGTGCCGAAAGAGCGACACGCTGGCGTGATCCCGGTGGCTCGTTCATCTGACCGAACACGAGCGCAGTCTTGTCGAGCACGCCCGAATCGCGCATCTCTCCATAAAGGTCATTACCCTCACGAGTACGCTCACCAACACCGGCGAATACAGAATAACCGCCATACTCTGACGCGATGTTACGAATGAGCTCTTGAATAACGACGGTCTTGCCGACGCCTGCACCGCCGAATAGACCCACCTTGCCACCTTTCATGAACGGACAAATGAGGTCGATGGACTTGATACCAGTCTCGAAGACTTCCGCTTTGGTTGACTGTTCATCAAACGATGGAGCGCTGCGATGGATCGAACTCTTCTTCACTGATACGACATTCGGCTTGCCATCAATCGCATCACCAAGCACATTAAACATGCGTCCCAACACTTCCTTGCCCACCGGCACAGAAATTGGAGCACCGGTTGCTATCACTTCCGTGCCTCGTTTCAAACCATCAGTCGGACCCATAGCGACCGCACGCACGCGATTCCCGCCCAAATGCTGGTGCACTTCTGCCACAAGCTTTTCCTCACCATTCTTCATCTCGAGCGCATCATAAACCTTCGGCAGCACCGACCCCTCGGCAAACTCCACGTCCACCACCGGCCCGATGATCTGTATAAGCTTTCCTGTGTTCATAACTTCATTGTTACACGGTTATAGTACATCCCATACTACACGCCTCTTTATTATTTCATTGCTACATGGTTCCATCAAATCAACAAAACATCTCATTTAAAAACCATCTAGCAATGTAACAAGATTTCTTACTGCGAGACAGCCGCCATACCTGCCGACAACTCAGCGATCTCCTGTGTGATTTTCTGCTGACGGAGCTGATTGTAGGCAAGCGTCAAATCGGCAGACATCTCCTTGGCAGCATCCGTAGCATTCCTCATCGCCATCATACGAGCCGCTTCCTGTGATGCATTACTCTCAAGCACGGCATGATAGAGCTCCATCTCAATGAGACGTGGCACTATCCGTTCTAATGCTTCGCTCGGTGACGGTTCAATGATATATTCAGCGCCTGATACCGATGCTTTCCGAGAAACACGGCCACCCATTTCATGCATCGCTTTCTCCGTATCTTTCACAGCAACCGGAAGAATAGCCCGTACTTTCACCTCCTGCGAAAGCATTGAGACATAATCGGTATACACCATAACAACACGATCGGCCCGGCCTGCAATGAATTCTTCCATAACGACCTGACCGATTGGACGCATCAATTCAACCGTCGGAGTGGACAATACGTCAGGAAAAGAAGCGATAATATCCCCTTGCAACCTCTTTACGGCAGCATCACCCTTCTTACCGATCGTAACGAACCGCTGGCCGCGACCAGCATCTTCTTTCAGTGTTTGACGAAGGCGTTTCCCAATCTGAGCATTGAATGCGCCACACAATCCACGATTCGACGCAATCACGACATAAAGCTCGTTCCTGATTGGACGATCGGAAAGCAGCGGATGCGCGCCGTCATCAATCGATTCTCCGATCCGTCGCAGCAGCGCTATCGCACCCTGGGCATACGGCCGGATTGCGAGCACTGATTGCACAGCCTTGCGCATTTTCACGGCTGAAATCATCTCCATAGCCCGGGTAATCTTACCCGTGGATTTCACACCCTTGATACGCTGTTTGATATCTCTTGCTGAAGCCATAACTCACTCATTTCAAAACCTGAACTTCAAACCGTGAACGCTTGATACATCGATCCAAGATATTCCAAATGTCTGCTATGATACGCGGAAGCTCATCTCTCCGTCCTTACGCAATGAAGCTTTTCTTGAATACGGCTATGCGTTCCTTGAGGAGTTCTTCGACTCCAGGCGTAAGCGCTTTCTCTTTCAAAATAGCCTCGAAAACATCTTTCCCTTCATCATCGAGATACGCAAGGAATTCACGTTCAAAGCGTCCGATTTCTTCGACTTTGATATCGTCCACATGTCCACGAGTCAGCACATACAGTATTGCCACTTCTTTCTCAACTGGGAGCGGAGCATATTGTGGCTGTTTCAGCATTTCTGTAGCGCGACGGCCACGTTCGATAAGCGAACGGGTCTTCTCATCAAGATCAGATCCGAACTGCGCGAAAGCCTCAAGCTCGCGAAACTGTGCAAGATCAAGACGGAGCGTACCAGCAACCTGCTTCATCGCTTTAATCTGAGCAGCGGAACCGACACGAGAAACCGAAAGACCCACGTTGAGTGCTGGACGGATACCCTTATAAAAAAGGTCTGTCTCAAGATAAATCTGGCCATCTGTAATGGAAATGACGTTCGTTGGAATGTATGCCGATACATCGCCTGCCTGCGTTTCGATAATCGGAAGCGCGGTAATCGAACCGCCACCGTTTTCAGTATTCAGTCTAGCACTGCGTTCCAACAACCGTGAATGGACATAAAATACGTCACCTGGATAGGCTTCACGTCCCGGTGGACGGCGAAGAATCAATGATATCTGACGATAAGCGACGGCGTGCTTTGAAAGATCATCATAAATGACAAGTACATCCTTGCCTTTATCCATGAAATATTCGCCCAACGCGCAACCAGCATACGGAGCGATATAAGAAAGCGCGGCCGGATCGGAAGCACCAGCAACAACAATGGTCGTATATTCCATCGCGCCGCCCTTCTCAAGCTCCGAAACGATGCGAGCAATCTTGGATTCCTTCTGTCCGATAGCGACATAGATACAAACGATATCCTGACCTTTCTGATTGAGAATCGTATCGATAGCGATAGCAGTCTTACCAGTCTGCCGATCCCCGATAATCAACTCACGCTGGCCGCGACCGATCGGAATAAGCGCGTCAATCGCCTTGATTCCGGTCTGCATCGGCTGATCAACACTTTGGCGCGTAATAACACCAGGAGCGATTTTCTCAACTGGATAATACGCATCTGCCGCAATCTCACCCTTGCCATCGATAGGCAGGCCGAGTGCCGACACGACGCGACCGATAACCGCATCGCTCACAGGAACGGATAAGATGCGTCCGGTGCTTTTAGCGGTCATGCCTTCAAAAATGCCGCTTGTCTCGCCCAAAAGCATCACGCCTACTTCACCTTCTTCAAGATTTTGAGCAACACCGAATGTTCCATTTTCGAACTCTATCATTTCTGAAGACATGACATCCGAAAGTCCAGAAACGCGTGCGACACCATCGCCCGCTTCCAATACAGTACCAACAGACTCTACTTTCGGCTCATGATGAAAATCAGCGATACGGCTCTTCAATTCTTGTATGAGAGGATTGCTCATATATCGTACGAAAATTATGGTTTGCGAAGTGTTTCTTTGAGAGCGGCAGAGCGCGAAGCGATAGTAGCATCATACAAAACCTCTCCGGTACGGAATGATGCTCCGCCAAGCACATGAGGATGGACTTTCCAAAGAGGCTCGAGAGATTTCCCTGGGAAAAGCGTTTGTGCCCGATCAAGAAGGACGCGTCGAGATTCCTCATCAGGATCATGAGCAACCGTGATGACCACAGCGACGCTGTTTTTTTGCTCACGTTCTTTCCTTTCAAGCCTTTCAACGATAGCGGGCAACAGATGTTCTTCGCCTCGTCGCTTCAGAACGGCACATAAGCCATCAGCGATCATCGGAACATCGTTGACCGAACCTGCTTCAGCCGCAAGTTCTCCGGCCGCTTGAGCGTATTGTGATACTGTCGGACGCATCGCGCTACTGTTCTATGATTATCTTCTTGTCGGCCGTGGCATTGATTTTTTCTTGAAGCACCTTCTCTACCGAAAGCGAGACGAGCGACGCAATCTCGCTCTTCGCTTCATCCATAATTCGGCGTTTTTCTTCGGCAATCTTCCGTTCAGCATCTTCCAAAGCTGATTTCACTCTCGACTCAGTCTCAGCAAAACGCTCGGCATCACGCCGCTTCGCCGACTCTTCAGCAGCTGCTACTATGTCACGCGCTTCGTTTCGAGCAGCCGAAAGGACTTCTTTCTCTTTCACCTCCATTTCCGAAAGCTTTCCTTTGGCCGCTTCGGCATCCTTGATGCCTTGTTCGATGCGTTCTGATCGTTTTTCCAGAAAATCAAGCATCGGCTTGTACGCATAGCGGCGCAACACAAAAAACAAGACAATAAAATTCACTGCTTGTGCAAGCAACAATTTCCAATCAATGCCGAGTTTTTCGAGGATTTCCATGATAACTGACAGAACAGGTTATAGCTTTTCTATCCAAAAAGGATCATGAGTGCGACAACAAGCGCATAGATAGCCACAGCTTCCGTCACGGCAATCGCGAGGATCATTGTGGTCTGGACTTTTGATTGAGCCTCCGGATTGCGTCCAATGGCTTCAAGCGCCTTTGAGGCGAGAATACCGAGACCGATACCAGGGCCAAGGGCTCCAACACCCATAGCGATAGCTGCTCCAATAAGTCTTGCTGCTTCGACTTCCATAATCGTCATGATTACTGGTTATTATTATATGATTCCTCCGAACTATTGACTGATTATACTGCTTTTATCCATTCTTGTCCATTTCATCGATTCCGACCCTTTCTTCCTTCTAATGTTCCACTGGAAGAGTCGCCGTCTTCAGGAAGACAAGCGCAAGCATCGAAAACACTATCGCTTGTATCAATCCGACGAAAACTTCCAAGAACAGAAACGGAAGCGGAAGGAACAAAGGAACCAAATGAAGCATAACAGTCAAAAGCACTTCTCCGGCGAAAACATTGCCAAAAAGACGGAACGTGAAAGAAATGGTCTTACCGATCTCACTGACAAGCTCAAGAATACCGACAAACGTCCCGATGACATATGGCTTATGGAACGGACTCACGATGAACTTCTTACCATACTTCGCGAAACCGAGAGCGGCGATACCAGCCACCTGAACCGAAATAACCGTGATGAGTGACAAAGCAAGCGTGAAATTGATATCAGCCGATGTGCTCCGGAGGAAAGGAATGATGGTCACATGTCCCGCTTCTCCATGCAGTATGCCTACCGTACCGAGACCTGGCAAAAGCTCAATCCAATTCGAAAGGAGCACGAAAATAAAGATGGTCGCGATAAGCGGAAAGAAACGACGCGCTTGTTCTTTGTTTTGTGTCACGCTTTCTACAAGGTTGAACAATGCTTCAAAGATCGTTTCAACGGCATTCTGGAAGCCGCGCGGAATAGTCTCGAGTTTCCGTAATTTCGATGTGGCAATCATGATGAAAACACTCACAATCACACCGATCATGAACGTATTCGTAACGGGAAAATTCCCGATAGAAAAAAGCTTCTCAGCAGCGATGGATATTTCCATAAACAAAAAAGCGCTCGTCTTTCAGAAAAAGCGCTTTTATTGTACCAACGAAACGAACTCGCGTCAACCAAGACGCTTCTTCGCGTTCGAGACTATTTCTCGACAGATACGCTGCCCGCTTCCTGAGATGGAGCACTCCTCAAAACATCCTCGGGCACAGATTCTTGCTTGCTCTCTCCGATTTGATCGGCACCCTCTTCTTCTTGAGAAAAAGGATTTCCTTCTTCCACGATACGCTGTGGTGTCATTTGTTTTCTCTTTTCGATGTCTCGCGCAACTATATCCACAGCTTTCTTCAAATCCTCAATCTGTGATGCAATCGCAACAGCTTCTGCAGGGCGTTCTGATTGCAATTCCTGAAGCTTAACGATCACCTTTGACCATCTACTCCAAGATCTTTCCAATTCCTCTAGCACAACGTCCTTCTCCTCTGAAGTTTCTGCCAATTGGCCCTCAGATCCCTTTGTCGCATCTGGTACTTCGGATGTTTCGGGATTCTCCTGAGGCTGGCTATGCGATGATGGAAACGTTTCAAAACTCATACTGTTCCTTCAATGCTTGATTATCGACTTCTTATTAAGATTATAGCATATTTCTCGATAAAAAGCAATGCTCAAACTGCATATCCAACGTTTTTTCGAATTCATCCATTTGACACTGCTTGAAAGCGCACAACTGCTCTGCTGTCGCTACGACAAACGCCGGCTCATTCCGCTCGCCACGATGCGGTACTGGTGCGAGAAATGGCGCATCAGTCTCAACAAATATCCTCTCGATCGGTATGAGTCTCACAACTTCTTTCGGATCATTTTTCGTTCCAATACAAGCCTTCTTCACTGGATACGTGATACTACCCGCAAAAGAAAAAAATACTTCCGATAGTTCGAGGAATTTCTTGGTAATCTCCGTGTCACCCTGATAACAATGGAAAACAACTTTTAACGTATGATTTTCAGCCTTCAATAAATCCAAAATATCCTCATAGGCATCCATAGTACCAGCCGAGGGACGCGTATGGATGATGAGCGGCAATCCGAACTCGCGAGCGATATCCATCTGCGCCAAAAAACCCTCCTTCTGGACAGCTTTCATCTCTTCCGTCACCGGTTGTTCCAGATCGCGCGAAAAATAATCCAACCCGCATTCACCGATCGCCACGACTTTCGGATGTCTTGCAGTTTCCCGCAACGCCTGGATTTCTTTTTGAAATGCACGATCCGTATCTTTCCCGATTCCATTGAAAAAATGCGGATGCAGTCCCACGGCAGCGAAAATATTCTCTTGCTTCTCCGCCACCGCAACCGCCTTCGGATTATCCCCCGGCTCCGTCCCCACACAGATCATCCTCTCAATGCCCGCCTCAAAAGCCCGTCTGACCACATCGTCACGGTCGGCATCATAACTTTCCCAATACAGATGCGCGTGAATATCTAACATAGCTTTCAGATTCTCTTGAAAAGCGGCTCGACCGTACCGGCCGCCAGCGCTTCGCTTATCTTTTTTGATGTCTCTGGCAGGAATGGTTCAAGACATCTTCCGATAAATCGTATTTCCTGAAGCAGTTGGCCCATCGTCACAGTGAAACGTTCAGGGTCAGTCTTCATAAGCTCCCATGGCTTCTCTTCGTCTATAAGCTTATTGGCTCCGCGCACCAGATTCCAAATGCTCTCAAGCGCTGAAACTATCTGATAGGATTCGAGAGCCGCCATGAGTTCCTCAGAAAGCTCGCGATCTTTGGCATCGCTCCAAGCCATACCGTTCAACTTCGCTGAGAGCTTGATCACTCGGGATACGAGATTACCGAGACCATTCGCAAGATCAGCATTATACTTCTCGTCCATCTTGTCCCAAGAAATGTCGCCGTCTTTCGTATATGGCAAAGCCGTGAGCAGAAGATATCGTGTCCCATCAATGCCATATTTCTCCACTAATTCTTCAGGATAAATGACATTTCCAAGCGATTTAGACATCTTCTGACCATTGATGGTGAGATACTCATGCGCATAAACAGCCGTCGGCAATGAGAGATGTGCGGAAAGAAGCATCGCTGGCCAATAAATAGCATGGAACCGGAGGATACCTTTGCCAATGATATGTACCCGTTCGCCACTGCCATTCCAGAATATTTGATATGCCTCTCCGTCAGAAGCGTAATCAAGTGCCGTGATATAGTTCGACAAAGCGTCCACCCAAACATACATGATCTGACTCTCATCACCCGGCACCGGCACTCCCCAATGCTTCGCACGCGCGACCGAACGTGATATCGAAAAGTCTTCCAGCCCCATACGGATGAACGATAAGACTTCGTTCCGTCGATATTCTGGATAGATCCGCAACGCACCGCTCTCGATGAGCTTGAGAAGCCGTTCCTGATAGGCCGATAGACGGAAAAAATAATTCTCCTCCTCGACGATTTCCGGCTCCTTCTGATGATCCGGGCATTTCCCATCAACCAAGTCTTTTTCCTGTTTGAACTCCTCGCAACCGACACAATACAATCCGCGATATTTCTTCTTATAAATATCCGCTGGATCAAACGCCGACCACATTTTCTGCGCTCCTGTGAAATGAAGCGGCTCGGTTGTACGTATGAAACGATCAAAAGACAGGTTAAGCGATTGCGCCAACCCCTGAAAAGCGCGAGCATTCTCCTCTACGAAAAGTGCTGTTGGTTTGCCAGCCTTCTCGGCCGCCTGAACATTCTTCAAGCTATTCTCATCGGATCCAGTCAGAAAAAATGTTTGGTCACCCTGGAGACGATGGTAACGAGCAATGACATCGGTCAACACTTTTTCCGTCGCATGCCCCACGTGCGGCCGAGCATTCACATAATCAATGGCTGTTGTAATATAAAATGGCTTATTTTCGGTATTTTTCATACTATATTCTTGACAATACTATTTTTTAGGTGTATAATACTAACCAATAGTACCTTTACATTTCTCTATAGGAGTATAGCATGAATCCGCATGATATCAGCTGGAAACAAGCCCGGCACAATCTCGTAGTAAAAAAAATCCCCGCTCCCATCGGAGCTGTCATGTTTTTGGGGATGATCACCGGACTGATGGTCATCGGCGGATACATCGCCGAAATCCTCGCTCCTACGTTCTGATGCATCTGCATCTGAACAAACCTACGAAGCCCACGTCAAAGACGTTCGGGCTTCTTTTTTTCTCAAAAATCCTACGCGTCTATCTCATTTCCTATGCAACCTATTTCATTCTATCTTTCTTCGCATCATATATAATCATCACAAACTCCCCCTTCACCTTGTCTGCGTTCTCCTGGTAATAGGCACGCATCTCGCCGACGGTACCGCGGCGGATCTCTTCAAACATCTTGGTCAACTCACGACCGACGATAACTTTCTTGTCAGACGTGAGCATTTCCAAAAGTTCGAGATTTTTCACGACGCGATGCACAGATTCATAGTAAACGACCGGCATCTCGGCAGCAGCCACTTGTTTGAAGAATGTCTCACGACCTTTTTTGTGCGGCGGAAATCCAAGAAACAAAAATTCACGCATATCGATGCCAGCCACCGATATTATAGCCGCGAGCGCTGAAACGCCCGGAATCGGTACGACCCGGATACCCGCTGCCACCGCAAGCTCTACTAAGACATTGCCCGGATCAGAAAGTCCCGGCGTCCCGGCGTCTGTCACCAGCGCCAAACTTTCCCCCGCCGAAAGGCGTTCAATGAGCGTCGCAGCTTTCTTGGCATCGGTATGCTCATGGAATGACACAAGCGGTTTTCGGATATCGAAATGCATGAGGAGCTTGCCTGTCACGCGCGTATCCTCGGACAGTACGGCATCGACACCCTTGAGTGTCTCAAGTGCTCGCAACGTGATATCGCCAAGATTCCCTATCGGTGTCGCTACTATGTACAATGTTCCTGATGCTGACATATGCGTCTTATTCAACACTCCGCTTAACGAGGATATCTTCCACGAAAACAGAGAGTATCATCGTGACCGGTACGGAAAGGATGATACCAAGCGGACCACCAAGTTCTGATCCAGCCAAGACAGCAATGATGAACACAACAGGATTGAGAGAAGCAGAACGCTTCATTACCTGTGGCGCAATGATATGAGCTTCGACCTGATGAGCGATGATATAGAATGCCGTAGCCGCGATACCGAGCGATGGTGAAACAAGAAGTCCGACAAGCACCGCCGGAATAGCTGCCAATACTGGGCCGATATACGGCAATATTTCCATCAATCCGCCAAAAAATGCGATGGCGAGAGCATATGGAACACCGAGAATAAGGAGTCCGACATAATACATTCCGAAAGCGAGCAGCATCAAAAGCGCTTGGCCATAAAGCCACTGACTCACTTTTCCCTGCATGCGTGAAGCGATTGAGATAGCTGTCGCATGATATTCTTTCGGCGTCAGCATGAGGAAAAATTTCTCCATACCTTTCTCTTCAAGAGAAAGATACAGCGAGAGGAAAAAGAATCCTATAAGATGGATGAAGCTCTGGAATAGACTCACGGATGTAGCGAGCAAATCTGAAAACCATCCTGACACATCCGGAGCTCCCGTCATGCCGTGCGGCGGCTGTTCATTCGATGTGATCGATCCAAGCGGATCGAGATATGATCGAAGACCCGAAAGGAAAGTATTCGCTTGATTGGTGTATGTCGGCCAATTCTTTAAAAACTCTTTGATTTCCGTGAGAAAAAGCGGCAAAAATACCGACAACACGAGCGCAACGAAAGCGAGAAGCACTGCATACGCTATAATGACTGCCACGGTACGCGAAACACCTATGCGCTGGATACGATTGATGGCCGGAGAAACCGCTGCGGCTGTCAACACGGCGAATAACACCAAAAACACGACGTCTTTGACAAGATACAATACATATAATCCTGCCACGATAAACAGCATTCTCAGAAGAAGCTTCGTTCCGATTTCTACTCCTTGCTGTACCAGCATATGTTTTCTGCATGAAACGATGAACCGAAGAGCGGACTCATGCGTATCATGATTCAAGATTCAATAATTTCCTCACTCTCATTTCTGATACTTTCGGTCCGATGACCGCCAGATTAAGCTTCTTATTCACGAAGATATCCTTCGCAACGCGAAGCACGTCGTCCGCCGTCACTTTATCAATCGCCTTCATGCGCTCCTTCGGCAGGATGATCTCATGCCGGAGCGTCTCCTGAGTCACCAGGTAACCGACGATATCGTCCGACCCCTCAAGTCCCAGTGCAAAGTGGCCCTTGATATTCTCCTTGGCACGAGAGAGTTCCTCGGCGCTCACCAACTCCCTCGCAATCTTCTTGTATTCACTGAGGATGACCGCAAGCGCCTTCTCGAAATTCTCATGCTCTACACCGCACTGCGTCGCAAGATAACCGGCGTCGTGATACGTATCGACCGAAGTCGAGACATGGTACGCCAACCCGCGGCGCTCACGCACCTCAATGAAGAGCCGTGACGACATGTTGCCACCCAAGATATTCGAGAGCACGGCAAGCGCGAACCGATCTTTGTGATCCATATCGTATGCCCGCACACCGACAATCATATGTGTCTGATCAGTCTTCTTGGCATACACCGAGATTTCCGGCTTGGTCTGGACTTCCTTCACCTTCTTGAAGGCTGGGCGCTTGCCTGTCCGAATACCAGCAAAATGCTGTTCGATCTCCTTCTTCACTTTCTTCGGATCAATCTTGCCCGCGACACCGACGACGACGTTATCCGCCGTATAGCCGCGATTCAGGTACTTGATGAAGTCAGCACGTTTGAAAGATTTGATATTCTCCTTAGGTCCCAAAATCTCCCGACCAAGCGGCTGCTCGCCATAAAGAAGCTTCTCGAAATGCTCCGAGACGCGACGCGCCGGCATATCCTCGTACATGTTGATCTCCTGGAGAATCGTCCCCTTCTCACGTTCGATCTCCTCTTGCGGCAGCTTCGAGTGAAGGAAGATATCTGATACGACGTCGAGTGCGGTCTCCCAGTGATGTGCCTCGACTTTAGCATAATACGCCGTGTGGTCCTTGGCGGTATAGGCATTGTACTCAGCGCCGATCGCATCGAGCTCACGCGAGATATCAAAGGTGTTCGGGCGATGCTCCGTCCCCTTGAACATCATGTGCTCGAGGAAGTGCGCCAGGCCGTTCTCTTTTTCTGTCTCATAGCGCGACCCGACGCCGGTCATCACGATCACTGTGGCCGTCTCTGTCTCCTGCATCGGCGCGAGAATGACCCGCAGCCCGCTCTTTAAGGTAAGTTTCTGGTATTTCATACTTTATTTCAGATTCTTAGCAAAATAATCTTTCAGCTCGGCGACCGGGATGCGGACCTGTTCCATCGTATCGCGATCACGAACCGTGACGGTATCTTTGAGTGAAGCATCCTCTTCACCCAAAGTATCAAAATCGACGGTTACGCAGTACGGCGTGCCAATCTCGTCCTGGCGGCGGTAGCGCTTGCCCACGTTGCCGTTATCATCGAACTCACACTGCCATTCTTGCTTCAACATATCGTAGACCTCGCGCGCCTTGGCTACGAGCTCCGGCTTATTCTTGAGAAGCGGAAAGACCGCGACCTTGACCGGTGCAAGACTTTTTGGGAACTTCATCACCGTGCGCACGTCTCCTTCCTTCACTTCCTCCTCCGTATAGGCATTGTCGAGCACCATGAGGAACAAGCGTGCCAGACCGACAGATGTCTCCATGATGTGCGGGATGAAACGTTCATTCGTCTTCTCATCGAAATATGTAAGATCATCGCCAGAAAACTTGCTGTGCTGTGAGAGATCCCAATCGCCGCGCGCGTGGATACCCTCTACTTCTTTGAAACCGCCAAGCGACGCATAGTCATACTCGATATCATAGGCCTCGGACGCATAGTGTGCGAGCTTCTCATGCTTGTGAAAACGGATCTTATCTTCGGGAATACCGAGCAGCGCATACCATGTCCACCTGGATTGTTTCCATTCCTCGTATTTCTCCTTGGTCATCGACGGATGATGGAAGTACTGCATCTCCATCTGCTCGAACTCGCGGGTACGGAAGATGAACTGCCGCGCCACAATCTCATTACGAAATGCCTTGCCAACCTGCGCGATACCGAACGGGAGCTTCACACGAGCGGAATTGACGGTGTTCTTGTATTCGAGATAGATGCCGCCGCATGTCTCTGGGCGGAGATACACCACGTTCTCCTCGGAGAGCGCTTCAGTCGGCGAGCCGAGGTTGGACTTCACCATGAGCGAGAAGACCTTCGCATCCGTCAAATCCCTGCTGCCGCAATTGGAGCACTTGAGCTTGCCCGCTTCACGAAGCTTCCCAAGCTCGGCATTGATAAACTCAATCGTCGCTTTGTCCGCATCGATGCCGAAATCCTCGAGCAGATGATCAGCCCGGAAGCGCGCCTTGCACTGCCGACAGTCCACCTGCGGATCATTGAAGCCGTCCACGTGCCCGGAAGCCTTCCAGGCCATCGGATGCATGAAGATAGCGCTATCGAGACCCACGACATCGTCGCGAAGCTGTACCATAGCCTTCCACCACAAGTCGCGGATATTGTTCTTAAGGAGCGTACCATAATGGCCGTAGTCATAGATTGCTCCGAAACCGCCATAGATCTCGGACGACGGGAACACGAACCCGCGCCGCTTGGCGAGCGATACGATTTTCTCAAAAACGTCATTCTTCTCAGACATATAATGGAATGATTACGATTTTTGCTTTATTGACACGATTCTCTACCTATAGTATAACGTGAAACAGTACCTTCAACAATCATCGGATGATACTACATATCCGGTTTTTTTTCAATCCCAGCAAACGGAGGATACCATAGAACCGGCTCATGCCGATCTTTTCTCGAAAAGATCGTGGATGGGAATAACTAGCTCGAGCTCAGTTTTCTCATCATCATCATTTTTGGCATATTCAGCGCTGCATAAATCATGCACCGCAAACAATCGAAAGGAAATTTCATGGCCGATACGACGCCTGACCAAAAGTGGCAGATACCCGCTGAGCTCATACGCTTCGCCGAAACTGTCATCCCCTTCTCACCAAGCTTTGATGATTTCATTCGCGATATGCTTCCGAAAGAGCAAGCGCTCATCGAGACCCTCGCCACGCACCAGTTCACGGCCGGTCATCTCGAGACGGTTCATCACAGGCTCAAACATGAAGTCTTCTGCGAACTGAACAATATCATCGATGCCTTCACGATTAATGAGCTCACCGACAAAGCCCATCTTGCCAAGGCCATCGGCATCCTTGCGCTCCGTTGCCATGATGCGGAAAACGAAGCACCCATCGTCTGACGGCTACGCCCGTCAAATCAAAAGCGCCCCTCCACGGAAGGACGCTTTTTTCTTTTTCTTACACCTACCGCAATCGCTCCATGAACCGAGTATAAAAAACGGAGATGTGAAGTGAGACGAATCACCATCGGATGCATGAAGATAGCGCT
>DBUA01000032.1:22378-23099 GCA_002307715.1 Candidatus Moranbacteria bacterium UBA1302
ACGTCATTCTTCTCAGACATATAATCTATTGACAAAATCAATTATATTCGGTATTATAAGTAGATTCTTTAACAATACAATCTTTTCAAGGAAGGCACCTCAATGAGCGAAGTTCTGATTTTTGTGGGTATCATCGGTGCGGCTTTTATCGCCGCCATCGTCAATCACCGCCGGCACAACGCCAGCAATGGAGGAAAGTATCATGATCACCATTGAACAGCTGAAAGAAACACATGACCGGATTTCTCAAAAATCCTCTCGTGACCCATGTTTCAAGAATGCAGACTATATCCTCGATATTGCCAAGATTTTCGAAGAAGACTTCCCCAACGAAGTCGCGGCCATGCGAGAAAACAACAACGTCATCGGCTTCATGCTGCAACAAATCAGTTCCAAATTGGGGAGTTTTTTGCGGCCCCAACAAATCATCCAGCAAAACTTGGCTCCCAGCATCCAAGAAGCTGGTGCCTTCGCACTGGGATGGGCATACGAAAGCGAAATCGCGAACCTGCTCTACGTACGCTACTACCAACAATAGCTCTCACGCTATCGGCTGCTCTTCTTTGAGTAGCCGTTTTTTATATATTGACAAAATGAACCACACAAGAGTATCGTAAAGTGATTCTTTAACAACCAGCGCATAACGCGCACATCAAGAGGAGACTATCATGTATCACTGCTGTGATTTCGACATGATTGACCAGGAAATCAAAGCCCTTGC
>DBUA01000017.1 GCA_002307715.1 Candidatus Moranbacteria bacterium UBA1302
GTTCCAGAAGCTAAAGTCGTCAAAGAGTCGGCACGTATCATGGGGCTTGATGATCCGACAAAAAAGATGTCGAAGTCCGCAGCTTCTGAATACAATTTCATCGCGCTTCATGACACGGTTGAGAACGTTCGGAAAAAAATCAAGAAAGCAGTGACGGATAGCGGTTCCGAAGTCATCTATTCTGATGATAAGCCGGCACTCAAGAATCTCATCAATATCTACGCGTTGCTTTCGGGAAAATCCACTGAAGAAGTGCAGGCGATGTATCGAGGAAAGGGGTATGGCGAGTTCAAATCCGATCTCGCTGAGGTTGTCATTGCGTTCCTCGTGCCATTCCAAGAGCGCCTGAGCGCTATTTCGGATGATGATGCACTCGCTTTTCTTCGGATGGGTGCTGAGAAGGCGCGTACCATCGCATCCGCTAAGCTTATTGAAACGAAAAAAAGGATGGGTTTCATCCTGTAAATGATATGAAGGCATCGGTTTTGAAGACATCGGCCGCATCGTCTGTTCAAAGAGTTCTCATTATTGATGTGCGAGAAATGGATGAAATAGCGGCAAAACCATTCCGTACAGTTCCGAATATGGAATATGTTTCTTTGCCGCTCAGCGTCATGAGAATGCTTCCGAGCAGGGAATTGGCAGAACGCATACGTTCCGCTCTACCGGATGCCAATAGCCGAATAGTCTTGATGTGCCAATCCGGAGGCCGATCATGCGTCGCACAAGAGCTTTTGGCGGCGCAGGGTATTTCAGCTGAAAGCTTAGATGGCGGTTGCACAGCTTGGCAATCCGTTTAAAAAAATGCCGCACCAGTTTTTGGAGCGGCTTTTTATGTGGCTCAGAGCGCCCGCAGTTCGAGTCTTGAGGCGTTCGGATATTCTTCAAGCAACAGGCACGTTTTGTCATGATGGCAACAACTGTGGCCATGATCGAGAAAATATCTTCGGACGATCGGTTTATCGCATGTCCCTGTTTGTCCTTGTTCCGTTAAAATAGGGCATTGAGGGAGAGGATAAGGCGAGGAACCGAGCCTTTTATGCAAAAATTTCAGAGAGCACATGATGATTCCTTTCAGATTTTGAATGTACAAAAAAACCGCTTGGAAGCGGTTTAGAAAATAATGAGATAGCGATACGAGTCCGAACAGCTTGGATTGTCAGTTCTCTGTTCCATAGGCTCTTGGAAAAGAGTATAATACTTCTTTTGTTTTAGTGCAAATCTGTCGAACCGCGGATGATAGCTAGGAGTTCATCGCGTTTGGCTTTCATTTTTTCTGCGGTGTCCGCTTCGAGGTTGAGGCGAAGCAAAGGCTCGGTGTTGGATGGGCGGACATTGAACCACCAGTCCGGATAGTCGACCTTGAGACCATCAAGTTCATGCTGTTTTCCATCAGCATAGCGTTCTTTTAACACGGCAAGAATGGCATCTTTATCGGCAACTTCGCTATTGATTTCGCCGGAATGATAGTATCGTTTCAGTACGCTGACGAGTTCGGAAATCGATTTTCCAGTCTCAGCCATATAATTGAGTAAGAGTATGGCTGGAAGTGTTCCGGCTTCAGCGTAAGAGTTCTCTTCGAAATAATAATGTCCTGAAAGTTCTCCGGCGAAGATAGCTCCGTCATCGCGCATTTGGCGTTTGATATTGGCGTGGCCAACACGGCATTCGAGAGCGATGCCGCCGTTCTCTTCGATGATTTCTTTCACGGCACGAGAAGATCGCAAATCGTAGAGGATAGTAGAGCCAGGGCGTTTTTTGAGGATAATGCTGGCCAGCAGACCGGTTACGAGATCCATAGGGATGATCTCGCCGTTTTCATCGATGAAGCCGACGCGATCCGCATCGCCGTCATAGGCAACGCCGAGGTCAGCATGCGATGCGCGTACTGTTGAGCGGAGTTCATCGAGTGTCTCGAGCTTGAGCGGGTTGGCTTCGTGACAATCGAATGCCTTGTCGATGTCATCATACAGATTCACGATGTCGAGATTGTGGGGGAATTGCTGATAAATGGGAAGTTCAAAAACGCCCATGGCATTGGCAGTATCGATAGCGACTGTGAAATGTTTTCCTTTGAAATCAGCGAATGATGAGAAATAGCCGTAATAAGCTGGACGTATATCTTCGCTTGACATCGTGCCTTTCTGTTCGGGAGTATCGAAGTGTCCGCTGATTGCTCGGTCACGAATATCCGAAAGGCCAGTGTGCTCGCCGACAGGAATGGCACCGCGGAGCGCAATTTTCATGCCATTGTATTGTGGAGGGTTGTGTGATGCGGTGATGGAGACAGCCGCATCAATATCGAGGCGTGACGCAGCGAAGTAAACCATAGGAGTCGTGATGATGCCGAGATCGATCACATCAGCGCCTTGATCTATAACTCCTTGTGCAAAGCTTTTGAAAAGTTCTGGTGAAGAGCTGCGGATATCTCGGCCGATACCGATCCGTTTCGTTTTTAGATGGGCAGCCACGGCACGGCCGATGAGGTATGCGCTGGGAGCGTCAAGCTCATCAGGGTAAATGCCACGGATGTCATAATTTTTGAAAATTGATGGTTCCATAGTAATAGGGTGACGAAAGATATAAGAGAATTATGCTTCAACATATGAAAAGTATATCATGGACTTGACAATATTTCTACCTTCTGCTACCATTTCCGTACCGCCTGAGATTTCGGGTGGTTTCATTGCTCCTTGACAACTCGTTTCGTTGTTCTAGTTCTTCGTCTTGGAGCTTCCATTGTTTTTTTTCGAAAAGGAAGTTCTGTAATGAAAATCAAGTCCATGATCGTTGCCGCCGCCGTCGCCTACCTGTCGGTTCCCGCTCTCGCCGCCACCACCGCCGATGTCTCGTCCTCTTCCAGCGCTGCTGCTGGCGGTCAGACGGCTGTCGTCGGTACCGGCTTCGCCACCACCGCTGCTTTGGTGGTTGCGAGCAATCTGTCGTCGGCTGCCATCACCGGCTACCCCGGTGCCCTGACCGGCCTCACCAGTTCGCAGTCGAGCTACAGTGCGACCTCTTCCGGTCTGTCGCTGGGCTCCGCGCAGAGCCTGATCGCCACCCTCGGCTCCGCGACTGGCGCCGCCAACGTGTCCGGCGTGCAGTTCCACTTCTGATGCCGGCAAGGGCCTGAGCAACACCCCCGTAAGCATCCGCTTGCGGGGTTCATCCAGGCCAGGAGCACCACGTGTGTTCCTGGCCTTATCCTTATCATAAGGAGCTTCACATGTTGAAAAAGATTGTTTCTCTTTTCTTCGTTGCTGTCGTCGCATTTTTTTCGAATGCGGCCATGGCTGATACCGTGGCGACGAGTGGTTCGACTTCGGCCTCGAATTCGGCTTCGTTCAATTCGTTCTCGTCGAATTCCAAGTCTCAGATTCCGTTGACGCTGCCGGGTACGCCCGGAGTCGCTGTTCCGACACCACAGGTGTTCGGTTTCAGTCAGCTGTCTAATCCGACCAATATCAACGGGATCGATTTCGCGCTGTACTTTGAAGACCGTTGCGCCCAGGACTACGTGGTGGGCGGTTCCGTCGTGAAATCGAAGGGAGAATCTGGCGATACTCGCGTCGTCTTTGCGGTGTTTCCGGATTACCAGTCCAAGTCTGCCGTCAATACGCAACCCGGGCGCGTTTTGCTCAATCTTCCCAGCGAAGGTCAGTATGTGTGCCTTGGTACGGTCCAGGTGATTGCCGATAAGGGCAAGGAAGCTTCTGTCAATATCTCTGTCGTTCGTTCCGATCTGGCCAACTTTGCCAAGGGACTCGTCGGGTATTCGGAAGTGTATCTGTACTGCCCGAAACAAACGGTCGGTACCGGTCTCGGCGTCGCGACAGAAGCCGGCGGCTATTCGTTGGCTGCACTTGCAGCGGGCGTTTCCGGAACCAATCCGGCACTCGGCGCCGTTCTGGGTGCTGCGGGTGCGTTTTCGAAGAGCGATGGCTCCACATTCCCGGACGGTCGTATCGGTGCGACCTGCGGCGTGCTCGGCAAACCCAATGAAGGTACGGCTGGTGTGACGTTTTACCAGAACGAGTACCAGGCTTGGGTGAATGCCATCAATCAGGCGCAGCTGGAACAGCAGATCAAGACGCAGCAAGCCATTGCTGGTTCTGCTGCATCTGCATCCGGCAAGAAACTCGAAGCAACGAAATAACCAATCGGCATCGGCCGAAAAATTGAGCCAGACCTGTTGTAAAGGACTGGCTTTTTCTTTTCCAAGAATTGACGGATATGATTTTTTCTGATATAATAATATGAAGTTCATTTTCATCGGAGAGGATTATGGAACATCCTGAGGAAAGAGTGTTTTTTGTTGTATGGGCTGAGGTTAATCGTGCGATACTTTTTTTCCTGACAAGGAGCGAGGGGTCAGGCAAGTGTTTGAATTGCTTGCCGTACGCTACTGTTGAGAGTGTCGACAGAGCTACCGCGGCGAAGAAGGCATTTTGGAAATTCATCCAAGATCAGTTCGTGCTTGATTCATCAGAGTGGATTCAGAGTTTTCGTACGGTTGGGTGTGGAGAGAATGTTTCGCAATGCCTTTTCGTATCGGTTCGCAGAAGAATAGAACCACCGGCGTATTCCAACGAGTTTGTTTGGATGACAGGACCGATGATGAGGAGTCATTTGTCGCGGCATGAAAATGATGCTTCTTTGTTGGAAATATTCGATGCCCCTACGCTCCAAGTACTTCGTACGCTTCATGGAGCCGGTTTGATTCCGGCAGCATGACATGTTCCGAGGGCATTTTGAATAAGGTGCCCTCTTTTCTTTTGACCGAGAACGTTTTTTCTGGCAGAATAAAGTGAAATCGTCTTTTATTATTTCAAATAGTTATGTCTCTCAAGGTTGGAATCGTCGGGCTGCCGAATGTCGGGAAATCGACCCTTTTTAAGGCGTTGACGAGGAAGGCTGTCGATATCAATAATTATCCGTTTTGTACTATTGAGCCGAATATCGGTATTGTCGAGGTGCCTGATGAGCGTCTTGCAAAACTTTCGGCGCTTTCTGGCAGCAAAAAGATTATTCCAGCTGTCATCGAGTTTGTCGACATTGCCGGTCTCGTGAAAGGAGCGAGCGAAGGCGAAGGTTTGGGCAATAAGTTTCTCGCCAATATACGCGAAGTGGACGCAATCGTCGAGGTGGTGCGAGCGTTTGAGAATCCCGATATCATCCATGTGCATAATCGCGTTGAACCGAAAGAAGATATCGAGATCATCAATACCGAGCTTATTCTTGCTGATTTGGAAACGGTCGCTAAACGGAAACTGAAAACGATCAAAGAAGCGCGTGCTGGAAAGAAAGAAGCGGTTGCCGAGATGGCTGTCTTGGAGAAGCTCGAGTCCGCATTTGAAGCCGGACATCTGGCACATGGCATGTTCGAATCGTTTTCACAGGAAGAGCGTAAGATCGCTCGCGAATTGCAGCTCCTTACAGCAAAGCCTTTTTTGTACGTATATAATGTTTCCGATATCGATCGGACGCTTGCTCCTGAACTTGAAGAGCGGCCGCATGTGAAGCTTGATATCAAGATTGAAGAGGAACTCATTGAGATGTCGCCTGAAGACATCACTGAAATGGGGCTGGAATCGCATCTCGGCGATCTTGCGAAGAAGGCGTATGCGCTCCTCGGACTCATGACGTATTTTACGACTGGTGAACAGGAAACTCGTGCTTGGACAGTCCGGCAGGGATCGACGGCACCGCAGGCAGGGGCTGCTATTCACGGAGATTTTGAAGAGAAATTCATTCGTGCCGAAATCGTCCATTGGACGAAGCTTCTTGAAGCCGGTTCGTGGAGCGCTGCCCGTGATAACGGGACGCTTCGTATCGAAGGCAGAGATTATGTTGTCAGCGATGGAGACGTCATAGTCTTCAGGATCTGAAATTTTCGAGGATATTTTTCTGAGACCGGGCTATGAAAATGCCTGGTTTTTGTTCTTGACGGACTTCGTGTTAGCAATCTATAATAGAGAGTGCTAATAGGTAATGATTATGAGTACATATGTCGAAACAGATTGCATATGGCGCCGAAGCGCGCAAGAAGATCAAAGCGGGCATTGATAAGGTGGCGGACGCTGTCAAAGTGACGCTCGGACCGAAGGGCAGGAATGTTATCATCGCGAAGCAGTATGGTGGGCCGACTATCACGAATGACGGTGTAACGATTGCGAAGAGCATCGAGCTTCCGGACGCTTTCGAAAATCTTGGTGCGGAACTTGTGAAGCAGGTGGCAGAAAAGACGAATGATGTGGCCGGAGACGGGACTACGACATCAACTGTCGTCACTCAGGCACTTGCTCGCGAGGGGTTGAAGTTTGTCGAGACAGGCATCAATCCGGTCGGTATTCGACGCGGCATGGAGGCGGCACGTGATGAAGTGGTGGCTGTACTCAAGAAACATTCGAAGAAGATCGGTTCGAAAGAGGAGATTGCGCAGGTTGCGACTATTTCCGCTGAATCGCGCGAGATGGGCGAGTTGATTGCCGATGTCATGGAGGCGGTCGGCGCTGATGGTGTTGTTACGACGGAACAATCCCAGACGCTCGGGCTTTCCAAAGAGGTCGTCGAAGGTATGAGTTTTGACAAAGGTTATATCTCGCCATATTTTATGACGAGTCCGGAGCAGCAGAAGGCCGAGCTTTCCGATCCAGCTATTCTTATCACGGATCGTAAGATTTCTGCGGTGGCTGAAGTCGTTCCGGTATTGAATGAATTGGCGCAAGCTGGACGCAAAGATATCGTCATCATCGCTGAAGATGTCGATAGCGAAGCTCTCGCGATGCTGGTCTTGAACAAACTTCGCGGCGTGCTCAATGTGCTTGCTATCAAGGCACCGGAATTCGGCGATAATCGCAAAGCAGTCATTGAGGATATCGCGATTCTTACGGGTGCGCAGGTTGTCTCGCAAGATAAGGGGATGAAGCTTGAAAGCGCGACCTTGTCGATGTTGGGAACAGCTCAAAAAGTGATCGCAACCAAAGATGATACGACAATCGTCGGCGGCAAAGGAAAGAAGAAAGCGATCGAAACGCGTATTGCAGAACTGAAGGGTCTTATTGATCGCTCCGAAAGCGATTATGACCGCGAGAAACTTAGGAAGCGGATGGCAAAACTTTCAGGCGGAGTTGCAGTGATCCGTGTCGGTGCTGCCACCGAAACAGAGCTTACGTATGTGAAGCATAAGATGGAAGATGCCGTAGCTGCAACCAAAGCCGCCATCGAAGAAGGGATCGTTGCGGGAGGCGGTACGGCTTTGGCGAAAGCGGCTGCTAGTGTCTTAGCGAAGAGCGGAGTTTTGTCACAAGAGGACCATGAGTTTAAGGCCGGTTATGAGGCTTTATTGCGAGCCTTGTCTGAGCCACTCCGTCAGATCGTCACGAATGCCGGTGAACAAGACGCTGCTGTCGTATTGAATCGTATTCTTAGCGAGAAATCTCCGTATTACGGTTATGATGCCAAGCATGATGCTTTTGTGGATGATATGATTAAGGCAGGCATCACTGATCCGCTCAAAGTGACTCGGACGGCTCTCGAGAATGCCGTATCCGTTGCAGCGTTGCTTTTGACGACCGAGACAGCCGTCACCGATGAACCGAAAGAAGAATCGGGACCGGCGAATCCTATGGCTGGCATGGGCATGTAATGCGCAGGAAGAGGAGTCGAGGATGTCGTAGAATCAGCCGCCTTAAGGATAAGGCGGCTTTCTGTATGCGTGCGCAAGCGTAGAGCGTATGGTATACTGGCGTTGTCCGATCGAAAAAAATGAAGACACATACACAAATATGAAGGTGGATTCGAACCAGTTATATGAGTTCCTGAAGGATTCGAATATCGTATCGAAGGAACATTTGGAAGAGGCATACGCAGATATCGCACAGTCCGGAAAAAACCTCGGAGAATATCTTCTCGAAAAGAATTTCGTGAATGAGATTGATCTGCAGAAAACGCATGCATACATTCTCGGGATCCCTTATGTCGATCTTTCCAAAGAGACTATTCCGATGGAAATCCTCCAGATTGTTCCGGAATTGGTTGCTAAAAAATACAACATAGTCTCTTTTCAGAAATCCGGCAATAATCTTAACGTCGCCATGCTGAATCCGGAGGATTTGCAGACGATTGATTTCATCAAGAAGAAAACGGGTTTGAGGATTATTCCGTGTCTGACAAGCCACGAGAGTATCCAGTCGGTGCTTCGGCAATATGGGAAGAGTTTGAAGGCCGAGTTCGGCGATATCCTGACGGCTGATGTGAAGCCTGAAGGCGAAGAGGATCAGAATCTCGAACAGGTAGCGGTGGGCTTGCCGATTGTCAGGGTAGTCGATACGCTGCTGAAGCATGCCATTCTCGAATCTGCGAGCGATATCCATATCGAGCCGGATGAGCAGGAAGTCCATGTCCGCTATCGCATCGATGGCGTGCTGCATGATGCTATGACCTTGCCGAAGGATGTCGCGGCAGGCATCGTTGCACGCATCAAAGTACTCTCGAATCTCAAGCTTGATGAGCATCGCCTTCCGCAAGATGGACGTTTTAAGATCCAGAATGATGAATACAAGATATCGTTTCGTGTCAGTATTCTACCGGTGTTTGACGGCGAGAAGATCGTCATGCGTCTTTTGGATGAATCGTCCAAAGGGTTGACGCTGGAAAAGATGGGATTTCATCCGGTAGCGCTTGAGGCGGTACAACGCGAGATTAACAAGCCGAATGGCATGATCCTCGTGACGGGACCGACCGGTTCCGGAAAGACGACGACACTGTATACTATGATGGATATCCTGAATACGCCGGAAGTGAATGTTTCAACGGTTGAGGATCCGGTCGAGTATCGTATGCCGCGCGTTAATCAGACACAGATATCGTCCAAGATTGGCATGACGTTCGCGGCTGCACTCCGAGCGCTTCTCCGTCAAGATCCGGACATCATCATGGTCGGTGAGATCCGTGACCAAGAAACGCTTGAAATCGCCATGCATGCCGCTATGACAGGACATTTGGTGCTTTCGACGCTTCATACCAATTCGGCTGCTGCAACGTTGCCGCGCATGCTGGATATGGGTGCCGAGCCGTTTCTCATCGCATCGACTGTCAATGTCATCATCGCCCAACGTTTAGTGCGTCGGCTTTGCGTCGAATGCCGGAAGCCGTACATGCTTGACGCGAAAGAAATTGAAGCGCTTGGGAAGAGTTATGATGTTCAGGCAGTCTTTTCGTTTCTCAAGAATGACCCGTTGGGAAAGAAATTTATCGGAGAGGCTGATTCCCTTGAGCGTGTGACGTTCTATAAGGCGATCGGTTGTGAGCAGTGCGGCAATGAAGGCTATCACGGACGAAATGGCATTTATGAAGTTTTGCCTATGGATACCGATATTCGAAAGATGGTGACGCAGAATGCCACGACTGAAGAGATAGAGGTCCAAGCGCGCACTAATGGTATGGCGACGATGATCGAAGATGGATTTCTCAAAGCGGTCCAAGGCATTACTTCTATTGAAGAAGTGATGCGTGCAACGAAAGAATAGGGTGCAAATAGAGGTGTTGCGACTGTGTGGTTCACGCCGCTTCAATCCATCTTGAATTCGTCGTTGCGCAATTCGCGACGGATGTGCGATTTCGCTCCTGAAGTCTTCACGAACCCGAGCCAATCCCGGCTCGGTTTTTTCTTTTCTTTCACCGTGAGGATTTCAATTACTTGAGCATTCTGGATATGATAGTCGAGAGGTACCATTTTCCCGTCGGCTTTGGATCCGACAGCACGATTGCCGATTTCGCTATGGATGGCATAGGCGAAATCGATTGGTGTCGCTTCTTCGGGCAGGTCGATGATATCGCCGCGTGGTGTGAAAGCGAAGATATGATTCTTGAAGAATTCGATCTTGAGGCCCTCCATGAATTCTGCATCGTCGCGGCCGATCTCTTTCTGCCATTCTTTGAGCTGTTTCACCCAGGAAAGTTCTTTAGGGAGCGTGTGGATATGGTCGGATTGTTTTTTTTGGAAGATACGGCGCCAAGCGCTTCGGCCATTTTTTTCAGAGTACATCCAATGAGCGGCGATGCCATATTCGGCTTCATCATGCATTTTTTGCGTACGGATTTGAACTTCGAGGATGCGTCCGTCCGGACCGAAAACGGTCGTGTGGAGCGATTGGTATCCGTTCGGCTTCGGCAAAGAGATATAATCTTTGATGCGTCCGACCATGGGGCGGTATTCTCGATGAATGAGGCCGAGCGCTTCATAGCAATCGGCGATTTCCGGAACGATGATGCGGATCGCGACGAGATCATAGATGCGTGAGATATCCATGTCATGCCGCTTGAGTTTCTGATAGAGCCGATAGAGATGCTTGGTGCGACCGCTTACGTCCAGGATGCTGACCTTCTCTTTGATAAGCGTTTTTCGGAAGAGCGTGACGATACGTTCAAGGTAGGCCTGACCTTCGTGAAGATAGGTATCTTGGATCTTTTTGGTTTCGGCATAATGTTCCGGATCGAGATACATGAAACAGAGGTCTTCGAGTTCGCCTTTCGCTTCGCCGATACCGAGACGATTAGCGATAGGAGCGAAGACATCCATAGTCTCTCTGGCGATGCGTTCGCGTTTTTCTGGTGGCAGGTGCTTAAGCGTCCGCATATTGTGCAGCCGGTCGGCGAGTTTGATGATGACGACGCGTATATCCTGAGCCATCGCCATGAACATCTTGCGGAGATTTTCAAGGAAATATTCTTCGCGTGATCCTCGTAGCTTGATTTTCCCGAGCTTAGTGATTCCATCGACGAGGTAAGCAACTTCATGTCCGAAAGCGGTTTCGATATCCGCTAACGTAACCTCAGTATCTTCCGGGACATCATGGAGAAGTCCTGCAGCAATCGTTCTCTCGTCCATGCCGATTTCGGCGAGTATGAGCGCTACTGAAAGGCTGTGAATGATATAAGGTTCTCCTGATTTCCGTTTCTGTCCGCTGTGGGCTTTTTCTGCAAAGGCGTAGACAGCCGCAAGAAATTTCTCATCCTCGTTTGAAAGGGGATGAACGGCTGATTTCAATATATCTTGAATGGTGGGTGTTGCCATGAATCGGTATATTTCTGTTTGAAGACAGTATAACTATACGTCTCCGTTGATGGAAAATCAAGCACGGTCCGATTGATAAAACGGGTGTTATGCTGGTGAGAATCTGCTTGAAGAAAATGAGCAGTAATGTTGCGATATCTATTACGCCAACAAAAAAGCGGTTCGCTCCATGCGACCGCTTCTTTTTTCTTAAGCCTTTCCTATTTTGTGCGGATTATGATTCGGGCAGTCTTTTTTGCTGCAACGTTCGGGAATCGTTTTTGTGCCTTCCATCATGAGTGACCCGCATAGGGGACAGAGTGCACCGGTTGGCTTGGCTTTGATGGCATTCTTGCAGTCCGGATAGTTTGAACAGGAATAGAAGATACCGAAACGGCCGCGTCTCTCGACCATCTCTCCTTTTTTACAGACTGGGCAGACTACTCCAGTCGTCGGCTGATTCGCAGCGTCCTTTTTGATGTATTTGCATTTCGGATAGTTTGAACAGGCGATGAAGCGTCCGAAACGTCCGTCGCGTTCGATCAGTTTGCCTGTTTTGCATTCCGGGCAATCTTCGCCGGTTTCTTTCGGACCCTCGAGTTCTTTTCCATCTATGGTTCGGGCGCCATCGCATTCGGGAAAACGCGAGCAAGAGAGGAACTTTCCTGTACGAGCGAGTTTGACTACCATAGCGCTGCCGCATTTCGGACACATGATCCCTTCAGGAGCGTCACCTAAAGTGGTCACTTTAGCGATGTCTTTATCCTTCGCTTTCACTTCTTGAGAGAACGGGATATAAAAGTCGCTCAATGTCTTGGTGTAATCACGTTTTCCATCCGCAATCTCATCGAGTTTGTTTTCCATATCAGCAGTGAATGTTTCTGAGACGATAGTATCGAAGTGAGCGAAAAGAAAATCGTCGACGACAATGCCGGTATCTGTCGCGGAAAGCGATCGGCCATCTTTCTCGACATAGCCTCGATCCTGGATGGTTTTCACGATGCTTGCATACGTCGACGGCCGCCCGATGCCGCGTTTTTCGAGTTCTTTGACGAGACCAGCTTCGGTGTAGCGTTTCGGCGGTTCAGTCTGTTTTTCTTCAGCTTGGACGGATGAGAGTGATAACGGTTCGGAAGATTCGGCATGCGGCAATTCGACGTCATCACCGCGAGCGTCCGTATCAAGAGCGAGCCAGCCATCGAAGATAAGATGTGATCCGTTCACTGAAAAATCCGGGAGCGATCGGTTGACGGTATTTGCGGTGATCTTCGTGCGGAGTATTTCGGCGGGAGCCATCTGCGAAGCGAGCGTGCGCGTCCGGATGAGACGATAGAGACGTTTCTCATCCTCGGTTTTTCCGGCAGTTTTCCGCAATGGGTCGGTCGGTCGGATAGCTTCATGGGCTTCTTGGGCGTTTTTGCTCTTGGTCTTATATCGCGTCGCATTGAGATAGCGATCGCCGAATTCTTTGGTTATAGCGGATGCGATAGCGGGGAAGATTTCTTCGGAAAGCGAAACGGAATCGGTGCGCATGTAGGTGATGTAGCCTTGCTCGTAGAGTTTTTGCGCGGCGTGCATAGTACGCGACGGCGATAATCCGAGCCGCGAACTGGCTGATTGTTGGAGCGTAGATGTCGTGAATGGAGCGTTCGGACGGCGGAGCGCTTCGGTGGTCGAAACGCCGGTGATTTCCCAGCGTTCTGATTGTCCGATGCCGAGAATCTCATCGGCGCGTTCTTTACTGTCAGGCTGTTCTGAACAACAGAATTGTATTGGATAGTTGCGTTCCGTTTCGGTATCGGCGGTAATGACGAAATATGTTTTCGGTTTGAAGGATCGGATTTCCTTTTCACGTTCGACAAGGATATGGAGTGCAGGCGATTGTACGCGACCAGCCGAGAGGCCATAGCGGACTTTTTTCCAGACAAGACCTGAAAGATCATAGCCGACGAGCCGATCAAGCACACGGCGCGCTTCCTGTGCCTTGCGGAGATTTTGATCAAGCTGGCGGGGATGGGCGACTGATTCGTTCACAGCCTTTTCGGTGATTTCATAGAAGAGGACACGTTTCGGATGCTTGATGCCGCAGACTTCGGCAACGTGCCAGGCGATCGCTTCTCCTTCGCGGTCGGGGTCGGTCGCGAGCAAGACCTCAGCGCTTTTCTTGGCGAGCGAGCGTATTTCTGAAACAATCTTCTCTTTTCCGGCTGAGATTTCGTAATGCGGTATGAACCCGCCTTCGATGTCGATGGCGGCTTTGTTCGATTTCGGAAGATCTCGCACGTGTCCGACGGATGCGACAACCTTATAAGTGCCTTTCAGATATTTCTCGATGGTTTTGGCTTTTGATGGAGACTCGACGATGAGGAGATTCATAAAGATAGTGGTTGTGCGCGCAGTATCGCATGGCGCTGTTACGTATTTCATTACGTAATAGATTACGTAACAGAATCAGGGCGCGTTTTGACATATTTCATTCCTCCGATATCGCGTACCAAACCTTTGAGTTCAAGCATGGTGAGTGTCGAAGAGAGGGTAGCAGTTCCTAGTGTAGCTGCTTTGAGCAGCTTGTCAACGTGGATCGGTTCATGTGACAAAAGACGGAATACGGCCGATTCGTCAGGAGAGAGTCCAATTGGCTGTCCATCAGTTTGAGCGGACGATGAAGGATGCGGTATCGATTCGGTTGGTAATTCTTCGAGGATATCCTGGATGCAGCGCACGATTTTTGCTCCGTTTTTGATGAGGACATTGGTGCCGGCGGAGGCTGGAGAAAAGATCGATCCAGGTACGGCGAAAACCTCGCGTCCGTAATCAAGAGCGAGATAGGCAGTGATGAGACTGCCGCTTTTTTCGGCAGCTTCTATGACGATGGTGCCGAGCGTCATGCCAGCGATGATGCGATTACGCGCCGGAAACATGCCGGGGAAAACAGGCGTGTCTGGAGCATATTCTGAAATCAAAGCGCCTGATGCTGTGATAGCTCGGCCGAGTTGGACGTGCGATCGCGGAGTGATGTCACGATCACTCACGCCGCTTCCGAGAACGGCGATAGTGGTTCCCGAGGCTTCTAGCGCTGCGCGATGAGCCATAGCATCGATACCGAAAGCGAGTCCGGAAACGACTCCGAAGCCGGCTCGAACCAGATCTTCCGAAAGACGATAGGCAGCTTGCGTACCATAGGAAGTATGTTTGCGTGAGCCGACAAGAGCGATGAGCGGAGGCAGCGTATCGAAAGCAGCGTTGCCGCGTACGTATAAAAGGAATGGGGCATCGGGAATTTCTTTGAGCAACGGTGGGTAGTGCGTATCGTTCCAAGCGATGAGTGAAATGCCTTCTCGTGCGAATTCTTCGTTGATCCGTTCCGTATTGATGTTGGCTGACCGCCCGGAGATGAGAGAATGTTTGGCATTCTGATCGATATCGGCAAGATAGAGGATATCGTTTTCGGAGGCATGCCAAACAGCTTCGCCGCTTCCGAAATGCTTGATAAGCGTTTGGAGCGTCTTGTTTCCGATGCCAGGGAGAGCGCTGAGTGCGTGAAGATAGATGTGATCCATGGAGAAGCTTTTTCTTCTATGATATATGAAGTATCTATTGATGCAATACTCTGCATGCCGGAATTTTCCGTACATCAAAAAACCTGCTTTTCATGAGCGGGGGATTCTGGGGCTGCCTTGATTGCTTTTGGCTGTTCGTATCTTTTTGGATAAAACAATATCCGATACATCAGTATCGGATATTGTTTCTTTTTGGGCGGGAGCGACGGGATTCGAACCCGCGACCTCCACAGTGACAGTGTGGCGCTCTAACCAGCTGAGCTACGCCCCCGGATTGTGTATTGCCAGTACCAGGGGAGAGATTCGAACTCTCGACCCCGGGCTTATGAGTCCCGTGCTCTAACCAACTGAGCTACCCTGGCCCGCTTTTTCGGAGAAAATGATCGGGCCTTGGACGGCCATCCGAAAAGAAGCTTGTTGCGGGGGTGGGATTCGAACCCACGACCTTGTGGTTATGAGCCACACGAGCTGCCAGACTGCTCTACCCCGCTATATGGTAATCGCGCTTTCCTCTCGCTTTCAGAAGACAGCTTGTGGGTGATCCAAGATTCGAACTTGGGACCTCGACATTATCAGTGTCGCGCTCTAACCACCTGAGCTAATCACCCTCCAGCATACTGTTTTGGAACAGCACCTCTTATCCTACCAGAAAGATTGGAAAAATCAAGAGTGGACCCTATCGGATTCGAACCGATGACCTCCGCATTGCAAATGCGGCGCTCTACCAACTAAGCTAAGGGCCCGTCTTTCTCCTCTTTCGGATAATGCTAGTAGTATACTTGAAACAGAGCGGTTTGTCTAGGGCGTGGGCATGGAAAGGGACTTCTGAAACTTATGGTATAGTGAGGGCATGAATAGGAAAAGAAGGATTGTAAGGATAGCAACGGCCGTGATTATCGTAAGCATCGCGGTTTTTTTCGTAATCCGATCGGAAACTGTCGTGGAGCCATCGGTGTCTGAAGAACGGGAACAAAGCCCGCAAGAAACCGTTATTTCTGAGGTTCCCGTCGCTTCCGCTTCAGAAGAGGTTGCTTCCAAAACAGAAGAGGAACCGCTGCGATCGGTGTCGGCTCTGCCAGTCCCGTTCACACCGCAGGCTC
>DBUA01000045.1 GCA_002307715.1 Candidatus Moranbacteria bacterium UBA1302
AGAGTCCGTTTGGCAGCTGGTCGTCTCGGTTGAGCGTAAAGCGTTTTATGAGTTCATCAAGACTGAATGGTTTTGTGAGGCCGCTCATATCCACTATGATACCTTGTCCGGCATGGGAAGCCAATGTCTTTTGCATGATGAGTTTTGGTGCAGAGAATCCCATGCCTCCGTTTGAAATGAGCTGGCTGAGTTTGCGGGCGGCAGTCGTATGAGATGGATCGTATATGATGGCAATGGATGCTTGCTCTTCTAAGATATGGTTTTGGCGTTCCTTGAGCATGTCGAGACGGAAGAGATTGTCGGCAATATCGCGCACTTCGCTCCAATTACCGACTCGCGGGACAAGTATGAAGGCGGCGACTGGACCAACTTGGATATGCGAGACGCGCAAGAGACTGTCCGGTTTCCAGGCATCGATGACTTGTGTTGTGACATTCTGAGTGTCGAGCGTTTGTATGAGTTCGAGAAAGCTTCTGATATCATCTAGGCTCATGTCGGTTTTTACACTCTCGCCGAGCGCTGTCAGTAGGTCATTTATGGTGAAAATATTGAGAAATGTCCCAATCGAGAAAGCCTTGTCTTTCATCGCTTGGATGACTTGCTGCTGCCGTTTCGCTCGGCCGAAATCGCCCTCGGGATCATTGTGGCGTTCACGGACATACTTGAGCGCCGTGGCACCGTCGAGCGTCTGCCAACCTTTTTTGATGTCGAATGTCTCATAACTGTAATTCTTTCCGGGGTATCGCTCATCGTGGAAATCGCGGATAACATCGACTCGGATGCCACCGAGCGCTTCTACGGCTTTTTCGAACCCGTCGAAATCAAGCATGACGAAGTAGTGTAGTGTGAGTCCGGTGATATTCTCGATAGCCTCTCGAACTGGACCGGTGGCATCGTGTGAATTCGCACCGTATTGATAGAGAGAATTCAGTTTTGTGTAGAGGTTGGTGCCAGGGATGGGCACATAAAGGTCACGTGGTAAAGAAAGGAGCGCTACGCGCCGATGTTCCGGATCGATGCTCATTATCATGATCGTATCCGTCAGATTTTGCCCCGGATAATGCTCACCGGCGCGTCCTAAGAGAAGTATATTGATGCGACCATTTGCTTCGCCTTTGAGCGGAGATCGGTTATGCGAAACGAAAGACCCTGCTACACCTCCAAGTTCTGACAAGAATGATGATGAGCTGGCGTTATCAATGCGGATACCCTGGCTTACTTTTGAGCCTTTATAGATGACGAAACCGATTATCGCCATGGCGAAACAAGCAAGGAAGATAGCGGCAACGATGAGGATTCTTTGAAAAGATAAGGCTTTTTTTGGCTCCATATGGCTGTTTTTTGGACTTGATTTTCAGCAAGAAATCTGTTAGAATAAGAGTGTTATTTTTTCGTACAGGAAATGAAGCATCGAAGCTTTTTTCTGATTTTAGAGAGACTATGACGGAACATCAGAATAACCCCGTGCAGGAGCATGGCGAACAGGAATATCTCAGCGTAAGCGACTTGCTTCTTGAGATGGCTCGTGTCTTGTTCCTTGCGGCAATCATCATTATACCGGTTCGTAGCTTTTTACTCCAGCCGTTTTTTGTCGAGGGTTCAAGTATGGAGCCGAATTTCGAAGATGGGCAATATCTTGTCATCAATGAATTCGGATACAAGCAGACGATAGTCGGATCTGAAAGTGGAGTCGGTTTTTCTATTCATCCATTTCGGGAGATCGGTCGTCAGAGTATCGCCGTTTTCCGGTACCCTAAGAATCCGTCGCAGTTCTTTATCAAGCGTGTTATCGGATTGCCAGGGGAATCGATAGAAATCAGGAATAGCAAAGTCATTATTTATAATGCCGAACATCCGGAAGGCTTTGTGCTCGACGAGAACGCTTATTTGGCTAAGGATGTAGTGACAAGCGATATGCCAAAACTCGTACTGAAAAGCGATGAGTATTTCATGATGGGAGATAATCGTGAGAATAGCTATGATTCCCGTGCTATCGGTCCTATCAACAAGAGTTTGATTATCGGCAAGGTGTTGATGAGGGCGTGGCCGTTCAGCCGATTCGATATTTATTGATCATATATTGTTAATCTTTTCTGTACGTCGTATGACTCAGAAGAAATCTGCGAAGAAGGTTGAAGTGAAGAAAGAGAAATCGCCAGCTGCGAAGAAATCTGTCGCGAAGAAATCCGTAGTGAAGAAGAATTTGTCCGCTCCTGAGGTCAGCCAAGAAGAGATTCTGTTACAGGCACTCCGGGGTATGCGCGATATATTGCCGGATGAACAGCCGTATTGGGAGCGTGTTCGCCGAGCGTTGTCGCACGCGCAGCAGGAGTACGGTTTTCAGCGTATCGATACGCCGCTTGTTGAATTTGCTCATTTGTTCACGCGTTCTGTCGGTACTGGAACGGATATTGTTGATAAAGAGATGTATATTTTCAATACGCGCGGTGGTGATCGTGTCGCATTGAGACCAGAGTTTACTGCTGGTATCGCTAGAGCGTTTATCCAGCATGGCATGAGCGTCCTTTCGAAGCCAGTCAAACTGTTTTCAATGGGTCCAGTCTATCGTTATGATCGTCCTCAAGAAGGGCGTTATCGAGAATTCTATCAGGCGAATTTCGATATGTTCGGTGAGAGCGATCCGATTCTCGATGCACAGACCATTCAGCTTGCTTATCGCGTCGTGCAGCAGCTTGGTCTGAAGAATATTGAGTTCCAGGTGAATTCTATCGGCACTGCGGAGTCTCGTAAGGAATATTCCAAGGCATTGGTCCGGTTTTTGGAATCGCAAAAACATAAGCTGTGTCAGAATTGCCGTGAACGCTTAGCGACCAATCCGATGCGTGTGCTCGATTGTAAGGAGGACAAGTGTATCCAATTGACCGCGCAGGCTCCGCAGTCGCTCGATTATCTCGATCAGGAATCGCGTGAGCATTTCAAGCGTTTGTTGGAGTATCTTGATGAACTCGATTTGCCGTACGCCATCAACACCCGTTTGGTCCGAGGTCTTGATTATTATACCAAGACGGTTTTTGAAATCTGGTCTGGAGACCAGGAAGGGAAGAAATATTCGCTCGGCGGAGGCGGCCGGTACGATGGACTCATCGAATCGCTAGGGGGAGAAGCTACTCCGGCCATCGGTTTCGGTCTTGGTCTTGATCGTGTTATTCTTGAGATGAAACGGACGCAGGTGAAACCGTACGAGTTGCCAAAACCGCGAGTTTTTCTTGCGCAGCTCGGAGATATGGCCAAGAAGAAGAGTCTTAGAATTTTTTCGGATCTGGAGAAGAGCAGTATTTTGGTAGCGGAAAGTTTCGGACGAGGCAGTCTCAAGTCGCAACTCCGCGTTGCGAATCGTCTCGGCGTCGAAATCACCATTATCATCGGCCAGAAAGAAGCGCTCGACGAGACGGCAATAGTGAAGGATATGATATCCGGAACGCAGGAGACTGTGACACAGCCGAAGCTTGTCGATGCTGTCAAGAAGATTCTGAAGAGCAATGCCGCTCTCGGTCCCGTCATGCCGATTGTCCATACCGATGACGATGAAGAATAAGCCCGTCATTGAACCTCTCATGCCTATGGCCGACACTCTTTTTTCCAAGATAGTCCGAAAAGAGATTCCTGCTGATATCGTTTATGAAAATGATGATATTTTGGCGTTCAAGGATATTCATCCGATCGCTCCAGTGCATATACTTATCATTCCGAAGAAGCCGATAGAGAGTATCGCGAGTATGGAAGCTTCTGATGTCGAGGTGGTCGGTCGGATGTTTTTGGTGGCTCGTGATATCGCTCGAGACTTGAATATTTCCGAAAAAGGGTATAAACTGCTTATCCGGGTTGGTAAAGGGGGCGGACAGGAAGTGCCGCATCTCCATCTCCACTTGCTTGGAGGAGCGAAATTATTAGAAAATATACATCCAGTGTAAGGTATCTTCCGGCGTTCCGGGCAAGATGAGGAAGTTGATTCGGCATCTTGCCAGGGACGACAGAAACGTTTTCCCTGCACATTTCAGAAAGGAGGTCGTCTCTATGATCCAAGTGAAAAGAAAAGAGCGCGAAACAGCCGAAAGTCTGATCCGTCGTTTTTCTCGCCGTGTCCAACAAAGTGGCGTTCTTCGCCGTGTTCGAAAATTGCGTTTCCGCCAGGAAGAGCAGAGCCGCGGACAGCGTCGCGATGAGGCTCTTTATAAGGTTAAAATCCGCAAGGAAATCAATCGCTTGAAGAAGCTCGGAAAATTTGACGAAGATGCGCTCCGCGACATCAAGAAGAAGATGAACCACTAGTTCGTCGCATGCTCTCTAGGGTCTGAAGTTCGGATATTTTCGGCGCTTTGGACCTTAGGATCATGGTGAGAACCAATATCTTAAAAAGAGGAAATCATATGTTGCTTTATCAAACCATCAGTGACCATCTCAAAGAAGCCATGAAGTCCGGTGATGTCATGCGTCGTGATACGATTCGCATGCTTCAGAGCGCGATAAAGAATGTAGCGATAGAAAAGCGTCTTGCTGCGACCGAGCTTTCGGATCAAGATATCGAAGGAGTCATACGAAAATTGGTGAAGCAGCGCAAAGACAGCATCGAGCAATATCGCGCCGGCGGCCGAGAAGATTTAGCTGAGAAAGAAGCTGCTGAATGCGCGATTCTTGAAGGATATCTGCCGCAGGCGATGCCGGAAGCTGAACTCAAAGCACTGGTCGAAGAGGCTCTCAAGGAAGCAGGGATTGCTGAGAAGGCGAAGATGGGGCAGGCGATGGGTGCGGTCATGAAGAAGGTGGCCGGGCGCGCTTCAGGTGATGATGTGCGTCGTGTCGTTGAATCACTGCTCGCTTGATTCTTGATATGCGTCTTGACTTCGAATATACGGTAGAGGAAAAAGCCCCGTTTGATGAGGATTTTTTGCGTGAGATTGCTCGCATGACGATTGAAGCGGCAGCTATCCCGTCATTCGCTCATAAGACGGTATCGCTTTCGGCGATTGCTGTTACGGAAGAGAAAATCCGTGAGTTGAATCGGACGTATCGTAGCCACGATACGGTTACTGACATCTTATCTTTCGGAGAGTATACTGATACTGAGGCTATCATCGACGAGCATGCTGATGTTGTTTTTATCGGTGAATTATTTTTCAGTCCGGCGTTCATAGGTCGAGCAGCCCATGAAGATGGCGTATCTGATGAGCATGAGATGGCGTTCATATTTTCGCATGGTGTCCTGCATCTTCTCGGTTTTGATCATAGTGATGAGATGTTCGCTCTTCAGGATCAGGTGACGGAAAGTTTTCTTGATCGGCGTGATAATAAAAAAGCGGTATGAAGAATTTTTTCAAGAGCTTTTTGTATGCGTTTCGCGGAATCGGGTTCGCCATTCGGCGAGAGCGTAATTTTCAGATAGAGTGTGCGGCCGGTATCGTGATTACGATACTCATGTTTCTTTTCCCGCTTTCCACGGAGGAGCGTTCCGTGCTTGTCCTTACTATGGCAGCCGTATTTGAGCTTGAATTGGTCAACACGGCGCTTGAACGAGTCATGGATATTTTGAAGCCGCGCATACATCCGTATGCCAGAGTTGTCAAAGATGTCATGGCAGGAGCAGTTGTCATATCCGCCTGCGCTGCGGTTATTGTTGGCATCATCATATTTTCCCCGTATCTTTTCGTATGAGTCAGGCATGCGGATGCGAGCGGATTCTTTTGGTTGCATAAAACTGATCTTTTGAGATATAATATGGCCCAGGAGGCTTCCGTGAAAGCTTGCTGTTTCGTATTCCTCCAGACCATTTTTCTTACTTTCCGATTTTCTATACCGTATGGCTAAAAGTCGTTACCATGTCGGTCTCGATATTGGTTCTTCGAATGTTCGAGCTGTTATCGCTCAGGAGCTTGCTGCTGACGAGCTTTTGCGTGTGGTTGGTGTCGGAATGGCATCTTCTGTCGGTATCCGTCGAGGGACCGTTGTCGATGTCGAGGCAGTTGCTAAGACCTGTAATGCTGTTCTCGAAGAAGCGGAACGCATGTCTGGACAAGCGGTTTCTGATGTGACGGTAAACGTGACCGGTGTTGAGCTTGGATGCCAGCGAGCATCTGGTGTTGTCGCTGTCGGCCGTGCTGATGGCGAAGTGACTGAAGATGATATCTCACGGGCTTTAGAAGAAGTGCAGGCGCGTCTGATGCTTCCATTGAATCGGGAAGTCGTGCATGTCATTCCGATGAGTTATCGCCTTGATGATCAGAAAGACATCAAAGATCCGATCGGTATGCACGGTGTCCGTTTGGAGATGAGCGCTTTCGTCGTAAGCGGCAGCACTTCACATCTCAAGAATCTTTCACGGGCATTGGAACAGGCAGGAACGCATCCGGAGAGCTTTGTTGCAGAGCCGCTTGCTTGTGCTGAAGCTGTATTGCATCAGAAGCAGAAGGAGCTTGGCACAGTCATTATCGATATCGGCGGCAGCACGACTTCACTCGCTGTTTTTGAAGATGGCGACCTGCTCCATTTGGCTGTATTGCCGATCGGTGGCGGACATATTACGAATGATATCGCCATCGGATTGCGTACTTCCATCGAAGTCGCTGAAGCGGTGAAGCTCCGTTATGGAAGCGCATTGCCCGACGGTATCGGAAAGCGCGAGGAGATTGATCTTAG
>DBUA01000047.1:0-1000 GCA_002307715.1 Candidatus Moranbacteria bacterium UBA1302
ACAAGGTTTTTTTCCATGATGTCATCATTATACTCCAGAATTGGTCTTTTTTTCAATTTGACGATACAATATGAAAAGAATCGTATTGCTATCGTATGCGGATCAATAACCATTTTCTGCTCTGGTATTATGCCGGAGGATTGAAGAGCATTCTTTCCATTGTTTGGAATTATTTTCGATATACAGCGTATCGTTTTTATTTTTTCGGTTTGCTGAAGACACTTTTTTCTCCGTGGAAACGTGATATATCGTTCAAGACGTGGCGTGGATTCCATCCATTGAAATCGCTTGAAGCGTTGGCTGAGAATGTCATGTCACGCAGTATCGGAGCTGCTGTTAGAATCATGACGATGGGCATCGGCTTTATCGCGGTGATCTTCGTAGCGATCATCGGAACGTTTCTTATCGCGCTTTATGTCATCGCGCCAGCCTTTGTCATTGTCGGATTGTTGGCATTGCCGGTCAGCTTGACTCTTGGTGGCGCTATCCTGATCGTAGGGATTTCTGGCATAGTTATGGCATTGGTCGGTTTCATAGAACGTCATGAAGATGAGCCAGAAACACTTGACGTGACCGTGCTGCGCAAACGCCGCTGGTTTTCTCGTGTTATCAATCGTCTTGGCTTCGATATGGCGTCGTTCAATCAAGAACTGCTGTATGACCCAGAAGCATTTGATGGCTTTTTGAAAGCACAGGGTATCGAACCGGAGATGTTCGCGCTTGCAGTTGCCATTGAACGGCAAGCTATCAGTCACCGTGAACAGAAACGGCGTTTTTGGCTTTGGGAAAATCTTAAAAAAACATCGCCTATCGGAAAAGGTTGGAGTTATGCGTATACGCCTCGTCTCGATGCGTATTCACTTGATCTCTCCTCATATGATTCGACGGAATATGCTGATGCCGAGCTTGTTGGTCGTTCGGAAGAATTGAAAGTAGCGACGTTGGTCTTAGAGCGCCCGACACAGAACAGTCTTTTTCTGGTCGGCGATCCTGGCATAGG
>DBUA01000047.1:1406-3224 GCA_002307715.1 Candidatus Moranbacteria bacterium UBA1302
GATAATGCCGTTCGGACATTATTCGGTGAGGCGGTGTATGCTGGTAATATTATTCTCGTTATCGAAAATCTGGATTTGTATTTTGGAGGGGAATCGGGTCATCATAATCTCGCGCCTCTTTTCAGCGAGTTTCTTGCATATTCGCCGTTCCGCATCATCGGCATGTCAACAACGAATCGTTATCATGCCTTCATGAAAACGGATGAGCAATCGTTGAAATTCATTGAAACAGTCTATCTTCGTGAGACAGATGAACAAGAGACGCTTGATATACTCATTCGGCAGTTTGAACACATTGAACGTCAGCAGGTAGCTTTTACTTTGCGCGGTTTTCAAGGCGTTATTGATTCAGCTGAGCGTTATGATTGGGAATGGCCGTTTCCTGAACGTGCTCTTGACCTTGCCCAGGAAGTCTATCTTTATTGGCAGGAAGAATCCGGCGATCAATTCATCACTCCGCATACGGTGAATGAGTTCATAGGTATGAAGACAGGTGTTCCGATTGGCGATGTGAGCCAGGAGGAAAAAGACAAGCTGCTTATGCTTGAAGAGCATCTCCATAAGCGTGTTGTCGGGCAAGACGAAGCGGTTCGCCAGGTGGCCGAAGCAATGCGCAAGGCTCGTGCAGGTTTTGGAAATGGTAAGCGTCCGTTAGGCAGTTTCATTTTCTTCGGTCCGAGCGGTGTTGGAAAGACCGAAACCGTTAAGGCGTTCGCCGAAAGCTATTTTGGCAGCGAAGATAAGATGATCCGTCTCGATATGAGCGAATATCAGACGCAAGAATCCGTATCGCGTATGATTGGTTCGCGTGAAACGGGATCACATGGTCAACTGTCGGTTTTGGCGAAAGAGAAACCGTTTTCGATATTGCTGCTCGACGAGATTGAAAAGGCATATCCTAAGGTGTTGGACCTTTTTCTCCAGATTCTTGATGAAGGATACGTGACAGATGCTCTTGGAGATAAGGCGAATTTCCGTAATATGGTCATCATAGCGACTTCGAATGCCGGCGCTCCAGTCATTAAGGATATGGTGGCACAAGGAGCTGATTCGGAACATATTCGCAAGACCGTGCTTGATGCCATAGTGAAGGATGGGCTATTTCGTCTCGAGTTTCTTGGTCGGTTTGACGGTATTGTTTTCTTTGAGCCGTTGAAACAGTCAGAACTCGAACAGGTGACCGCGCTTAAGCTTGATGCGTTTGCAGCACGTCTTAAGAAAGAAAAGAATATTACGATACGTTTCGCTCCGGAAGTCATACCAAAGATCGTTAAAGAAGGTTTTGAACAGGAATTCGGATCGCGTTCTATCAATCGTTATATCGAGAATACGATTGAAGATACTATCGTGAGGAAACTTATCGCTGGCGAGATAGAGACAGGTCAGGAACTGTATGTGTCTGGAAACGATCTATAATGCGCGTTTTATGAAAATTCTTGTCGTCGCGCCGACCCCGTTCTTTTCCGATAGAGGGACGCACATACGTATTCTTGAAGAGGCGCTTGCTCTTGAAGAGCGCGGACACGAAGTCTGTATCGTGACATATCATATCGGTCAGGAATTGCCAAAATCCTTTGTGGATCGCATCGATGTGCGCCGCATCCGTCGCCTGCTTTTTTGGTACAAGAAGCTAGAGGCTGGTCCGGATTGGCAGAAAATTCTGCTTGATATCATGCTGATCCGTAAAACATTCAATATAGCGCGTACATGGAAACCGGATGTCATCCATGGACATCTGCACGAGGGAGCGCTTATTGGTTGGATCGTGAAAAATTGTCTTTTCTGGCGCCGGATGAAATTGATCGTTGATTTCCATGG
>DBUA01000047.1:3586-5381 GCA_002307715.1 Candidatus Moranbacteria bacterium UBA1302
GACCGCGCCGTGGCGAGTTCTTGGGAGAATGCGTCGGATATCAGCCGTATTCGACAGAAAAACGCTGTGATACCCGTGCTTGACGGCGTACGATTATCGATGTTTTGTGGATTGCCAGATACGGTAGGACTTCGTAAACGGTATGGCGTACCGGAACGGGCTGTCGTTGTCTCTTATACTGGAGCACTCATACCGAATAAAGGTATCGCATTTCTGCTTGAAGCGATACCGCTTGTCGTTGCTCGATATCCAGAGACGCATTTTGTCATCGCGGGATCGCCGATCGATCAGATTGCGGATTATCTTGGAAAAGATATGTTCCAGAAACACGTGACTGTCATTAGTCCATTACCGTATTTTGAGCTTCCTGGAGTTTTAGCATTGAGCGATATCGGTGTTGATCCAAAAGAAGCGACAACCAGACAGGCAAGCGGAAAAATGCTCCAATATATGGGTGCTGGATTGCCAATCGTTTGTTTTGACACCGAAAATAATCGTCGGTATCTTGATGGAAGCGGATCGTATGCATCAGAAGTATCTCCTGAAGCGCTTTCGGAAGCGATTGGCATTCTTATTGCGGATGAACCCGCACGACAGAAGCAGGGCCGTATCAACCGTGAACGGGCAGCCGTATTCAGTTGGGAACGGTCCGCAGAAGAACTTGAGAAGATATATGAATCCGCATGATGACAGATGTTGTTATGGATCTGATGCTTATAAAACTCGGTAAGGCATGGCACACGATCAAACGCGATGGCTGGGTGCGTGGTGGAAAGCGCGTGCTTGCAGCAGCTCTCGCTTTGTTCCGTCGCGTTCATCCTGGTGATATTCTTTTTATTACCGGCGGTGTCGGAGACAGCGCCCGTTATCGATGCCATCATGTCGCTGAAGAATTGAGGAAACATGGTTTTTCAGTATCAGTCACAGTGCAGGACAATCCGTTGCTTGCGTCTTATGCCGGACGATTCAGCATTTTCGTCTTTCATCGTGTCCTTCATACTTCGAATGTCGCTAAGCTGATTTCCCGTATCAAAGCGCAACGGAAAGAGATCATATTCGAGACTGATGACCTGGTGTATGATCCAACATTCCTGAAGCACATGGATTATTTCAATACCATGAATGCGTTTGAGCGAAAGCTTTATGAGAATGGCGTCGGTGGAGAGATTTTGGCGGATCCGTATGTAAAGGTTGCAACGACATCGACCGGTTATCTGGCGGATCGGCTTCGAGAACGGGATAAACGCGTGTTTATTGTGCGAAATAAAGTATCGCATGCGGATCGAGCGTTAGCAGAGGACGCGCTTGCCTCAGTGGTTGGAACACTTGATTCATCCGTAGTGCGTATCGGATACCTGTCTGGAACATTAAGCCATAATAAGGATTTTTCGACCATAACTGAAGCCCTGGTAGCGCTTATGGAGCGTTATCCTGAGATACGGCTTGTCTTAGCAGGTCCACTTGATATTGATAGGGCACTGGCAGTTTTTTCCGGACGTATCGAGCGTGTGCCTTTTGCGCCGCGAGAAGAATATTTCAATATCGTTGCTGGACTTGATATCAATCTGGCGCCGCTTGAGATAGGCAATCCGTTTTGCGAATCGAAATCGGAACTCAAATGGTTTGAGGCTGGCTTAGTAGCGGTGCCGACCGTTGCGACTGCGACTAGGACATTCCGTGAGGCGATTACGGAAGGCGTGGACGGCTTTACGGCAGTTGATACTGGAGAGTGGATCGCTGCTTTGAGCCGGCTTATTGATGATCCTGTGTTGCGAAGGAACGTCGGAGAAGCTGC
>DBUA01000047.1:5706-8561 GCA_002307715.1 Candidatus Moranbacteria bacterium UBA1302
GGATTTCTGAAAAGTAAATTGTAAGCATGGAACCTTATGAAAGTATTGATAACAGGCGGAGCTGGCTTTATCGGTAGCGCATGCGCACGAGCACTCATCGATCGAGGCGACACGGCAGTGCTGGTTGACAATTTCAATGATTATTATGATCCTCAATTGAAACGTGATCGTATCCGGAAATTTCTGAAAGGATATGAACACGGTTTTAAGCTGTATAAGGGTGATATCAGGAACCGGGATTTTCTTGCGAAGGTATTCGCCACTGAAAGGCCTGACAAAATCATCCATCTCGCAGCGATGGCCGGCGTGCGATATTCCATAGCAAAACCAGCTCTCTATGCCGATGTCAATGTCATGGGTACGACGAATATGCTTGATATGGCGGTGGAATATGGCGTGAAGAATTTCGTCTACGCGTCATCATCATCCGTCTATGGCAACAGCTCTAAGGCAAAATTTTCTGAAACGGATAATGTTGATCATCCGGTTTCACCGTATGCTGCTACGAAGAAAGCGACAGAACTTATCGCCTACGTATATAGCCATATCCATAAGCTGCCGACCACAGGTCTCCGTTTCTTTACCGTCTATGGTCCATGGGGCCGTCCGGATATGGGTGTCTTCACTTTTATCGAAAATATCGTGCGCGGAAAGACGGTCGAAGTGTTCAATCAGGGGAATATGCGGCGCAATTTCACGTATATTGATGATATTGTTTCTGGTACATTAACCGTGCTTGATGCTGATTTGCCGTGCGATGTGATGAACATCGGCGGCGATCGCGATGAAGCGTTGCTTGATTATATCGCTGCAGTTGAAGCAGCAGTCGGACGGAAAGCGAAGAAGAAACTTCTGCCGATGCAGGCTGGCGATGTTGAACGAACAGTCGCCGATATACGGAAGCTTCGTAAGCTTGGTTGGAAGCCGACTACTCGCATTGATATCGGTGTCCGATCGTTCGTCGAATGGTATAAGAGTTATTATGGATGCTGATATTCTTGTGTGGCTGCGCTTTCCAAGAGTTTGTTCGTTTGCGACATGCGGTATGTTTTTCCAATGAAGAGCGTAGAAAGCCAAGTCTGAAAAGACATCGTAGAAGTCGTATTGTTGTTCGGACGCATATTTTTCAAAGCCCACGTGACGGTTGCCGCTATGCCGTCTTCAATCTTCGTTTTAGGAATCCATCCGAGTTCACGACTGGCTTTTGAGGCATCAAGCGCGCTTCGCTCCTGTTCTTGTGGAGCATCTGAAATATGCTGTTTCTCGAAACGATGATCGAAATGCACATTAAGCATATCGAATATCTGATTAACGCTCGTTTCTTCTCCAGTACCGATATTGTAGATGCCGGATCGGTCGGATGTAAGTGCAGCGAGATAGGCTTCAACAACATCGTCGACGTAGACGTAATCTCTGGTATGCTCACCAGAACCATAGATGACCGGCTGTTTTCCAGAGAGCATTTTTTCGAGGAAGATAGCGATGACCCCGGCTTCTCCATGAGGGTTCTGTCGTGGTCCGTATACGTTGCCGCAACGGAGTGAGACATATGATAATCCAAATGTTTGGTGTGATGCTTCTAGAAATGCGTCAGTGGATGATTTTGAAATAGCGTAGGGTGAGCGGGGTTGTTCAGGGGATGTTTCTGATGTTGGCAGATTGTCATCTGAGTACATGACACCGCCAGTGGAAGCGACAATCAACCGTTTCGTTCCGTACGTATGCGCGAGCCGCATGATATTCAGGCTGCCGAGAATATTCACTCGCGCAGTTTCTGAAGGTTGTTCTTCTGATTTTCGAACACTGACAAATGCTGCGAGATGAAAGATGGCTTCTGGGCGTTCGACTTTGAAAATATGTTCAGTACGGGCGGTATCAGCGACATCGCATATATAAAAACGGGCTTGGGCGTTGAGGTTACTGCGCGTGCCGCTGGAGAGATCGTCAATAATGGCCACATCGTGTCCATGCGCCAGAAGCGCATCAACCAAGTGTGATCCGATAAAACCAGCGCCTCCCGTAACGAGTATTCGCATAATTTCAGAAGAATAAAGGATGCATATTTCTCAGAAAAATCATTATACACCTTTTTTCAATAAAAGTCAATACTTTGCAGGTGGAAACGAGGCGTTTCTGAAAGGCCAGAGGATGCTTTTTATGTTAGAATAGAAGAAAGATATCAGGGTTATGAACCATAGTAGGCCGCTATTTTTATGAAGATTGCGTTGGTACACGATTATTTGGTGCAGTATGGCGGGGCAGAGCGGGTGCTTGAAGCCTTCACTGAGCTTTTTCCGTATGCGCCTATTTATACGCTTATTTATGATAGGGATGTGATGCGTGGAAAATTTGAAGAGAAGCGCATCCATACTTCGTTTCTTCAACGTCTTCCGTTTGCTCGGACAAGACATCGCCTCTTTCCGCCGCTTATGCCGCTTGCTATTGAAGAGTTTGATTTTTCGCAATACGATGTCGTTTTGTCGGATTCATCGAGTTATGCAAAAGGCATTATTACGCGACCGGAAACGCTTCATATCTGTTATATGCATACGCCGATGCGGTACGCTTGGGATGACTGTCAAAAATATACTCAGGATTTCGGCTTCCCAGGTTTCGTGAAACGACTCGTGCCATTCTTTATGAACCCAATCCGATTATGGGATAAGGCAAGCGCTGACCGCATCGACTGTTTTTTAGCGAACTCCCAGTTTGTTGCGAAGCGTATTAGGAAATATTATAAAAAGGACGCATTCGTAGTGCACCCTCCAGTCGATGTGTCGCGTTTTTTTATCGCTCGTCCAGAAGAACGGAAAGGGTATTTTCTTATGGCTGGCCGGCTCATCGCCTATAAACGT
>DBUA01000029.1 GCA_002307715.1 Candidatus Moranbacteria bacterium UBA1302
CGGTTTCAAGAGTGGTCCGAAATATAGTAAGTTTTCTGTAAAATCTTCAAAAGCCATGGTTGGTGGCGGTAATAGCGGATCAGATGTATCGGCTGTTACCGCTGCTGATCGCGATAAGGCAGGGAAAGATGCGGAAAACCAGGCTAAGGAGACATTTCTTGAAGATATCAAATCATCGCTTGCGCAGAATGAGCGTGTTCTTGAAGAGCAGATGGAATTGACACCGGAAGATGTCGCGGCCTTGCCGCAAGTCGGGACTGTCGCGACATCATTCGATTATAAAAATACGTTCCGTGTCCGTGCATTCATTTTTTCAGAGCAGGATATCCGCAGTAAAGTCAGCGCGGCTACTTCGGTAGAAACGAATGGTATTTCGTTCACACCATCCCGTATCACGCTTTCTTATGATGAATCTGTTCCGAATTATTCCGATCAAACTGTCAAGTTGCGTGTCCGTGCCAGTGTCACGTTAGAGGCAGATATTGATAAGGAAGCTTTGGTCCAGGCATTATTGGGACAGGATGAAGATGGTATTAGCAAGGTTCTTGAATCGTTTCCTGCGATACAACGGATCCAGGTGAATTTCAAGCCGGAGTGGCTCATTCGTAGTGTTCCTGAATCAAAGACACGGGTGAGTTTGTCGGTTATTTCGGATGATGCCTCAGAATAGGCGGACGGATATTTTTTGACATCGGCGGATGATTTTGAGAAAATGACATGTATTTCCTATGGCTTATCAATCGCTTCCAACTGAACAGGCAGAAAAGCTGGCCATGCGGCATCGTCTTGATGCTGAGCTTGTGGCGCTTCAATCGGACAAAAAACGGCTTGAGCGCGGTCATAATGATATTATGACCGAGGTGAAACGGCTGAAGAATGATTTGTCACGATTGGAAATAGCGATTCAAGAGAAAGAACTTTCGTCCAAAAAGATATCTTCGGAGCTTTTTCTTGTCGATGGAGATATAGCGAAGATTCGTAAAAAAATTAACATGATCTGAATATGACAAAAGATACGTTAATTAAGCTTATTCGAAGTGTTCTTGACGAAACAGGAGTGACCATTTCAGCATCGAGAATGTCAAAGTTGTCTGCGCTCGGTCGGGAATATGAAGGGAAAAATATTGAAACGGCACAAGCTGAAGGCATCATCAATCAGTTGAAATCCATCTTTAGCGATGAATATTCGATTATCGATGATCGGCATGTATGGTCGGAGATACAGAAGAAACTTACCCGATATTGAATCCTGTTGAGAAATATGCAAGCGAAAGATATCCGTAGCCGTTACCTTGATTTTTTCAAGAAACAGAACCATGCCATCATTCCTTCGGCGCCTTTGGTCCCAGAAAATGATCCAACGACGCTTTTTACGGGATCCGGTATGCAGCCGATTGTCCCGTATCTTTTAGGAGAACAGCATCCGTTCGGTGTGCGTATCGCTAACGTCCAGAAATGTTTCCGATCCCAAGATATCGAAGAGGTCGGCGATAATCGGCACACGACATTCTTTGAAATGCTTGGGAACTGGTCGTTTGGAAATTATTTTAAAGAAGAACAGATAGGATGGATGTGGAATTTTCTGACTGAAGAAATCGGTCTTGATCCGAAACGTCTATACTTTACTTGTTTTCGTGGTAATGAAGAGTTGGGTATTCCGCGTGACACAGAATCGGCCGAAATGTGGAAGATGCATTTTTCAAGTATCGGAATCGATGCGGATATCGCTGATTTTCCTGAACAAAATGGCATGCAAGGAGCGCGTATCTTCTATTATGATGAAAAGAAGAATTGGTGGAGTCGCGCGGGCATTCCTCAATCTATGCCGATCGGTGAGCCAGGCGGTCCTGATACGGAAATGTTTTGGGATTTTGGTGAAGAGCTCGGATTGCATGAGCGCTCACCCTGGAAGGATCAACCATGTCATGTGAACTGCGATTGCGGTCGATTCATGGAAATCGGCAATAATGTTTTTATGGAGTATAAGAAGACTGCGAATGGCTTTGAAAAGCTTTCACAGCGCAACGTTGATTTTGGCGGCGGATTGGAACGATTGGTGGCGGCAGTTGAAAATGATCCTGATATCTTCCGGAGCGATCTGTTTGCCGGTCTTCGTAATCGTATTGAGACGCTTTCCGGAAAGCGTTATGGAGAAGAGTCGTCTTCGATGTATGCGTTCCGCATTATCATGGACCATATCCGCGCTTCCGTATTTCTTATTTCTGATGCTGTGAGGCCGTCGAATGCCGATCAAGGCTATGTGCTTCGCCGCCTTATACGGCGAGCAGTCCGATATGCCGATGTGCTTGGCATACAATCAGGGCAGTTGGCCTCTTGTGTCGCATTTGTTGTGGATGATTATGCCGGTACATATGAGTTTTCTGGGCAGAAAAATACTATTGAGAATGTCATCGCGAACGAAGAGGCGAAATTTCGTGAAACATTGGCACATGGCACGAAGGAACTTGAGAAGCGGTTATTAGACGGTGCTATCTCAGGAAAGGAGGCATTCGATTTATTCTCGACTTATGGGTTCCCTTTTGAGATGACGCAAGAAATTGCTGCTGAACGCGGCGTATCCGTTGATGAGAAAGGGTTCCGCGATGAATTCGCTCGGCATCAGCTTTTGTCGCGTACGGCGAGTCAGGGAAAGTTCAAGGGTGGTTTGGCTAATCACAGCGCGAAAGTGACCGCTTTCCATACGGCAACCCATCTCATGCTGGCGGGATTGCGTCAGGAATTAGGAAATGATGTTCATCAGGCAGGATCGAATATCACCGAAGAGCGCTCGCGTTTTGATTTTACGTATCCGGAAAAAGTATCACGTGACGTGCTTGATCGGGTCGAGGCGTATGTCAATAAAGCGATTGCATCCGGTGCGGCTGTAACGGTACAAGTGACCGAGAAAGATGTCGCTCAGCGCTTGGGAATCGAAGGGAGTTTTTGGGAGAAATATCCGGAAAAAGTTTCCGTGTATCAGATAGCGTCTCCGGATGGCACGGTCTATTCTCGTGAGCTTTGCGGCGGTCCTCATGTCGGAAATACGCTTGAGATGTCTTCTTTTGGTCGATTCCGCATTATTAAAGAAGAGGCTTCTTCGGCAGGTGTGCGGCGTATCAAAGCGATCTTTGAAGAAGATGCTTCTGGAAGCGGGGTTTGACAGTCTCGGAAAAATCACGTATAGTGTCTAAGTATCTAAGTGTCTCATTTTTGGCATATGTTGGCTATCATTAGAACTGGCGGAAAGCAGTATAAGGTTTCCGAAGGGCAGAAACTCAAAATCGAGAAGATTGAACAAGAAGTGGATGCTCAGGTGAGTTTTGAAACTTTGTTTATCGGCGATGAAAAAGAAGCGTATGTCGGTACGCCGGTGCTTGAGGCAGCACGTGTCGAAGGTAAAGTTTTGGCGCATGGTCTCGGTGATAAGGTGAAGGGTATCAAGCATAAGCCGAAAAAGCGTTATCTCGTTCGTTTTGGCCATCGCCAGCCGTTCACAGAAGTGGAAATCACGAAGATTTCCGTGAAATAAATGTCGCATCAGACATCATAGAGAGTACAAGAAGATCCGGGCAAGAATTGTCACGGGTCTTTTTATATATAAAAAACTGGAAACAGTTTTGTTTCCAGTGTGGTGGAGTCACATTGTGACTAATGATTGATGCTATATTGGACAAGTATCAGGAATTTTAGACCTGTCCCTGTCTTCGGTTTTCCACTGATGTTGATGATCCAGCTAAAATTCGGTTGGGAAGTTATGCTATTGAAACACAGGATGAAGCAGGTCTGTTGTTTTGGACATGGCAGACAGTCCATAGAATCCCCGTAACTGTACGAAAGGCCGATAATCTTGATCCGTTGCTCTGCACATTGTACACGTTCAAGAAAAAAAGCTTGGATAGCATTGCAGATGATCAGCTCATTGCTGGTATTATCTGGACCAAGAATGATTTCTTTGCTTTGCAACATGTCCTGTCTCCTTGGTAAGGTTCTTTCGCGAAATTGTACTATTTTTGAGTGATTTTGTCAAATAAAAAACTAGGAGACATTTGCCTCCTAGTTGGGTATCGATGTGGCCTTTATTAGTTGTCGCTCAGGATGATTTTTCCACCATCGTCCGTACAACCGCCACGGTGATACGTCGGAATGTGGCTTTCGTCGTCCCCGCCATGATTTGCGGTTTGTCCCGGAAATTGTTGCTGTTGCTGCTGCGGGAGTTCATGGAATGTAGGCCGTTCTTGCTGCTGCGTATTGATGATGCTCATAATGAGCTCCTTTTTGCCGGTTTGGTTGTTAAAAAGAACTATCTCATGTGCTGAAGTTTACGCCATTTCCTTCCTATTTGTCAATGAAGATGAAAGTGTCAGCTCATCGGCATACTCGATATCTCCACCGGTTGCGAGACCGCGAGCGATACGGGTGGTTTTTACAGGAAAATCACTGAGTTTTTTTCTGAGATAGAGCGCAGTCATGTCTCCTTCGGTAGTCGGATTGGTGGCGAGGATAATTTCTTTAACAACAGGATCTTCGGCACGATTGAGGAGTTCTGGAATACGGAGGTTTTGGCTGTTGTCATCGCGGCCGCTTTCTAAGACACCGCCAAGGACATGGTAAAGGCCGTTGTAACTCCCAGTTCGTTCTATGGCAATGACATCGAGCGGTTCTTCGACAACACAGACGAGCGATCGGTCACGCTTCGGATCCGAACATACGGCGCATAGATCATTTTCCGCTATATGGAAACAGCAGGAGCAACTTTTGAGATGATGGAGTGTTTCAAGGCTTTCGGCAAATCCGATGAGTTTGGATTCGTCTTGCTTGAAGAGATAAAGCACGATACGTTCAGCCATTTTCGGACCTACTGAAGGGAGTGCTGAGAAATGTGCGATAAGCGATTGGAACGTCTTGGGATAATGCATAGAGATTTCGAAAATATGTCGAGAATATTTCCTGAGAGACGCAATCAATTATCGTTGTGGAGCCGTTCAAGATTTTTGAAAGTCGTCGAATTTTCTTCGAAATAGAGCTGTATCTTTCCGACTGGGCCATTTCGATGTTTAGCGACGATGATATCGGCGATGCCTTTATTCGGTGTGTCTGGCTTCACCCGGTCTTCACGATAGAGAAACATGACGACGTCAGCGTCCTGTTCTATGGAACCGGATTCTCGAAGATCGGAGAGCTTCGGTATTTGATCGGGACGCGATTCAACGGCGCGAGAAAGCTGGGAAAGCGCAATGACAGGAATATTGAGTTCGCGGGCAAGCTGCTTTAATCCGCGAGAAATCTCTGATATTTCCTGAACGCGGTTGTCGCCGGAACGGCTGCGTCCTTCCATGAGTTGCAGGTAATCTATGATAATGACACCGAGATTATGTTCAGCTTGCAAACGACGTGCCATGGTCCGCATATCCATGATATTGAGTGAGCCGGAATCATCAATGAAGATCGGTGCTTCGGAAAGAATGCCCATCGCATCCGATATGCGTTCGAAATCATTATTTGGACCTTCGCTTGAGAGTTTGCCAGTGCGGAGACGCCAGAGATCGACACCGGCTTGCGCAGCGATCATACGATCGACAAGTTGGTCAGAACCCATTTCAAGAGAGAAAATGCCCACAGGGACCTTCGAATAAACGCCGACTTGCCGAGCAATGTCGAGCGCAAAGGTAGTTTTTCCGACGGATGGTCGGGCAGCAAGAATGATCAGGTCAGATTTTTGAAGTCCGGCAAGAAGATTGTCAAGGTCGATGAAGTTTGTTGGGACTCCGCGGAACGTCTGATCACTCTTGTGGAGCTCATCGATACGGTCGAAGGCGGAAGCGAGTATGGATTTTATCGGAACAAAATCCTGTTTAATGTATTTCTCAGCGACAGAGAATATCTTCTGTTCGGCTTCATCCAAGAGTTTTTGAACATCCTCGGATTCGTCGTAACCCATCTCAACGATTTCGCTTGCCATGGATATAAGCCGGCGGAGGAGGGCTTTTTTCTGGACAACTTTGGCGTAGTGAACGACGTTCGTGGCTGATGGGACGGAATTGACAAGCGAAGCAAGATAGCTTGATCCGCCTACGCGTTCGAGCTGGCTTTTTTCTTCAAGCTTGTTAGCAATGGAGAGGACATCAATCGGCTCGCGTTCTTCGTAGAGCGCCAGCATGGTTTCATAGATGAGATTGTGGTCATCTTTGTAGAAATCACCGACTTTGAGAAGGTCTGCGATGCGGATGACAGCATCCTTATCAAGCATGAGCGAGCCGAGTACTGATTGTTCGGCTTCAAGGTTATGCGGTGGAATGCGGACATGATCGGCAGATTGCTTGGCCATAAGGATGTTCAGTATTTTTGTCAGAGTAACTTCTCCATTATACCGGTTTGTTTGAAAACGGCTAGGTCTTGACAGAAGTTCGGAATATTCGCTTAATGATATTTTTACACACTGTTTATTAACAAAATCCCGGCTGGTGCGCCGGGCAGAAATTATCTAGGATTTTTTCAGTCGGTATCCTTTTGGGATATCTTCTATTTTGTAGCCGTGAGCGGCGATAGCATCGCGTAAGCGGTCAGACTCGGCGAAGTCCTGATTGGCGCGGGCAGCGTTACGTTCTTTGGCAAGCGCCTCCACTTCGGCTGGAACAGTCTCTTTCTCAGCATGCAATCCGAAGAGGAAGAATATCTTGTCGTAGACGGCGATAAGCGCAGCACAATCAACGGCTTCGTTGGTATCGAGGAGGGTATTGGTCTTCTTGACGAGATCAAGCACAACTGCGACAGCTTCGGGGGTATTGAGGTCATCTCGCATCGCTTCGCGGACATTTTCTAAAGAATCGCTGCCGTTGAAGCCCTCAATAGCAGTATCAGAAATCAGGAGCCGCGCATAAACCCCCATAATCGTCTCACGGTTTTTCTTGGCTTGTTCGAGGGATTCCCAAGTGAAGTTCATTTGCGTGCGGTAGTGAGCGCTCATGAGAAGCATGCGGAAATCAGCCGGTATGAAGCCGTGCTCGATAATATCTTCGAGGAGATAGGAGTTGCCTTTGGATTTGGACATCTTCTGTCCATCGACCAAGATGTGACGGGTATGGAGCCAGTAGCGAGCGAATGTTTTTCCCGTAACGCATTCGGATTGGGCGATTTCGGCTTCATGATGGGGAAAAATATTGTCTTCGCCGCCAGTGTGGATATCAAGCGTGTCGCCCAAGTATTCCATGCTCATAGCGGAACACTCAATATGCCAGCCTGGGTAGCCGTCGCTCCATGGTGAAGGCCAACGCATGAGATGTTCTTTTGGCGCCTTGAGCCAGAGGGCGAAGTCCCACGGATTTTTTTTGTCAGGGTGCTCTTCAAGACGAGCGCCGACCCTTAGATGCTCAAGCGTGTTACCGGAGAGTTTTCCGTAATCGGGGAAGGACGTTACATCGAAAAAGACGTTGCCATTTTTTTCGTAAGCGTAACCTTTCGCGATGAGCGTTTCAATGAGTTTAATCATCTGTGCGACATGCGCTGTCGCATGCGGGAAATAGTGCGCAGGCAGTATGCCGACTGCTTTTTCGGTTTCGCGGAAATAATCCTCATAAAAAGCGATGATTTCAGCTGAAGTTTTCCTTTCTGTACGAGCCTTTTTCTCAATCTTATCTTCGCCTGAGTCTCCTTGAGCTACGTCATCAGCCGTCAGATGTCCGACGTCGGTGATGTTCTTGATGAGACGCACCTCGTAGCCGGCATCTTCGAGGACACGGCGGATGGTATCGGAAAAAGTATAAGCACGGATATTACCGATATGGATCGGTCCATAGACGGTTGGGCCGCAAGTATACATGCCGACCTTACCGGGGTTGAGCGGAACGAATTCCTCTTTCTGTTTGGAAAGGGTATTGTAAAAACGTATCATGTGTCCGTATATAAAAAGCTTATCAGCCACTTTTTGAGTGCATAAAGCAAAAAAGCGTCCGAATCGTTTCGCATCAAGTCTATCAATTTTAAAGAGATTTTGCAAAACAAAAATCCGCATTCTTTGCGGATTTCGGAAGCTTCTCTTCGTGTGTGAAATCGATGTCTCTCATCTGTTTTACAGCCATTTTTTCACTTTGAAAACCGTGATGGTCGTCAAAGAGATGATGACCATAAATGAAACGTGTATCCAAAACGCATAAGGACTATCGCCGAAAGGTATATGGGCGCTCATCGCCAGCATATTCGAATAAGCTGTCATTGGAAGCATGACCGCCGAAAAGATAGTAAGCACTTTCATGGTCAGGTCGAGCTTGTTTGAGAGAAGCGAATTGTTGGTGGCTTCGAGCGCTTCGATAGTCTCTTTTTGGCTTTCGAGGATATTCCAAAGGCGGATATTTGTGCCGATGAGATCTTGGAAATAGAATCGCAGATCGTCCGGAACATAATCGTGCTCATCTTTGATGATTGATTCTATGATGGCACGCTGCGGCTTGAGCGTCCGACGAAAATTGAGAATATCGCGTTTGAGGACGGAAATTTCAAACACCATCTCTTTTTCCATTCCGGCGAATACTTGGCTTTCGATATGATCGAGTTTTTCGCTGATGTGATTGAGTTTTGGAAAACAGGAGTTGAGCAGGATTTCGATGATACGATACAGAAGATGCATCGAAGTTTCATGCATATTGAGGCGCCGTTTGCCTTCGCTCCTCTCTAGCTCATCAAAAAAAGTATCAAGCTGATAGATATTCTGTTTGTGACTCGTGATGAGATGGTCGCGTGTCAGAATAATGTCAAGTTCGCCGGGGTAAGTCGTTCGGTGTTCGGTATCGAAGAGCGGTATGTGGATAGAGAAGAACAGGCAATTCTCGTAACGCACCACTTTCGGCTGGTATGTCGGAGTAATCAATTCTTCGATTGCCAGCGGATGGATATTGAAATTCTCCTGAAGATAGGTGATGTCATCTGTTTGCGGGTCTTCAAAATCGATCCAAGTCGTATTTTGATGTTTGATGGTTTTCATTCTGGTAGAGTGCGGTTCCGGGCCGATGAGGCCATGGCTATCCGCATATTGGATATATTTGTTTTTTATATTGCAAGTATATCAGCAAAATGAACATTGACAAATGATTTGGCAGGGAGTATGTTCTCAGTGTGAAACGGCTCATATTGCTTTCCATACGTTTATACCAGAAAACCCTATCGTTTGATCATGGGTTTGCTGGCATGCTGTTCGGAGAGAGGTTCTGCCGTTTCCGTCCGACTTGTAGCCAATATGCGTATGAAGCCATTGAGAGACATGGCATTATACGAGGCGGATGGTTTGGATTGAAAAGAGTCATGCGTTGCCATCCATGGAATGCTGGCGGATATGATCCAGTGCCATAGTGTTTTTTAACAAGCCATGTTTTGAAGAAGAAATCGAAGTTGCGGTTGGATACATTTTCATTTTTACGTGGAAAAAAGAAGGAGATTGTGTCATGTGTGAAAAAACTGGACGTTTTGTCATTGGGCGGCACGGCATACATCTGCAGCCGTTCATTTCGCCGGGTCATGACGGCGAAGAAACGCTTTTCCCTGGCTCCAAGGTGATGTGCGGGCAACACAACCGTACGCTTGTCTTTTTTCGTGAAGCGCATAGTCGTTTTGATGCCTTGAACGATAAATGCATGGGTTGCAGGCACGTCGATCAATGCTGTGATGCAGAAAATAAGGCGAAAGGATGAGGGAGGTGGCAAGAGTTTTATGAGCCGAGCGTATGCGAATATGCTCGGTATTTTATTTTATACAAGCCATATTTTCATTATTTAGCACTCACACTTGACGAGTGCTAAAACGTATTCTATACTGTGAGTACGATTATGAATACACGACAAAAACAAGTTCTCTCTGCGATTGTCGAGCTTTACACCAAGACGGCGTTGCCCGTCGGCTCGCAAGCGCTGCTTGAACATTTCGAGTTTCCCGTATCTTCTGCGACATTGCGGAATGATATGGCGCTTTTGGAAGAAGAGGGATATCTTTATCAACCTCATGTTTCAGCCGGTCGTATCCCGACAGATGAAGGATATCGTCTCTATGTCGAAGAAATGATGGGTGATGAAGATCTATCTCGCGAAGATCAGCGTAAGCTGCAGAAAGAACTCCTTGTGATGAAAGCCAAGCAGACGCGTATGGGCCGCAGTACGGCGAAGCTCCTCTCGGCGCTTTCTGGGAATCTCGTGGTTTCCGGATTGATCGGCCGTGATGAGTTGTATGACTTCGGCATGAAAGAGCTCATGGAGAAGCCTGAGTTTCAAGAGATTGATGAGCTTTGTAGGATTGTCGAAACGCTTGATTCTCTTGATGAGAAGCTTGATAGCATCATGAGTAGGCTCAAGAGTGGCGATGTGCAGATATTTATCGGGGAAGAGAATCCGATCAAAGAAATATCGAATTGCTCGATGGTGGTTGCTCCTTATGAAAATAGTGAAGGCAAGGGAATACTTGCGATTATCGGTCCGAAACGTATGGATTATGCCAAGAATAAGTCGCTCATCGAATACATGAAAAAACTTTTGAATGCTTCGCTGGTTATTGTTCTTTTTGTGACATTTTTTTGACAATATGGATGATGTAGAAGAATCCGTGGAAGATAGCCGGAAAAGAGAAATAAATATTGAAACAGAGTTTAATATGATTAAAAGCGTATTAACCCGATCATCATGATAAAACTATGACAGAAGAAACAAAACAGCAGGATATCGAAGAGCCGGGCGATGAGAAGATTATCGCCGAAGAGCCAACCACAATAACAGAAGAGATGCTTGAAGAATCCGATTGGCAATC
>DBUA01000009.1:0-731 GCA_002307715.1 Candidatus Moranbacteria bacterium UBA1302
TAGGAGCGCAGCACTGCCCCTAAGCGATTCTGTGCCGCCTCTACAATCCGATCAAAAGCACTGTCCACTTCCTGGCTTGATAACGTCCTTTCGGCGTGACCGAAAAACAGATGGAATGCTAGACTCTTTTCGTCTTCCTGCTCATAGATATCAAAGAGCTCATTCCGAACCAAGAGCGGCGCTCCGACTTCACGAAGAACCGATTCAACGTCAGCGACAGTCGTCTTTTTCGGAAAAGAAAGCGAGATATCGCGAAGCGCATACGGAAACTTCTGAAGCGGAACGAATCGCGTCTCGGATTTTCGAGCCAATTGCAGCGCATGAGCGGAAAACTGCGCCATAGCGAGCTTCGACGGAACTCCGAACGCTTTGATCGTTTTCGGATGAGCTTCACCAACGATACCGATGACTTTCCCGTCCAACATAACGCATGCACTCCGTGTCGGATGGAACAAATCGCCGATAGAGGCTTCCGGATGACGATCGAGCGGTTCCCAAGAGATCCTTTCACTATCAATAGCGAGCGCTTCAAACAAAGCTATGATTCTCCCCTTGAGAGAAAAGAATGCCTCACCGGATACGTTCTGTTTCGGCAGCACAGTCACAAGCCCGAGCGACTTCGATTCTTCCGGCCCGCGTGTTTTCAGATGTCGAGAAAACCCGCTGCCCCATTCGAAACAATCAAATGACTGAAAATGGCGCAAGTTCTCACGCACTTTCGAAAGCATGAG
>DBUA01000009.1:1099-14696 GCA_002307715.1 Candidatus Moranbacteria bacterium UBA1302
CCATAGAACGAATACGTCATGATCTCATCAAAACCGGCATGCGCAAGATACTCTTTGACGGAACGTTCAAATGTTTTTGCAGCATCGCTTTGCGTGGACGCGAGCGGAATAAGCGGCGCTTGCGGAGCGATCCGATCATAACCATACATCCGGCCGACCTCTTCTATGAGGTCCCACTCATCGCGCAAATCTGGACGACGAGTCGGAATCAGAACATCGATCGCGTCCACATTGGAAACTTTTTTAATTTTAAGCCCGAGCAATCCCAGAAAACGCACGACTTCGAAAAGCGGCAAACGAACACCCAGAACATGCTCAACACGATCAAGTGTCAAACGTATTTTCCATGATTTTTTCGGCTTCGGATAGATATCACGCAAACCGATAGGCTTGCCCTTTCCAATCGAAGCGATCAACGCTGCTGCTTCACGGGCGACATCGGTCGGAAGTTCTGGGTCGAGCGCTCGTTCGAAACGATAGCTTGCATCAGTCTGGAGGCCATGACGCGTCCGGGCTCGTCGCACTGACGCTCCATCAAAAGCTGCAACCTCAAGAAATATGCGAGTCGTATCAGCGGTAATGCCGGCATGCTCGCCACCCATGACACCCGCAAGCGCGAGCGCTTTCTTGTCATCAGAAATCACCAAATCCTCAGTGGAAAGCTTTACAACATTTCCTGTAAGCAATTTGAGTTTTTCGTTACGTTTGGCTCGCCGGACCGTTATACCCCCGACAATGCGATCAGCATCGAATGCATGCATCGGCTGACCGGTCAGCAACATGAGATAGTTCGTGATATCGACAATATTATTGACCGGACGAAGCCCAGCGACGATGAGTTTCACTTTCAGCCAAAGCGGCGATTCTCCGACTTCGACATCTTTAAAAGCCATACCGAGATAGCGCACACAGCCTTGCTTATCGGCAATAGTGACTTTCGGAGCGCGATTATACGATGAAAGACGTATCGGTTTGAGCTTTCTCTCGCTAAAATGCGGCGCATACCCATCAAGCGCGGCGATTTCACGAGCCAGCCCTTGATATGCAATAGCATCCGAACCGCGATCCGGAAGAATCTTCACTTCGATGATGGCATCGTCAAGGCCGAAATGCTTAGCAAAAAGCGCGCCAACTGGGGCTTCTTCCGGAAGGATAAAGATACCTGAATGATCATCGCCGATGCCCAATTCTTGAGCCGAACAAATCATGCCTTGGGACTTCACACCGCGCAATGTCGCTTCGCCGATACTGACATCACCTGGCAGAACAGTGCCCGGCAAAGCAACAGCTACTTTCTGTTCGGCAGCGATATTCGGAGCACCGCACACAATCTGCCGAATATCATTCCGTCCCACTTCGACTTGAGCGACGCGAAGGCGGTCAGCGCTAGGATGCTGTTCCAATGAAACAACGCGCCCCACCACAACGCCCTCAAGATGATGCGGGTATTTCTCGATGCCTTCCACTTCGAATGCATGCGCCATGAGTAGCTTCGACAGCTGCTCAGCAGACTTCTTCGTTCCTGAAAGCTCTTTAAGCCAATGGTATGAATATTTCATAAGCTGACGTATCTTCGGCTCTTTGCCGTTACTGTTGGAATTGTCGGATGAAACGGAGATCGCCAGACATAAGCAGGCGGATATCAGAGATGCGGTATTTCATAAGGGCGAGACGCGTTACACCAAAACCCCAAGCGAATCCTTGGTACTGGCCGCGTCGATACCCGGCCGATTCAAAGACATGCTGATTGATCATACCGGCGCCGCCGATTTCAAGCCATCCTGTCTGTTTGCAAGTCGGGCAACCTTGAGCGCCACAAAGTACGCAACTAATATCAAACTCAAACGACGGTTCTGTAAATGGGAAGAAGCTTGGCCGCAGACGGACAGAAACTTTCTCATTGAAAAAGGCACTGAAGAAAGTCTCGGCGACATGCTTGAACGTTGCCACTGTCACCATGCCTTCTTCCGCAACCATAAAACATTCGAACTGATGGAATGTATGTTCATGCGATGCGTCGGTCGCTTCATTACGAAATACGCGACCAGGAACGATGACACGGAACGGAGGCTTGTGCGCTTCCATATAGCGGACCTGGACACCGGAAGTATGCGTACGCGGAACGAATCGATGCTGCGATTTCTTTTCCTGGCGTATGAAAAACGTGTCTTGCATATCGCGAGCCGGATGGTCCTTAGGAAAATTCAGCGCATCAAAGTTGTACCATTCGCTCTCAGCCTCAGGACCGTCAGCAATACTGAACCCCATCGACAAGAAAATATCTTGGATACGATGTTCAATAAGCGTTACTGGGTGCAAATGTCCGCACGGAACTATCGGATGGCCTGGAGCCGTCACATCAATGCGCTCTGCCTCCCAATCGATATTGCGTTCAAAAATCGTTTCCTTAGCAACGGCAAACGCTGCAGCCAGTTCCTGTTTGACACGATTACCCAACGGACCGATAAGACGCTTCTCTTCAGGCGAAAGATCTTTCAATCCCTTAAGGATCTCATTGAGCTCGCTCTTGCGTCCGAGATAACGCGTTTCCCACGCTTCAAAATCAGCCGCTGTCGAAACAGTAGCCAACGATTCCCGCCCCTCCTTCATTATCTGTTCAATGCGTTCTTGTAACATATCCGTATTGTAAACCCAAACAGTATCCGTTTCAAACCAGCGCCTTCAACGCGTCAACAGTATTTTCGCAAAATCTTTCTTACCGACCTTCATGACCTGTTGATCATGATTTTCTTCAATGACTGCCTGAAGGTCATCGATTTTCGTCCCGTCGATAGCCACGCCGCCTTGAGCGATCTTACGTCGGGCCTCGCCATTGCTCGCAGCGAAGCCGGCACGCACGATCACATCGATCAGCTTCTCACCGATTTTTGCATCGACCGGAAGAGCTTCATCAGGAAGCGCACCCTTTGAAAAAGTGCCAATGAAATATGTTTCAGCCTTCTCGGCTTCTTCGACGCCATGATATAACGCGACAATCTCTTTAGCTAAGCGAATCTTCGCATCACGAGGATTTCCTCCTGAAGCCAACGTTTTGGTGATGACGGCAATTTCAGCCATCGGCAGCTCAGTGCAATCAACGAACATCTGCGAAATGATCTCGTCGGGCAACGCCATGGACTTTCCGAACATGTCATTCGGAGTATCATCCAACGCGATATATCCGCCCTCGCTCTTGCTCATGAGCTTTTTCTTTGTCACGGGATGTTCGAGCAATGTCGTCGCGATGACGGATTTATCACGGCTGTTGATAGCTTTTTGAAGCGTCCGCCCAGCAAGCATATTGAACGTCTGATCATTACCGCCAATCTCGATATCGACATCCATCGCCACGCTGTCGTAACCCTGAAGCAACGGATACAAAAACTCATTCAGATAAATCGGCTTCTCTTCTTGCAACCGTTTCTCAAACATATCGCGCTCCAGCATCTGTTGCACCGTGAAATGCCGCGCCAGACCGATGACATCAGAGAGGTTCATGGATGCAAGCCATTCACTATTACGAAGAATTTTCGCCGGATTCTCAGTGTCTTCGAAATCAATCAGCTTGGATACTTGGCTTTTCCAAGAAGCAATATGAGATTCAACTTGCTCTTTAGTAAGCGCGATGCGTTCTTTGGAACGACCAGTCGGATCGCCAAGCATCGCTGTAAAATCGCCAAATAAGACAATGGTCTCATGCCCCAGCCTGCGGAATCTTTCGAGCAGCATAAAATTGGTCGCATGTCCAAGATGGAGCTGCGGACCAGTCGCATCAGCGCCAATATAAACGCGAAGACGCTTACCACTCAAAAGGAGTTCTTTGAGTTTTTCTTTGGAAGGCAGGACGCTTGCGACGCTGCGCGCCAAAAGCTCATCAATTTCCCGTTCTTTGGTTGACATAGAGGCAAACTCCTTATTTCAGACCAAACTTGGCTTTGGCGAGACGATACTGGTCATCCGAAATCTGGCGGCTCTTTCTCATGGCTTCGAGCGATGCGAGAATCTCATCCTTATGCTTCTCAACATTCTTCGGCGTCAAGGCTTTCTTCATGACCTTCTCACGTTCGGCTGGCGACATCTTGAGGAATCGATTATACGCAATACGTTCAAGCATCCCCATTTTGCTCGGATCAGGCATGCCAGGAACAGATGATGGCGCAACGGCGTCCGATGCCGAATCAGAAGACTGCTTATTTTTCCCGAACGGATTCCACTTCATAGGACAACATGCTTTTATGCTTGTTACAGTAAAGAACGAGTATCAATCCTGACGCTCATGGCGATGCGATTTATATGTGTGCCATGTCACTAAGAGCGCTGAAGCGATAAAAATCGAAGAATACGTTCCGAATGTAACGCCAGCAAGAAGCGCCACGCCGAAATACCGTATACTCTCTCCGCCATACAAGACGATAGCGATGAGCGTGATAATAACAGTCATCGACGTATTGATGGAACGTCCAAGTGTCTCATTCAACGACCGATTAACGATGGCTTCGAATGACATTTTCTTCGTCGAGCGCAACAGGTTCTCGCGAATACGATCATACACGACGATGGTGTCGTTCACGGAGTAACCGAGAATCGTAAGAAGCGCCGCAATGAAAGGTACACCGACTTCAACACTATAAAAGTGTCCGAGTATGGCAAAAAGTCCGAGCGTGATGATGATATCGTGAGCAAGTGCAATGACAGCGCCAACTCCGTATTCCCACGACGTAACAACGCCAGAAACGCGACGGAAAGCCCATGCGATATACAGCGCAATCGCGAGAACGGAAAGCGAAATACCGATGCCAGCATTGCGCTTGATCTGGTCAGACACCGAACCGCCGACAAAATCGGTACGCAACTGCACCACTCCGTCATCAAGCGTCCGAAGTCGTTCGAGTACCTGATCATTCGTATCCTCATCCGAAGCGAGATAACGCAACATGATGCTATTGCCATCGGTTGGCTGAAGCGTCAGACTCTTAAGCTGAAGCGCGGAAAGGCTCTGTTCGACATCGGAAACTTGGGGTTCTGGATCTTGTGAAAATTGCACTTCCATGAGCGTTCCGCCTTTGAAATCGATTCCCAATACTAATCCCCACCATGCGATCAATGCGATACTAGCAACGGTCAACACGCCCGAGAACCAATATGCATACTTTCTTTTCTGGATGATATTCAACATAAGTCTCTTGGGAGATTATTCTTCCAACGGTTTTTTCGGTGAAACGAGAAGCTTCGGGTGCCGTTCCATCCAATCGCCCGCCATAAACATCGTCGTGATGCGCACCAGGACAACAGCTGTGAAAAGCGATAGCGCGACACCAAGCGCGAGGATGATAGCGAAGCCTTTCACGAAACCAGTACCCAAACCAGCCAGAACGAACGTCGTGATGAGCGTTGAAACATGTCCATCGCGGATACTCGGCCAGGCACGACGGAAACCCTCTTGGATCGCCTTATGGACACCCTTACCATAAGAAAGCTCCTCGCGAGTACGTTCAAAGATAAGCACGTTCGCATCCACCGCAATACCGATGGAAAGAATGAAACCAGCTATACCTGAAAGCGTCACGGTAATGGCAAACGGCGTGAAAACAGACAACTTGAAGAACGTGAGAAGCATCGCTGTATACAAAAGCAGCGCAAAGACCGCAACCGCGCCAAGCAAACGATAATAGACAAGCATAAAGACTGCCACAGCGCCGAGACCAACAATACCAGCCAATAAACTCTTTTCGAAAGCATCTTGACCAAGCGAAGCGTCAACAGACTGCTGTCCCACCAACGTGATCGGAACTGGCAACGCACCTTCATTCAATCGCTTCACGAGTTCGTTAGCGGTCTGCATAGTGAAATTGCCTGTAATGACAGCCTGCCCTGCCACGATTTCGCTTTGAACGGTCGGCTGGCTGATAATCTCATTATCAAGAAATATCGCGACAGGTTTGCCGATATTGCGTTTTGTAATATCAGCAAAAAGCTGTGTTCCTTCATCATCGAACTGGAGCGCGATCTGGGGTGATCCAACGCCTTGGCTCCGATAATCGACATAAGCATTCTTCAGATTTTTTCCAGATAGGCCGGTGGTTTTCCAGGCAAGGTCAGGATACAAGGCTGAAGACTTCTTGATGAACAGAATATGTGATACTCGCACTTCGCGGTCATCACCCTCTCCCTGCTCACCGGTCTTCTTGATGATATGCCAACCATACGGACTTTCAACGAGTTCCGGCCATATCGTACCCGTTTGGAAATCCTTATCAAAGACAACATCATCAAACGCAGAAACATACGTTCCCTGCTTGGCGAAATCAAGGTCTCCGCCTTTTTCTTTTGAACCAGGATCCTGGCTATACTGCGATGCAAGCGTCGCGAAATCCTGCCCTCCCTTTACCATCGCAAAAATCGCGTCTGCCTGCTGTTTCGTCTTCTCATTTTCGGCAGTGAACTGCTGATCCACTTCCGTGGCATCAGACTGTTCACGGAAATCAAGGAACGGCGTCTCTTTGATCATCTTCTTAGCCTGATCGATATCTTTGACTCCAGGCAATTCGACGATGATACGATGTTCAGAACCGGATTGCGACAGCTGCACAAGCGGCTCGCCGACACCAAATGCGTTCACGCGACGTTCAATGACTGATTCCGCCGCGCTCAACGCATCATTCACTTTACTGCTATCAAGCTGCGAGACATCAGCTTTATATTCAAGATGGATACCTCCTTGCAGATCAAGACCTTCATTGACATGGAGTTTTGCGACTGCATCATGAAGAAACGGAAAAAACTTTACCGCCTGAGGATATGCGATCACTCCACATATGAGAGCCAACAAAAGCACGCCCCCGAATTGCCACCGGATTTTCACTTGCTGTTTCATACGGATTAGTATATCGAAAAAATCCAGCAAAAGCAACCCTCAATGCTAAAACGGTCGCCAAAGAAAAAAGACGGCTTCCTTTAGAAAACCGTCTTCATTAAGAAGCCAAACGTCGGATATTATCAGACAGCTTGGCAACTACTGGCGGGTGCGTAACAGAATTCAGACCACCGGATCCCACCAAACGAGCCGCTTGGATTCCCCAAAATCTGCCCGATCAAATTGACCGCATGCGGATCCCGCGTATACACGATCAAATCTTCGCAAGAACCATCGCCAAAACACGCTGGCGACACCCAATTGAGCACCTTTCCCAAGGCCCGCGGTGACCGATCAGGCATAGACCATTCCGAATCTTCGAGTGCTGCGAAGCAACAGATAAAATGTTGCTGCCCGACAGTCACATGATCCGTTTTGATAAGACAGACTCGATCAATGCAATACTGCGTATCACTCGCAACCATTTCGCCGAAAACGCGAAGCACATCTTCATTGTCGATATCAGAAGGGCACTCCCGCATCGGCAATGTAGCGATGCCATTGACCTTGATGGCGTAAATACGGAAATCTTCCAGGTCCTTCCGATTCAGAAACACCCCGAGCAACAAGACAACCTTCGTCTCGGAAATACCACTACTGCGACTGCTATTCATGATGGACTCCTCTGTGAAAAAAGAACTTGACACTGCATTTTACAAAGAAAAGCCTCACGTGTCAACTCAAAACATCAGCGATCTTCTAGGCGTTTCAGTCGACGCTCTACTGACGGCATCACAGCTGCCGCATACGCATCATAGCTTTCTACCGGCTTCAACGCTCCATCGGTCAATACGAAATTTCCGGTCAACCGCATCTTCTCAAGAAAACGCCGATCATGCGTCACAAGCAAGATAGTACCCTCATACGTTTCAAGAGCTTCCTCAAGCGCTTCGATTGTTTCAAGATCAAGATGATTCGTTGGTTCATCAAGCACAAGCACATTAGCACCGGAAGCCGACAGGAGCGCAAGCGTCAAGCGGACTCGCTCACCAGGACTGAATGATGCAATACGATCATCCACTGTATCTGGAGAAAAACGGAAGTGTGATAAAAACATGATTGTCGCATCGCGATCGTATGTTTCAATGCGGTTCTTGAAAAGCTCTGCTGGCGTGGCAGCCTGTGAAACATTTTCATGCTCCTGCATCAGATAACCGAAACGTACGGCACTTCCGCACGTGACCGTCCCAGACAATGGAACGATACTGCCAGTGATCGTCTTGAGGAGCGTCGATTTCCCAACGCCATTATCGCCGAGGATAGCCACTCTTTCACCGAACGAGACTGCCATATCGATCGGACCAGCCGAAAATCCTCCAGGATAACCGAAGCAGACTTTCGAAAGTGTGATGGCATTTTCCGTTTCAGTCTTGCCGATTGTAAGCGGTATGACAAGCGGTTCACGTTCAATCGGTTTTTCAACCGTATCAAGACGCTTTTCACGCCCTCCGAGAGCCTTGGCAGAATTAGTAAATTTCTTCGCCGCCCGTTCTTTCTTATAATTCGACGTTAGCTTGTCATTGTCGGGAGCTTTTTCTTCTTTGACCCGCCGGGCCCATTCAAGCTTTTCTTCTATGGATACGGAAATACGCTCGCGCTCTTCTTCCTGCATGCGATACAATTCCTTCTGGCGGCGGATGGAATGCGATTTCATTTCGGCATAATCGCTCCACCCACCCGTGTATACGGATGCTTCACGCTTATACCAATCAAGTTCCACGACTTTCGTAACAACCGAATCCATAAAACGACGGTCATGCGACGCGATAAGACATGTTGCTGCGGAACGGGCAAGATATCGTTCCAACCATAAGAGCGCTGATATATCGAGATCATTCGTTGGTTCATCAAGCAGGAGGACATCGACGCCACGAAACAGGACTCCGGCCAGCGCCGCTTTGCGCTTCTCGCCGCCAGAAAGTTCAGCGATTTTCCGATCGAGACCGACATGCGACAACGACAACCCCTCAAGAAGACCTTTGGCTTTCCGTTCAAAACCATAACCGCCGAGACGCTGATATTCCGCCTGAATAGCCTCATAGCGTTCGAGCATATCTGACTGTTCGAGCTGCTGTTCTAAATGCTCCATTTCACGCTCAAGATCAGACAGTCCAGCGATACGACGCATGTACTGGCGCAGCGTCTCTTCGCCTTCTGCAATCGTTTCCTGTGGCAAATAGCCGAGCAACACTCGGTTCGGTTTCATGATCTCTCCGCGATCTGCTGTCTCAAGTCCGGCAATAATGCGAAGCAGCGTCGATTTTCCTACGCCATTTTGTCCGACAAGCGCCGCCTTCTGTCCTTCGCCCAACGAAAAAGATACGCGTTCGAGAACGCGGCGGATTCCGTATGTTTTCCTGATGTTCTTGAGTGTCAACATATCAATTCCTTGAAAACCAATAATGACACGCTTTTCAAAAATTGTAAAGTTCCAAGGATGCGGCCATATCTTTGCCTTTTAAAGGCAAAAAATACTTTCTATACGCCATTTTCTCATATCGTTCCATTGACAAATCACGAAAAAAGAGTATAATGAAATGTCCAATATGATTTTGGATGCGTGTTTTTTCGAAGTTCTTCAAAAAACGGAGGTGTGTCATGATCATGGATCGAATCATCATTGCCGCATGTTTTTGGGTGCCCTGTGTCATCCTGTCGATGCCAGCGACCTGGTTCTTCACGGCGTTAACCAGCGAAGAACACCGCGACAACGTATTGGGCGCTATGCTCATTGTCGGTGCGATTGCGGACGTACTGCTCTTCGTGTTGTTTGCTTCATGGGATTTTTTCTCGTTCGGTAACACCGATATCATCAGTCTGGTTGTTTTCGGTACTGGTTGTGGAACAGGGATGGTGTTGTACAGTGCTTACGCTCTGTTCTGGGTGGCACCGTCAACGAACGCAAACAAGCCAATCACACCCACCGCCGATTGACCTACCCGCAACAAAAAAACCGCCTATCCCATCGTGGATACGTGCGGTTTTTTTCATGTTCCATTGCGTGTTGGCCGAAGAGCGCTGCATGACTGATTTCATCGGATATCGGATGCTGCTCGAAGAAATATCTCGGTCTTTTCAAGAACACGACGAGCGTTATCGAAAGTCGCCTTAACGACTGCCTTATCATAAGGCAACCAAATGAAGCCGATATGCTCATGCGAAATGCGCACATCATCCGTCTTCGTTATCACCGGATAAAAATGCACCTGTTTGAATATCCAAATGCCATGACCGGACTTAAGGCGCTTTTCCCGTTCAGCACCTTTGGCAATATAAAAATAGCGAATACTGACGCGATAAGGATATATCGAGATATCGGTGATGCCAGTCTCTTCTTCGGTTTCACGCCGAAGCGTCGTTTCCTCAGTCTCACCGATTTCTACATGGCCTTTCACAAAATCAAAATGACCGCTTGGATAATGCAGCAGAAGATATGACCTCTGTTCCGCTTCTTGCTTAAAAATAACAGCACCAATCGACACTTCCCAGACGACTGGAAAGCCGATAGCCTTCAAAAAGAGGTACAGCGGTTTGTAAACGGGAAGCCGCATAAGAAAAAAGACAATGAAACGCTACCTTTCAAAAGTACACTAAAAACGGCAAACATCCAAATCAGCAGCATTCACACTATCATCATTCCTTGCGCAGGGCTTCCATAGGAGAGAGCTTCGCAGCCTGAGCAGCTGGCGATATCCCGAACAAGAGGCCGACAGCGGTAGAAAAACCGGCGCCAAGAAAAAGGGATTGCACTGTGAATGAGATATCCAACGGAAATCCATACGCTTCAAATACCGCTGAAAGTACCCAAACGACAATCACGCCTGAAAGTATACCCAAAAAACCGCCAACACCAGTGATAATAACCGCTTCAGCAAGAAACTGCGTCAGGATCGAACCGGAACGGGCACCCAACGCCTTGCGCAATCCGATTTCATTCGTACGTTCTGAAACTGATACATACATAACGTTCATGATGCCCACGCCGCCGACAACGAGCGATATCGAGGTAAGCGCTAAGAGCAGGATGGTGACTGTGCTCAGCACATCGCTTACGGTTTCCTGGGCTTCTTTAGTCGATGTTACGGAAAAATCATCCTTATCGGGATCATCAATATCATGCCGCTTTCGGAGAAGCGCGACGATATCAGCAACTGTCTCCGTTTCTTGCGATGGATCACTCATCTTGATTGAAATCATCTGAACCGAATCAGTACCAAGCACTTTATGCAGCAGCGTTTGTATAGGAATATATGCCAATGCATCCAAATCGAAAAATGCTGCTGAACCGCGTTTTTCCATAATGCCGATCACACGGTATTTCTCCCCTTTGATAGAAATATATTCGCCAATCGCATCGCCTTGACCGAAAAACGTCTCTTTGGAGCCGGCGCCTAACACTACGACACGAGACTGTGCAACATTTTCTTCGTCGGTAAAGAATCGTCCTTCGGATAGGTGTGCATTTCCGTCGACTGAAAGAGTTTCAAAACCTGTTCCGAACAGGAGAAGCTGTTTGCCGATAGAACCATATGTCGAACGCTCCTGTCCGATAGAACCCTCGTATGCGGCCGCGACATTCGGCAATTTCCGGATCGCATCGCGGTCATCAGCAGTCAGCGTTGTGATCTGCACTCCCTGAGCGATTGATGTCGCATTCTCACTGGATATATTCTTCGCTGTCGGCACTTTCACTTCGACTTGGATCACATCTGAACCGAAGCTTTCGACTTGCCCTAATATATACCCTTTTACGCCGTCACCAAGCGCCATGACCACGACGACAGCGAAAACACCGATAACGACACCAAGAAGCGCGAGCGCCGTCCTGGCACGATGCGAACGAATCGTCCTAAGTGCAAAGACGAATGGCATGATCCAACGTTTCGGAATGAGATTATTCATATCGCAATGATTCCATGGGGCTGACATGAGATGCCTTGAATGCCGGATATAATCCGAACAATATACCGATACTGACAGAAACGGCAAAACCGATCAAAACGGACGAAAACGTTATGATGAATTGCCAATCATAACCGAGATGCCTGATGACAGCGGCTGTAATAGCGGCCAAAAGAATACCCGTGATGATACCGACGATTCCCCCAATCGCAGTGATTGCTGCCGACTCGATGAGAAATTGCGTGATGATATGATGTGGCTTCGCGCCGACTGCTTTACGCAAGCCAATTTCTCGGATACGTTGCGATACTGAAATAAGCATCGAATTCATGATGCCGATACCTCCGACTATCAACGATAAAGAAGCGATAGCTATCAAGAAATATTTCAAAATATCGGTGACTTTCCCTAAGACATCAAGCGCAGCAGCCGTGCTACGCACTGAAAAATCGGCTGTATCACCGTCACGTATATCATGACGCTCGCGCAAAAGCGTCGTAATATCGCTGATCGTATCATCGACATGCGTCGTATCATCAACCTTGCCGCGTATGAAATTAAGATAGCGGATACCAAGCAATAATTTCTGTGCCGTTCCCAGCGGTACGAAAACAAGCGTATCAGGATTCGAGAATGATCCTGAACCACGTTCCTTGAGTACGCCAATCACTTTGAACGATATTCCTTTGAGCTTCACAGTTTCACCGATCGGATCGGAACTATTCGGGAAGAGATCGGATGCTTTGGTCGCTCCGAGAACGATGACGCGAGAAAGATTATTTTCCTCTTCATCAGTGAAGAATCGGCCGGAAGCTATTTCAATCGACTCGACCCGTATCATCGAAGGCGACACCCCCTGAAAACTCGTCGTCATTGACTCGACAGGAGATTCTATCGAAGCCGAGCCCGAAACATAGCCCGAAGCAGCGGAAAGATGCGGCGCATTGCTTCTGAGACGTATCGCATCGAGGTCATCGTTTGTCAGCGTCGTCGTTACGATGCCGAATGCTGATGCTGGCGGGCCATTCTCTTCTGAGGCTCCAGGAAGAACCCCGACAAGGTTCGAACCGACCTTCTCAACCTGTGAAAAAAGAAGGTCCTGCGCACTCGCTCCGATAGCCATCACCATGATGACAGCGGCGACACCGATGACAATGCCGAGCACTGTGAGGAAAAACCGCATCTTCGATGCAGTGAATGAACGCAGGGCTATTTTTATTGGGTCGGAAAGCTTCATTTGAGGAAATCTTCTCCTTCGGCACGACGACGTGATCGCACCAATTCATCCGCCACGATACGACCATCTGTCATGCGGAGTATCCGCTTCGCATGTTCTGCGGTAAATGTCTCATGCGTTACGAGAATGATCGTCCTACCGGCATCATTAAGCTCCTGGAGGATGGACATCACTTGTAGGCCCGATTTCGAATCCAAATTTCCGGTCGGCTCATCGGCAAAAATGATTTCTGGATCATTCACTAATGCGCGAGCGATGGCTACGCGTTGCTTTTCGCCACCAGACAACTGATTGGAAAGATATGTGGTCCGATGAGACATTTCTACGGCAGCGAGCGCTGCATTCACTCGATCACCGTTCTTTCCGAATGCTTTATCGTCATACAGGAGCGGGAGTTCGACATTCTCAAAGACGCTCGTCTTCGGAAGCAGATTGAAAGCTTGGAATACGAAGCCGATTTTCTTATTGCGATAGGTTGCGAGTGTATTGTCATCCAATTCGACAGTGTTTTTTCCTTCGAGAAGATACTGCCCGCCCGTCGGACG
>DBUA01000009.1:15001-20329 GCA_002307715.1 Candidatus Moranbacteria bacterium UBA1302
CCCATAATCGAAACGAATTCTCCCTTTTCTATATCAAATGTCGCGTCACGAAGCGCTGGCGTCTTCACACCTTCACTATCGTATACCTTCTCAAGATGTTGAACAGATATGAGCGGCATAGTCATAAGCAGGATTGAAAATCACGACAGATACCGACGGTTATTTCTGCGAAGCTCCGATTGCCACCTCATCACCCGCGGATAAACCCGAAAGAATCTCTACTGTTCCTTCATCACCTTCGATACCGATAGCGACCGGAATACGGTCAAACGATCCATCCAGTCGCTTGAGTTTGACGTATGTTTTTCCGGATTCCTTGATAATGGCACGAAATGGGACAACAACGACATCATCTGCCTGAGCAGTCACGACATCGATATCAGATGTCATACCCTCCCGCAATCGCTCATCCTGTTTCGTCAAACGAAAGCGCACCTTATAAGAAACAACATCTTGAACAGTTGTCGCTGCTGGATCAATGCTATCGACTTCGCCTTCAAATACATCGGATGGCGAAAGAGCATCAAACGTCACTGAGGCTTTCATACCGATCCGGATATTCGCTATATCAGATTCCGGAACGCGTGCTTCAATAAGAAGCGTCGTATTACCGACAACGCGAGCAATTGCGGCGCTTACGACTGATGTTTCTCCCGTACGTATATCGAGTTTTGATATGATGCCATCAAGCGGCGCTACGATTGTATTTTCAGCGATTTGCGCCACAAGCGAAGCGACTCGTTTTTCAGCCTGATTGATTTCAAGCTGTTTGACATCACGCTCTTCCTTCTTATAGAGATCGTGTCGTCGTTCAGCTAAAGCAGCATTTTTTCGAGCGATTGCGAGTGCTACTCGCTCTTCATTGAGACTCGCCTGCAGGACTGTCCTATCAAGCGATGCGATCGGTTGCCCTGTCTTCACGGTATCGCCCTGAGAAACATACACGCCATCGACAACACCAACGGATTGGAAGGCGAGATCGGCGTACTGTTCCGGAATCAGCTCGCCAGTCAACGAAACGGTTTCCGTAACGCTTCCACGCTTAGCGGTATCAGTCGGAACCGTCGCCGGCGTTTGAGCATTGCGATACATAAGATAACCGAAAAAAGTCACCGCGAGGACGATGCCGAAAATGATAGCGCGTTTTATCCAATGCATACGATTCAAAAAAGACGGGTTGAATGCTGTTTCGCCGCTTCATCCATAGCTTTATTGGCTTCGGCATCAGCAACAGCGTTTTGTTCGCGAGGCACATGAATGAACCGCACCTCAGAAAAATCAAGCATGAGATTCCACACCTGAAAAAAAAGCGGCTGGAGCTTCTCGTTCTCGATCTTATAGACATGGTTGAGCTGACGGCAAGCGAGTTCGCTATCCATACGGCATTCTACGGCGGCGTGTTTGGCGCGTTCCTTACCGAGCAAAGCCTTGATTTTCTTCAAACCGGCAACGATGGCCATATATTCGGCCTCATTATTCGTTTTCGTTCCAAGAAACTCCCCGAACTGCTTTCCGAGCGTATCAATATATACACCCAACGCTGCCGGCCCGGGATTGCCTCGCGACCCGCCATCGCTATACATGACTATTTTTTCCATATCAATATCCCTTCATCATTTCCTTCATATCATATCATATGATACGTTTAAAAAAAACCGAATCCAAGGAATATTTCCTCGAATTCGGACTACGTTTCAGAACAAACCGCCATATTCATCGGACTTCCATCAACCGACGACGAAAAATACTAGGGTCAGTTTTACAGATATCAGTAGAAGGAACCTCTACGCTGCAAACGAATCCTTTATTCTGTTGGGTTGGCAAGAGACCAGCCTCGAGACGATTAAGCAACACTATGCCGCTATCCAACACAATACCTGGATAAAGATATTCCCACTGTTGCGAAACATCCGGGACGAAATCAGCATTCGAATAAACATCGACGTGAAAGAGTCTCTGTTTTTCAGGGCGTCCAATCTCAAGAACGCTGCCAATCTTACCAAAATGCCACTCGTACTTCCTTATCGAACGATGATGTTCATCGCTCAGATGCAATTTAATGCAGACGATGTCCCCCTTACTGTATGAAGGAACCCGCATTTTTGCCATATCGCTCCTCCTTTCATCAAAGAACTCAGTTCTGCCGCTTGAGATCAAGCAATTTCAATTGGATGGTTGTTGAACCATTCCAAGTATTCTCGCTCAACTGGAAAACGGCGTCAAGAACATCTCCATCTACCACATCACCGAAAGCTCCACCAAGCGAAAATCCGATAGCATCAAAACGTTTCGATGCGTCAGCCGATTCAAGCGCGAGTTTCAGATGTTTCGCTCCATTGCCGACGGTCCGTGATGACCTCACAACTAACCCTTCCAATAGGAATGCCGGCTCAGCATTGCCCTCTCCGAACGGAGCGAACAACATGATATCACGATACAGGGCCGGAGTAACATGTTCGGGGCGGATACGCGCATCAATCAGAAGTTCAGGCTCTGTCGCGATACCCGATAACCGCTCCGACACCAAGGCATCAAAACGTTCATAGAACGCCTCTAACATATCATTCCGTATGGTCATACCAGCAGCCTGAGAATGACCGCCGAACGTAACGAGCATATCGGAACACATCTCGATAAGTTCGATAATATTCACTTCGGGAACGCTACGGAATGAGCCATGACTTGTCTCGGCTCCCCGCGTCAAGACACACGTCGGCTTACGAAACTCATTCGCTATACGGCCCGCAACCAGACCGACGATACCGAACGGATACGCTTCATCAACCGCAAAAATGAATTTTCGATTACCATATTTTTCGATCGCTATCTGCCGCACCGCATCAGTCGTCGCTGTACTTACCTTCTGTCGCGCCGTATTATGGGCATCAAGAACGGACGCGAGTTCTTGTGCCTTGGATGGATCGGCTTCCATTAGCAGATCATGTGCTATCATCGCGTGCGCCATACGCGATGCCGCATTAATCCTCGGTGCGATTTGAAATCCGATAGTCCGGGCATCGATAGGCTGTTTGCCATCGACACCTATTTTCCCAAGAGCGAACATCTCCTGAAATCCGACACGTCGAGTTTTCCCCAAGACGATCAATCCGTATTTGACGATAGCCCGGTTTTCCCCAATAAGCGGCATCACATCCGCAACTGTTCCAGTTGCAACGACATCAAGGAGCCACTTTAATTGTTCTTCTTGTTCTGGAAGAAACCGACGATACAACGCTTGAGCTACCTTAAAACACGTACCCGCGCCGCATAATTCCTGAAACGGATACGTCTCAGTAGTAAGCTTCGGATTGATGATGGCGAACGCTTCTGGCAATATCTCCGGTACGTGGTGATGATCGATAATGATAGTCTCCATGCCGCGCTCTTTTGCAGCATGTATCTCATCATGATTCGTCATACCGCAATCAAGCGTCAAGATAAGCTTCACTCCCTGACTCGCAAACGTCTCCACGGCTTTCATATTGAAACCATGTCCTTCAGAAAGCTTATCGGGAATATAGACGGCGTAATTTATACCAAGCGCTGAAAGCACCTCTCGCATGATGACTGAAGATGTTACACCATCAGCATCATAATCACCGAAAATGCCTATTTTTTCGTCACAATCTCTTGCTCTGCCAATCCGTTCAACTACTTGCCCCATCTGCCTGAATAAGAAAGGGTCGTGGATATCACGTGCGAAATCAGGGCGAAGAAAACGATTTCGAGTATCCTCATCAGAATAACCGCGAGCAGCAAGAAGCGCTTCCGTCACTGGATGGAAGCTTGAACCCGGCAGAGTCTCCGGAATATTCTCAATGATGCATTTCCAGCGAGCCACACGCTACAAACACGTAAGCTCAGCATCGAATTTCCTCGAAGAAGCCTCACGAAGACGAACCTTGAGAACTAATTTGCCATTTTCCCTTTCGGAACAGAGAAAATCAGGATTGAGATTGAAATCATTAGCGAATTTGGCAGCATCATAATTGAACGGATCAATACCGAGCATATACTCCGTATCATTCAACATCGCTTTGATGCGACTGACGACCTCATTAGGACTCGTCATATCGCGCACGATAAAGTCTTTCACTCCGATCTGTTTTGAGCGAAGCTGGTCCTCTTCGCGTCCAAGATGCGATAAAAATACAACCGGAATATGAGCTGTTATCACGTTACGTTTCAACGCTTCCACAAGCCCGAAGCCATCGAGGCGCGGCATAATGATACCGGTAACGATAAGATCTGGAGCGATCTGATTCGCTTTCTCAAGTCCTTCCAGACCATCACCAGCTTCTTGGACATCAAAACCAGCCTCTTTAAGGAATTCAGCATAGATACTGCGAGTATCCGCATCATCATCAACAAGAAGCAGGTGCGCATGCGTATTGTTCTGCATAGCCGTACATATCAAGTGCAAAGCCCCTCTGTAAGGGATTACTACTGCTTCATTGTACGCAAAAAAACATATTTCAGCAATCACCGATCAATCGCCCGAAGCGTTTCGATAATCTTTTTCTGTTCCGATGAAAGCTTGTGTGGAATCTGGACGACAACGGTCACTAGATGATCTCCACGTCCATAACGCCCAAGCTGCGGTACGCCTTTGTTCCTGATACGGAACACTTCTCCCGGCTGCGTTCCAGCGGGAATCTTCATCGTAACCGATTCTTCTACGGTCTCGATTGTCACTTTATCACCAAGCGCCGCTTGAGCGAAACTGATAGATATCTTCGATAAGATATCATCACCACGACGAACGAATGACGCATGGGGACGGACATGAACCGTTATAAAAAGATCACCAGCCGGTGCGCCAGCTTCCCCCGCAGCCCCTTTTCCGGAAACAGAAAGTGTCTGCTCATCCTGTATGCCAGCCGGCAGATCAACAGAAATTGCTTCTTCACGCTGTGTTCTTCCTGATCCGGAACATGTCTGGCACTGTTCTGTATACATCATACCGCGGCCATGGCAATGCTCGCACACGCTCGCCTGAGCAAACGTCCCGAATATACTCTCAATAGTACGGCGGACCTGACCGCTTCCATGGCAACGCGAACATGTTTCTTTTTTAGAACCAGGCTTTCCTCCAGTGCCTTGGCATGTCTCGCATGAGGAAAGTTTACGCAACCGTACTTCTTTCTTCGTTCCGCTCACCATCTCTTCAAAGGAAATCTCTAAATCGACTTGGATATCCGAACCAGCCCGCGATCTGCTGCGATGCCCGGAAAAATCCCCGAACATATTTGAAAAGATATCTTCGAATCCGGAACCATTGAAGTCGAATCCTTGCGACGAAAAACCGCTAAAACCGGAATGCGGACC
>DBUA01000048.1 GCA_002307715.1 Candidatus Moranbacteria bacterium UBA1302
GCTGGGGAGGAAGGGATCGAACCTTCGCATGGTGGGACCAGAACCCACTGCCTTACCGCTTGGCTACTCCCCATCGTTATTGGTGGGCTAAAAAACAAGAAAATCCAGCCAAAGACTGATAAGAACATCATATCAGAAATATTTCTTCTTATCAAGACTACGGACATCTATCATATTGACAAAATATGTTTTTTACTCTATAATAAAAGGTCTATATCGTGCTTATCTCCTGCAAGGGAAGGCCGAAAATGGACACATGTTTTCTGAGTAATTTTACAATTTTTGTTTGGGGAAAGCGGCAATTCTTTTATTGTTTCCCCTCTTTTTCGAAAAAAGGAGTAACACCATGAAAAAGGATCGGTGGACCATTCTGACCCATATCTGGACGCATTTTGATGAATACGTCGCCATGGCTCTCATCTATCTTCTCGGAGAACACGCTGGCATCGGATCGGTGTTCGACGATGCCATCATTCAACGGATTGACGCTGGAAGCCCTCTTCCAAAACGACTTTCTCAAACCGATTGGAAAGCAGAACGCATCATCCCGATCGGCATCTGGGGAAATTATGGCCCATTTGATGAACATGACAAAAGATACCGCGGAACAAGAATATCAGCCGCCAGTTTAGCGGCAGAATTCTTTTCGCCTCATGTTAATGCCGTTTATACCAAAAGAATTGCTTCGCTTGTTGAATATGCGACTCGAATCGACTGTGTTGGCGGGTCAACTAAACTGTCGATGGCTCACATCATCAAAACCATGAACTGGATGGGTGATGAAGACATTACTGCCGCATGGGCCTTAACAGGCATTATGACGTACTTGGCTTTCGGCGATCCCGAAGAAAAAATGTTCGATCTTAATACGATCGGTTCACTTATGCAAGATGATGCCGGAAAAGTATGGCTAGTGCAGGCATATACGGCAATCGACTGGGAGAAAGCGCATTTCGAAAAAGCAGTACAGGACCTAAAAGGAAAACGGGAAGGGATTCGTTGTGAAAAAACAAGCGATGGTTATCGTATCGTTTCGGTTGAAAGCGATAATCCACTCATGCAACGAGCCGTAATGGCATTTTTAAAGCCAGATATCGGTATTGTTCGTAACGCTATCACCGGCCAAGTGAGCATCGTTACTCGTTCTGATGATACACGCTTACCTATTGATTTGACCGGTGTTGCAAGAGCGATAAATAGTGAAGAGCTCAAGGCTCGAGGACGAGCACAGCCGGATCTTTTCAAAAATCTCAGTCCTGATAGCCAACAAGTCCCAGGCAGCGTCTGGTCGTTTCAAAAAGGTTTGAAATACCCCATGCTTTTGAACGGAGGATGTTCAGCCCCAAATGTTCCACCAACGCAACTCTCCACGGAACTCATTGCCAAGATCGTCCGTACCGCGCTCGATAAGCAATATTTCCCCACTCTGGAAGCCGATAGCTACCATTGTGATGGTCTGTCATGTGTTTCTTCAAGGAAGAAGCCGTGTCCTTTTTGGAACTATGGCTTACCACGTTGTCAACAAATTCGTTTCCGCAAGTATCAGCAGCAAATGACACCGTCTACGAAGGTATGCCAACCGGTATAATTTGCAATGATTCTTATCCGCATGTCCTATTTCTTCACAAGAGAAAGACATGCGGATTTTTTATTTGAAGAACAAAAGGCATCCGAAGTGGCATAGCAATCGTAAAGTATTTATGGTATGCTGAGGATGAAAATAGAAAAAAGAAAGCGCTTATGACTGAGGACGCATTCCCGCCATATGGATTGGCGGTATTTTGCAGAGATACTACTATTTTCCTCGTTTCGCGCGCTTCTAACGGACGAAAATCAAGATTTCTTCCAACTCATATCAGCAACGATGGTATCAATTTCTCAACAATAAATGAGAAATTTCTCATACGCTCCTCTCTCAATACCGCCGAGGACTGTTCGAATATCATATCGGCTTCTTTGGCAAAAAATCATGATGCATACGTTCTAACGTATCTGAAACCGGATCGTTCAAAACAACCGCGTCTTTTCTTAGCGAGTTCATCTGATGCCTTGCATTGGAAAAAAATCGGTTCAATAGGCCAAGAATGTTCTTCATTCGGAACTATCGTTCCTGAATATCTTTTCGAAGGACAATCCGTGCTTTTTTATGGTGATCGATCCATACGTATCGCATTTTCAAAAAATCTCAAGCATTGGAAAACATCTCCACGATCAATTCTATCGCCTCGGAGAACCGAATTCGATCATAGTGCGCTTTCCGTAGTAAGCATACACCATGTCGATGAAGGCATCGCTCTCTTTTATACTGCTTTAAGCGTCAAAGGAAGACTCTGTCTCGGTGCAGCGCTCCTTGATGCTCACAAACCAGAAAAAGTCCTTTGGCGAGCTTCCAAGCCCCTCTGGGAACAACCTGATGGTTGGGATACCGTGCGTTCACGCTGCATCGGAGTCATCCCATTAAAAGAAAGTTTTTTTGCTTACTTTCAAGATGATATCGGGAAGATTTTCGTTGAAAAACTTCGCTACGGAACGGAAAAGAATCCTGTTTCTGCAAAAATGGTCCCTCATTTTAACGCTGATCACGAATCCAAACCAGAAACCCCGAATCTTAAACGATACGCGAAGAATCCCATCATCGAACCTCGCCAAGAAAATCGCTGGGAAGCGATGTCGTCTTTCAATCCGGCTGCACTTTGTCTCGAAGGCGACATACATCTTCTTTATAGAGCTCAAGGATTTGACGGATTATCCGTGCTCGGTTATGCGCATTCTGCTGACGGTTTCAATATCGATACACGACCATTGTACCCGGCGTATATTCCTAAGCATCCGTTCGATACTGTCGACGCAACTGCTGATAATCCGGAAAATAAGTATCCATACGTTTCTGGCGGAGGCAACGGGGGCTGCGAGGATCCGCGTATGGTTGCTATTGATGGACGCATATACCTTATCTATGTCGCGTTTAACGGGCAGCACCCACCCGGAGT
>DBUA01000037.1 GCA_002307715.1 Candidatus Moranbacteria bacterium UBA1302
ACTGTCTTGGGAACATTCACCCGCGTCGATCAACCGCTCGACAGAGTGGTATCGTGTGGTTCGATGACCGTTTCAACAGGCATGACACCCGTCAGTCTGGCAATCTCAATGGTTCGCAATCTGTATGTCGCGGGCCAATCTGATTGCATGAAGTAAAGGAGATAACCCATGTGCAGTAGCAATCCGGTAATCCTGGGATGCGGCTGCGCTTCGTGTGTGGCCGATTCTGGATCGAATTTTCAGAGGAGGCATCATATCATGAAGCACATCATCGCATTCTGGCTGTTTGCCTGGCTGTCGCTCTTCGGGGCATCGGTTCAGGCAACTGAGCAATCGACCCATGTCGTTGTGGCGGGAGAGACGCTCAGCAAGATCTCCGGTGTGAATTGGAAAGCGGACTGCGAGCTGAATAAGCTTGCGAACTGCAATAATATTCACGTCGGGCAGACACTCAAGTTGACTGCTGTTGCGAGCGTTGGCAAAACGCACGCAGCAGTCGTCCATCATCCGTCCTGTATCACACTCGGCGCTGCTCCATGGAATCCGGAACATCGTCTCGAACGGACACTTGAAGGTATCGATCAACTGACAACGCTCACATCTGCTCAAAAGGCGGTGGCGAAGCGGTTGGTGCAGGAAGGCGTAAAGACTTCTGAAAACCAGCTCGTCAGGGATGAACTGTTCAAGGAAATGCTGTATCTGAGCAAGGTGTCCGGTCAGGCCAAACACGTCTACGACAAGCCGGTCTGTACTTCTGAAGAGGGGGGCAAGCCGGAAGTCATGGATACGTATGCTCTGGGTGATGGTACGTATCTCGCCATCCCGCGCCGCTGTGGCAACCCGGCTGTCTATATGAAGCCGGAGCCCGTTGTTGTGCCGCCTGTCGCGCCTGTCGTTGAAGTTCCGTCATCGGTTCCTACTCCGGTTGTCAATATGCCGGAGAGCGGTTGCCCTATCGACCCAAAGTTGGTGGTTGGCGCCGAATATGAGCCGAAACACAGTGGAAATGACGCTAAGTCGGTATATGCCGCTTGGGCCGGTTATTGCACGTATCGGGTTGCGCATGGGACGGTCGGCGTCGGCGTCGGCGGGCAATTCTCTGCATGGGAAGGTCACGTGAACGGTGGCGCTGGGAAATTTTCTGGCGATATCTCGTTGGTCGGTCCTGCAGTTGAATACATCTCGGATGCTGGCTGGGACGTTGAAAGTAAGCTCCTTGCGGGCGAACTCAATGAGACGTTCCGTCAGGGGAACTATCGGAGCGAGCGGCATTTCGATGTCGCTGGCATGTCGGTGGCTTACAACAACTATGAACGCCGCAATCGTGGTGAGAAATGGTTGCCTGAAACGCAAGCCAGTATCGTCTGGGCTGTTCCGACACAACAGGCGCATGACTTCAATACGTACGTCAACGCCGCAGTGCGTCAATGGGTCTACGATGGAGCTTTGCAGCCGTATGTGCAAGCAGGGTATTTCCTCGAAGATCCGACCGCTGAGTCGATGAGTCTGCGTGTCGGTATCGCTGATTCGAATAGGATTTGCGGTATCGGAGCTGGCGTTGATATCGATCTCAAGCAAGGCGGGGAAGCGTTCGCTGTTGGCGGATGGTGTGATGTGGTCAAGGGCATGCAAGTGTACCGGAAACAACAACGCATCAAGCAAGTCATCGTCGAAGATGATGATGCCAACATCGACGTCTACTGACGACGAACAATGAATGAACAAGCTGTAACATCAATCTAAGGTAGATAAAAAGGGTATCCGTAGCGGTAAAACGCGCGAGATATCGGCCAGCACTTGTGAAGCAGCTTGAGCAAATCTCTAAGAGAGGCGATTCCGTGAAATATAACGGACCGCCTCTTTAATTTTTTATCGTTTTTAAGCCATTTTCTGCTATTGACAAAAATGTCATTCGGGTGTATTATAGTAGGTCCGAGTAAATGGACTTGTTGTTTTCCAACCAAGGCTGAGACATACCCGTCTTTGGCCATATTCTGAGGAGTCTCACATCATGAAGAAGTTGTTGGCGGTACTGGCCGCACTGGCCATGAGCATCATCCCGGTGGTTGCCTTCGCGCAGTTCAACCCCGGAAACGAGGCGGCTGTCTCGAGCGGTGTCGGCGGCGACACCATGCTGGAGATCCAGTTGGTCGCTCCCGGCAAGGCGGTGTTTCACGTGGCGAGTATCAACGCCGTCTACCTGAACTCCGTTCCGGACAGCGTCAAGGCTCATTACACGGCCCCTGACGCCTCCGGCAATGGCCAGGCCTACGTCGTTGACGTGGCCTCCAATCCGGCACTTGCCAGTCAGCAGCTTTGCTGGCGCGGTGTCGGTAGTGATTGGGGCAAGATGGCTTGCGCTCCGATTGTGAACGGTACTGCCGATGTCAGCATCAGCGTCGGCAAGGCACGTAACAAGACGTTTGCACTCGTGCCGATCATTGCCGACCAAGACAAGCGCCAGTTGGCATGGGCGGCTCATCCGGAGAATTCCCGCGTGCAGCTCAAGTGCTCCGGTATGACCAGTCTGGATACGGCGTCAGCCTTCACAGTCGATGCTGATGGCATCATCCGGAAAGCGACGCGGAACGAAGTGTCCGCATATGAAGCAGAACAGTATTCCAAGTTCTGCCAGCGTTAACCGGTCGGTTCCAAAACAACAAGGGTTCCAGCGATGCAATGCATCGTCTCGGAACCCTTTTTTATTTTAAATATTTTTTGGGCTCTATAAGCTTCTTGCCTGTTGGTTGATGGCAGAAGCTTTTTCGTTTTCTGAAAGTGCGAGGAGCGCGCCGAGCGTGATGAAGAAGAGCCACTGAACCGGCGTATTTTTAAAAACGTTATCAGTGATGGCTGAAAACTCGAGCGCTATGAAGAGAAGAATGAGGATGCCATAGGCATTTTGAGTTGCGCTTTTTTGAGTAGTTTGTAAGAAACGGCGTATCATAATGAGAAGAAGTGCAAAAAGGTACATTGCAAAAATAATACTGCCAATGATGCCGCCTTCAACAAAGAATTTTACGAAATCGTTATGTGGCTCATTGGGTCCGAAACTGTCGCCACGCAAGCTTTCTGAAAGTGTCGGAAAGGTATCGAACCCAGAACCGAAAGTAGTGAGGTTTTTCTGTCGGGCGTAGGAAGTGACATCATTCCAGAGCGTTGTTCTCCAGACAATAGAGCTGTCAGGAGTCGGGTTGAAGCTTTCTGTGATGCGTGATCGGAATGTATCGGAAGCAGCGAAGAGGATGAGCGGTATGAGGATGAGCGGCAATAGGAGTGCTCGATAACGAAAGAGTGAGAGAAGAAATATGAAAAGAGCGAGTGCGACCCAAGCGACTCGAGCGAATGTGAGGAAAAGTGCGATGCCGGCGGCAGCTATGATGAAAGAGGAAAGCAGGCGCTCTCGCTGGTTTTTAGCATAAGCGATAAGAAATATCGAAGCGCACGCGATGAGAGTGAATAAGTAGAGACTGTAAACATTCGGATGGCTGAAAGTGCCGAAAATACGCGGAAGAGCGACATTTTCATCGGTGAGACCGATACCGAAGGCATATTGGTAGAATCCAAACAGTATTGGCAAGACGCTTGATATCATGATAGCTGCGAGGATAGTACGAAAATCATGCGCAGTTTTGACAGAAACATAAGCGATGAAAGCGAGTATTGATAAATCGAAAAAACGGAGGAGTTCTTGGAGTGTCGTTTTTGGAGCGATGGAATAGGTGAGTGTCGCTATTCCCCACATACCAATGATGAGGAATGGGGTTTTGAGAGGGAATGGAGCGATTTTTTTATGATGGATTATGGCGACGAGTATGCCGAGTAAGGCTATGCCGATACCCATGAGTTGTGAAAGTGAGAGCGTGATGTCGTTTAAGGTGATGCTGATATATTGTGATGAATAATCAAGCGACATGCGGACAATAATGAGCGCAACGAGTAGGGCGAGTGGCGAGCGAAATGCGAGAATAATACTTCCAAGAGCAAAAACTGCGGATGGTATGGATATGACGGATATGTCGGTAATACCAACGAGAATCGTTCCAATGGCTGCAATGAGCGCAAGAAGAATCCAGAAAGAATTTTTGTTGAGTATCGATTGTTGGTGCAGCATATGAACGATGTGGTCAGTGAAGTTCTGATGTTATTTAGTTAACGATGCATCCCAAATGACAGTGAAGGTCATAGTAACACCGAAAAAACGGTTTCGTATCAGTGTAGACTGAGTTAAGCCAGCCTTATCTAGGAGCAATCGGAGTTCGTATTCGGAAAGAAGATGCATATAATTTCCGGTTGCCCAGTCTTTGCCGATGCATCTCAGAAAGGCATCGAATGCGCGTTTCGGTAGAATAAGATGGAGTAACGGGACACGAGTATGGAGTTCAATTGGAAAGTGTCGGTTTGGAGTAGTGAGATAGCCTCGATGCGCGATGCGTCGAAGCTCTCGAAGAAATGAGAGCTGAGCATCGTATCCGCCGACATGCTCTATGACAGCGTTTGAATAAGCAATGTCAAATGTTGCGTCGCTAAAAGGAAGAGCGGTCCCATCGCCTGAAACTGCTTTAACATTCGGATAGCGTGCTGAGAACGCTGACATGTCTCCTTGGCCGACAGCAGTGATGCGTTCTGGATGGAGATAGTGTCGTTCGAGGTAATTGTCAGTTGCGGAATATTCTTCCGTGTTCACCCCGATATCAGCGATGGTTTCATGAGTTTTCGGGTCGATAAACCTGAGAAATTGTTCGAATTTCCGTTTGCGGCTCTGTTCTGATATGGCGTAGGCGAGGCGTTCGATGAACGAGAGCATAATGATGTTGCAGTAGGATATCTTTTATTATATAATCCCATAAGAAAGCCAAAAAGTCAAAGAAATGAAAATCCTTTTGATCAATAAGTATCATTTTTTGAAGGGCGGAGCAGAGCGCGCTTATTTCGATATGGCCGAAATGCTTGAGGCTCATGGCCATGAAGTAGCGTTCTTTTCAATGAAACATCCGAAAAACATCCCAACGCGATGGGAAAAATATTTCGTCGAGAACGTCGAATATCAAGATGATCAGCAATCGTTGTTCAGGCGAATTGCGCTTGCTATGAAAATTCTCTTCAATTTTGAGGCGCAGCATAATATGGAACGTCTGATAGAAGAGTTCCGGCCGGATATCGTGCATGTGCATAATATCTATCATCAGCTCTCCCCATCTCTTTTCGGTCCGATACGGAAGCGCGGCATACCGATTGTCATGACGCTCCATGACTATAAGCTGGTATCACCCAATTACAGTTTATTTGTCCGTGGCAAGATATGGGAGCATGCTTCAGGATTCCGCTGTATCGCGGATCGGTGTGTGAAGGATTCATATATGAAGAGCATAGTGTGTGCGTTTGAACAGTGGCTGCATATGATTTTGAGAAGCTATGATGCAGTGAATGTTTTTGTCGCCCCGAGCCGTTTTCTAATAGATGAATTTTATAAGCTCGGCTTCCGGCATAAGATTACCTATCTTCCGAATCCTCTCATTGAAGAGACTGAGAACCGGAATATGGAAACATCTCTCAAGAAAGAGAAAGGAACAGTGCTTTTCTTCGGCCGCCTTTCGGTGGAAAAGGGGGTGGAAACGCTTATCGAAGCGATGGCTCTGGTGCCAGAAAAGCGGCTTTGGATTGTCGGTGATGGTCCGGATCGGAATCAGCTTGAAAAACTCGTAGAGACACTCGGTCTTGCTGATCGTGTCGTGTTCTTCGGTTCGAAATATGGTGAAGAGCTTGAGAGTTTCCGGCAACGTGCGCAGATAATCGTTATTCCTTCCGTGTGGTTTGAGAATTTCCCGTATGTGCTTATCGAGAGCTTGCGTTCTGGAGCTGCGGTCATCGCTTCTGATTTGGGTGGAATGGCTGAACGTATCCGACACGGAGAGAATGGATTCCTTTTTGAGGCTGGTAATGTATCCGCTTTGGCGTCATTGCTTGGATCACTCGACGAATCAAAGCTTAGCGTTGTTCGTGAACATGCCAAAGAAAGTGTGGCTGATCTTACGGAAGCGTCATTTTTCAGGAAGCTTTCAGAAATATATGAGAAGCTTCTGTCTGGAACGTGTTGTCGATAGTGGCTTATGAACGTGCGGAATATCATGAAATATCTCATAAGGGCGATAGTGGTTGCGATTGTTGTTACTGTTGTCGGTCTAGGTGTCGAGGTGAAATATGGCGGCATTGATCCGGTTATGGTGATGTGTTTGTCGCCTGATACTTCTTCGCGGTTCATATCTGTACCGGATGGAGCGATATGGAACCAGGAAACATCCATCGCTGAAGCCGATACGCGTGATTATGGAGCGATGGTCGCCTGGATCAATGCCGCGACAGCGTTGCCATGCCTTACAGATAGCTCTGGCGCCCGTATAGAGATACGGTCCCTCCGAATCATCGAGCGCGCTGCAGATGGACAGGAATCCGTTATCCGGTCTATCAGTTTTCCCGGCAACGCCGATATTCCAGCTGACTTCCGCGGAGCGCTTTTTCCACGGTTACCGGTGTGGTTCGGTGAAACCAAAGGTGTTCCAGATACCAACGATATCAGCAATGTCGGAGAAAACGGATTTGTCATTGATCTTTCGCGGGCCAGCCAACAGATATATCATGCTTGGACTGATCCTCGTACGTCGATTGTTTCTGGAGCTCGTTATTTTATTGAAGCTGAGGTGAGAATTAGTGGCGCTGCGCGATTGCAGTTCGGTGTCGATTATTGGCGCGATCTGTCTGTCGATTACAATGGTACGTATGATAAAACTTGCCGCGCGAGCAATAATTGTGAAGTATGGATTTCCGATTGGTTTGGTGATACGTCCGGTCAGTTCGTGACAATACGTGTTCCGAGCGCGTCCTGAAAGTGCTGTTATGAGCGCGATATGAGCATGAAAAAAACTGCCAGATGAGAAAAGTCTGGCAGTTTTTTTGTTTTTCCGGGTTCAGATGGTGATGCGGATGCGCGCATCGAGCGTTCGGAAGGCTTCAGCTTCCGGAAAAGCGAGAACGGGGTTGATGTCGAGTTCTTCGATTTCTGGAAAATCAACAGCGAGTTGCGAGAGTCTGCCGATCAGAGACCGTAGCATATCGAGATCGATGCCTTGTTTCCCTCGAGTTCCAGTGAATAGCGGATAGCTTTTAAGTTCATGAAGCATTTCATCGGCATCTTCTTGGGTGAGTGGAGAGAATCGGAATGCAACATCTTTGAATGTTTCAACGTAGATACCTCCTAATCCAACCATGACAAGATTTCCAAGTCCTGGTTCTTTCTTCATCCCAAGAATGATTTCATATCCGTTTGACTGGGCCATTTCGGTAATGAGCGCTCCTTCAAGTCTGGCTTCTGGGGCGTTTTGGCCGACTTGTTCCATGAGTTGATGATAGGCTGATGCCGCATCTTCGGGGAGGATGTTGAGTAAGACACCACCAACATCGGATTTATGGCTGATATCAGGCGATACAATCTTGAGAGCGAGGGGGCGGTTGATGGCTTGCCCGGCTTCGTCTGCTTGTTGGGCATCACGTACGAAGCGCATATCGAGGAAAGGAAATCCATAGGCCTTAAATATTTCAGCAGCCTCGGCTTCGTAGAGAGCGGCCCTTCCTTCTGTGCGAGCTTGAGCGAAGACGGCAGCTGCACGTTCACGATCGATATCGTCAAATGAGAAGGGCGTAGCGGAATAGGTGTTTCGCCAACGAGTGACACGAGCAGACGCAGCAAGCATCTGAGCCCCAAGCTCGGGATAGGCTACTGTTGCGACACCATGCTCTTCAAGTAGGGTGATGCTTTCTCGGAGCGATATGTCTCCGGAAAATACGGCAACAAGCGGTTTTTCAGTCTTTTTGCGTGTATCAATGATAGCTTGCGCTGTTTCGATCGCCTGTGTGGTCGTTTGTGGTGTAACAATGACCATAATGGAGTCGGCGCGGCTATCGGCCGCAACCGCATCGAGTGCGGCAGCGTATCGATCAGCGAGAGCATCCCCGAGCACATCGACGGGGTTGTGAGTGCTTGCTGCGCTCGGGAGTATTTCTTTAAGATGTGCTTCTGTTTCTGGCGAAAGAGCAGTGACTTCTAGTCCGTGCAATACCGCAGCATCAGTCGCTAGCACACCGAGTCCACCTGCATTCGTAACAATCGCGAGACGGTTACCTTTAGGGAGCTTATTTTTTGAGAAAATGGTTGCAAGATTAAGCAGGTCTTCCAGGCTTTCGGCTCGAATGATGCGCGCTTGTTTGAAAAGCGCTTGATAGGCAGTATCATTGCCAGCCAAAGCGCCGGTGTGTGAGCTTGTGGCTTGAGTGCCGGCTGCAGTCGTTCCTGATTTGAGAGCGATGATCGGTTTCGCTTCGGGACGCGTCAATATGCCTCTTCCGGTCTCGATGAGTTTCGCACTGTCAACGAGTCCTTCGGTATAAAATGTCAGCACTTCTGATTCTTCGTCTTGAGCATAAAAACGGAGCAAATCGTTCTCATTAAGAGCTGCTTTATTGCCGATGCTGACGAATGATGAGAATCCGATGTTCTTACCAACTATATCAAGTACAGCCGTGCAAAGCGCACCGCTTTGCGAAAAGAAAGCGATATGACCAGCAGCTGGCATGAGCTTTGCAAAAGATACATTTAATCCGATTTTGGGATTGATAAGGCCGAGACAATTCGGCCCGAGCAGGGCGATGTGGTGTTCGGCGGCGACAGCAGCGATTTCTTCCTCGAGCTTCCGCCCTTCAGGGCCGGTTTCCTTGAAGCCGGATGAAATGATGATAGCGGAGCGGATACCTTTGACGGCGGCTTCTTGAAAGACTGCTAATACGGCAGCAGCAGGAACAATGATAACAGCGAGATCGACATGTTCTGGGGTAGTGCTGATGCTTTTGTAGCAGGTGAGGCCGAAGAGCGTATCAGCTTTAGGATTCACCGGGTAGATAGGTCCTGAATACCCGTTTCGTATGAGATTTTCCGTGAGAGTATTGCCGACTGATCCTGGTTTTGTGGATGCACCGATGATCGCGACGGACGTCGGTGAAAAAAGGAAGCGAAGATCCATAAGATGCTTATTTTTAGGGTTTAATACCCTCTATTTTATCGCATGTTTCAGGTATTGACAAAAAACGAAAAATTTGCTAGAATCATAGGTCTAAAAATTGATGCGAAAAATGTATGTTTCATCGAAGTTTTTGGCTTTCCAAAGAGATTGTTCTTGGTTTGGCGTTCGTGGCCTTTTTGGCGGTGCCAGTCATAGTTTTTGGCGGGAGCAAGGCTATTTATGTCGATAAGGACACTTCTGGAAATGAGGATGGAAGTTCTGAACATCCGTATCATAGCATTGAAAAGGCGTTGAATCATGCTAAAGACGGTTCTGAAGTACGTGTTGAGAAAGGCACTTATAAAGAGAATATCACTCTTCCGAAAGGCGTGAAGCTTGTGAGCGCTAGCGGTGATCGTGATGATGTCACGATTGATGCTGATAATGACGACAAGACAGCTGTTACCATGAAGCATGGTTCTGAAATCGATTCAATCACGATTAAGGGCGGGCGCTATGGTATCCGTATCGATAATAATGCCAAAGCGCATATTTACGATGTCACTATCAAGGATAGCGGCCGCGATGGTATCCATATCGATTCTGCTGATACCGACAAGAGTCATCGTGTCATCATCGATAAGACAACAGTGAAAAACAGCGGTGCAGCCGGTGTCTATGCTGAGAAACGTTACGTCATCATCCTTGATAGCGATATCAATAACAATGATGGCGATGGCATCGATTTGGCAGTCGGCTCTAAGGCATGGCTTGAGGAAAACCGAATCAATAGCAATGGCGGGAGCGGCATGAAAGTTTCGCTCGACAAATCTTCTATTTTCGGAAAGAAGAATGGTTTCCGTGATAATAAGCGCGAGGGTATCGAGGTGAGCGCTTTCGGCGCTGCTGGAACGATCGAACTCAAGCGTTCGGCTTTCGTGAACAATGGTCGTTATGGTGTCGCTCGCGTGGCACGTACCGCTTCTGGTGCGACAATGTTTGGTAATCTTTCTTTCGGTATCGGCATCAATTCCAGCAAATTCCTGAGCAATGCATTCGGGGAAATCTCTGCGGTCGTTCAGAGCCGTTAAAACGTTGCGTAAGGACGATTCATAAATCAATCTCACAAAGGAGGATATGAGAATTGCTTTCATCGGACAAAAAGGCATCCCAGCGATTTCTGGCGGCGTGGAGAATCACGTTGAGCATTTAGCTGTGCGTTTGGCGGCTCGTGGACATGAAGTGACGGTTTATACCCGTCCGCGATATACCGACCCGAAGCTTTCAGAGTACGAGGGCGTGAAGCTTGTGTCGTTACCGAGTATTCCAACGAAGCATCTCGATGCGATCAGTCATGCTTTCATAGCGACGCTGCATGCGCTTTTCTGTCGTTATGATGTCATTCATTACCAATCCATCGGTCCGAGCATCCTTTCGATTATCCCGAGAATCTTGAAACCGTCGTCTCGCGTCATCGCGACGTTCCATAGTCGCGATTACTTTCATAAGAAGTGGAACGTGTTCGCTCGTTTTTTTCTGCGTTTGGCGGAGCGGGCCACGTTCGCTTTTCCTGAATGGACCATTGCTATCAGCGAGACACTGACCGGATACGCGAAAGAAGCGTACAGTGTCCGTAGCCTTTCATTTATTCCGAATGGTGCTGAAGTCAGCTATGAACAGGATATGGCACCGCTCAGCCGCTTCGGACTCCGTCCAAAACGGTATGTACTTTCAGTGAGTCGCTTGATAGAGCATAAAGGCATCCACTATCTTATTAAAGCCTTTCGTGATCTTGAAGAAAGCAACAAGATGCCGAATAACTTCAAACTGGCAATTGTCGGTACGCATGCTGAGACACCGGAATACGAGCAGTATCTTAAAGTGATGGCTGAAGGACATCCGAATATCGTCTTTCTTGGCGAACGATCGGGAAAGGAGCTGGCTTCCATTTTTTCACATGCTGCGCTTTTCGTGCAGCCATCTGAAGATGAAGGATTGTCTGTCGCGTTGCTTGAAGCAATGGGGTATGGACTTCTGCCGATAGTCAGCGGTATTCCGGCCAATGTAGAAGCAGTGAAGCATGATGCCGGAGCTATTTTTGAACCGAAGAATGTTGATGCTCTTAAGGAGAAGCTCGCTTATTATATCAATCGTCCGGATGAAGCCGAGATGATCGGACGTATCGCGAAGGAACGGATCAGTCGCCAATATGGTTGGGACGCCATCGCCGATCAGACCGAAACGCTTTATCGAGATCTCATGAGTGGACGAAGCATAAAAGAACGCTATGCGCATATCGAATCGAAATAATTTGGCGGCTTTCTGGGCTGAAGATGGGCGGATGTTCATAGTTGCGTTCGTTTTCATCGCGCTTGCATCGGCTATCTTCTGGCTTGATAGTTTCCGTACATACGAATCAGAAATCGATGTTTTGATCGTTGGTAAGTCATCTTCTGTCGATCCGGAACAAGCAGCATCGTCGCTCGCATC
>DBUA01000001.1:0-1263 GCA_002307715.1 Candidatus Moranbacteria bacterium UBA1302
TCCTTGCCAATCAATACTGTTAAGCGCGCTATTGACCAAGTCCGATCCACGGGAAAGATTTCCACACCGTATCTAGGTGTCCGTTATGTGATTCTTGATAAGAGTTTGAGCAAACAGTACAATTTTGATTTTGATTATGGGGCGTTAGTGTTGCGTGGCCAGAATATTACGGACCTCGCCGTTATTCCTGGATCACCGGCTGATAAGGCTGGCCTCATTGAGAATGATGTTATCCTTGAAATTGATGGTCAGAAGATCGATGAACAACACACGTTAGCATCGCTGATTGCCGATCATCAGCCGGGGGATGATGTGACGATGAAGGTATGGCATAAAGGAGATACTAAGACAATGGTGGTACATCTGGAAGAATGGAAGCAGTAAGTGGATCTTTACTGATGAAAAAAGCGGCATGTTGTACGGATGTACGTATGGATGGATAAGAAAAAGCGGCAATGGATGCCGCTTTTTATTTTGTACAATTCGATGAGCTACGTGATAATTCTACGGAAATCTCAAGGTATCTTTTGGACGTTTTCTCAGTGTGGTATAGTAGGAGTGTCGTACAGATATTGATTAGAGCATTGTCATGATTTTCCATTTTGCCATCCTTTTTTGGACTCTGGCCTTTTATTTGGTGCTTGAGTTCTTGGCAGAGCATCCCATAGACCTTACATGGACACAGTATGCTTTGTCGCTACTTCCGCTTGCCATAATCGCGCTTTTGGCAAGTCGCCGGTTGACAGGGCGGTTTTCTGACGCGTTTCTTCCAGGACTGCTTTCGATAACGGCGCCGACACTTCTTCTTTTGGTTGATCATCCGATGGAACGCAGAGCCTTTGTTGTTATTAGCGCTCTTATGTATTATGCGGCGCTTCTTGGCATTTATCGTTTACGTTTTGCTCAGAACGATCAGACTGCACGTGCATTCCTTCATTCGGCAGCTATGGCAGCATCATTCTTCTTCTATGCCAGCGTTTACGGATTTTATCTCAATTTCAATTTTCCTCTTTGGGGTTTGATGCTTATTTTCGCTTTTGGTACCATCATGACGAGCTTCGCCACATTTGTCGGTGCTGAAGGATCATCTGAAGGAGACGTTCGTCGCCGACGCATGTATAGCGTTTTGCTCGGATTTATTATGGGCGAGATGGGTTGGGTAGTGAGTTTTTGGCCTTTTGGGTATTTGACGGCTGGTGCACTTCTGTTAGTTTTTTTCTTTGTCATCTGGGATGTCGCTCTTGATGGCTTGAAAGAAAAATT
>DBUA01000001.1:1623-3418 GCA_002307715.1 Candidatus Moranbacteria bacterium UBA1302
GAATCTCGGTGAGCCTTGTCAGGACTATTGAAACGTGGTAAAAAGAAATATACTATTCATATAGATGTATGCTCAAAAAAGGATTCTCATTCGCGTTCATAATTCTTGGAGTGCTTGTCCTCGGAGGTATCGGTGGTGTATTTTTCAGCAGTTATGCCGTTCCGTATCTTTCGTCTGTCCCGTCATTGGCTGGTTCCAATCTTTTGAAACAGTTGAATGATCGTGTGACTATCATCAACAAGACGGAGCAGGTCGTTATTCGCGAAGATGATTCGATTGAAAAGATTGTTTCGCAACCGGCGACTGCTGTGGTAGACATCGTTCGGCTCCCGGATGCTGAGAAGAAAGAAGAGAAGATAGCTACGAAAGTTTCAGCAAAAACGATAGCAAACGCCGAGACTTCTCAGACGGCTCAGTCTACGTCCATGACTGGCGTGCTGTTGACGAATGATGGCATGGTTGTTACGTATAGTGAACAGCCATTTGCTGATGAGTCAGCAAAGTATGCAATCATTCTATTCGACGGCACGAGCCATGATGCGAATTTTATCGGGCGTGATTCTTTGACCAACCTCGATTTTTTCCGATTGAATGATTCATCGGATACGGCAGCGATTTCGTTTGCGAACTCTGATGACGCTCGTATCGGTAAAAAACTGATCGCTATCGGCAATGCGCCAGCAGCGTATCAGAACCGTCTTGCTTTGGGAACGCTCGGCAATATCGATCACACGTTCAATCTTTCGAGTTCGAGTAAAACCGTAGCTTCTTCTGAGAAATGGGAAGGCGTATTTGAAATGGATTTCGGTACCCCGGGTGATTTTGTCGGTGGACCAGCGGTTGATTTCAATGGTGAAATGCTTGGAGTGATAGGATCAGTATCTTTTAATAATACGATGCGAACTTTCGTCATACCGGCCAATACCGTCCATGATTCCTTGAAAAAGGCGATAGCTGGAACATTGTCGGATCGGCCAGTTCTTGGCGTATATTATCGTTCTGTAACCGATACTTTGGCTTTAAGCGAAGGATTGCCGCGTTCTGTCGGTGCTCTTATCGCTGCACCGTCTGCGGTTGGCGGGAAAGCTGTGGCTGCGATTCTGGCTGATTCTCCTGCTAGCCGTGCTGGTCTACAGGCTGGTGATATTATCGAATCGGTCGGTGGTACGGATATTGATCTTGAGCATCCGCTTTCACAGCTGGTCGGCAATTATACCAAAGGTAGCCAAGTGGATTTTCACATATTGAGGAATGGCGAAGAGAAAACAGTGACTGTCGGCTTGTAACCGTTGCGATGAGTCTTGAAATGCTCTAGAATAGAGGGGAAATCCTTCTCTATTTTTTTTATGCTCCAGAGTCGACTTTTTACGAAGACAAAAAAGGAAGCGCCGAAGGATGAAGTATCGAAAAATGCACAGTTGCTCATACGTGCCGGATTCATTAATAAGGAGATGGCAGGTGTATATTCGTTCTTGCCGCTTGGCCTGCGGGTGCTTAATAAGGTTATCGGAGTCATCCGTTCCGAAATGGAATCAATCGGAGGGCAAGAGGTCTTCATGACAGCGTTGCAAGAAAAAGAGCTTTGGCAGAAGACTGATCGTTGGGATGATGCGAAAGTTGACGTTTGGTTCAAAACGTTCCTCAAGAATGGTACGGAACTCGGTCTCGGTTCGACACATGAAGAACCGATTACTCGGATGATGGCCGGGCAGGTATCATCATATCGCGATCTTCCTGCTTTGGTTTTCCAATTTCAAACGAAGTTCCGCAATGAGACGCGAGCGAAGTCTGGCAT
>DBUA01000001.1:3805-5780 GCA_002307715.1 Candidatus Moranbacteria bacterium UBA1302
GCTGCTTTCGCATCGGGAGGTATTTTCAGTAAGTATTCTGAAGAGTTTCAGACAGTATCTGATGCCGGAGAAGATTTTATCTATGTCGATAGCGAGAGTGGTCGCGCGCTCAATAAGGAAGTGCTTCGTGATGATGTACTCGCCGACCTCGGCATCAAACGTGAGAATCTTATCGAAAAGAAATCTATCGAGGTTGGGAATATCTTTACGCTTGGGACAAGGTTCTCTGAGCCGATTGGACTGTCATTCCGTGATGAGACTGGCGGAACCCACCCTGTGTTGATGGGATGTTACGGTATCGGACCAGGACGTGTCATGGGGACGATAGCTGAAACGCTTTCAGATGAAAAAGGTCTCGTGTGGCCGGAAAGCGTAGCTCCATTCCGAATACATCTTTTGTCGCTTGGAACCGATGAAAAATCCGCAGAGGTGTATCAAGATCTTGTGTCGGCCGGTATCGAAGTCTTGTATGATGACCGTGATTTTTCTGCTGGTCAGAAATTCGCTGAAAGCGATCTTTTGGGAATTCCTTATCGCATCATTATCGGGCGACGCTCAATCGAATCGGGAATGGCCGAAGTGAAGTATCGTGCAGATGACAAGATTGACCAGGTTCCGTTCGAGGGATTAACAGAATATTTTTTAGAAAAATGAATATATCCAAAGATGGAGATGCCGCACATCGTGAGCGTATCATCATATCGCTTGGGGGTTCGCTTCTTGTTCCTGACAGCGGCATCGATGCTCGATTCATCAGTGCATTCAAAGATTTCATTATCCGGTATATAGAGCTCGGATATCGCTTTATCATCGTGACTGGCGGCGGCCGGACAGCACGACGATATATCGAAGCTGCAGCGGCGATTTCTTCTATCACTGATGAAGATAAGGATTGGCTAGGCATCCATGCGACGCGCATGAATGCGCATCTGGTCCGTACGATATTCCGTGAGTATGCTCATCCGAAAATCAATACGAATCCGCACGACCTTGAGGATTTCTATTCAGCGCCGGAACCGATTCTGGTGGCAGCCGGGTGGCGTCCTGGATTCTCGACTGATTTTGATGCAGTGCTCCTTGGTAAATATCTTGATGCGAAACGCGTCATAAATCTTTCCAATATCGACATGGTATATGATCGCGATCCCAGAAAACATCATGATGCCAAGCCATTCCCAAGTCTTTCGTGGCCAGAGTTCCGTCGATTAGTAGGTGATGAATGGAATCCTGGTATGCATGTCCCGTTCGATCCGATCGCGTCAAAGATGGCAGAGGCAGAAGGTATGGAAGTGGCCATCATGAATGGCAATGATCTTGCTAATGTTGAGCGATATGTTCTCGGACAGGATTTTCTCGGTACGATTATCAGATAGGGATCTCATCGATAAAAATGCTTATGGATGTCAAGAAAGTGTTATTAGCGAGTCCGCGTGGATTCTGTGCCGGAGTAGCACGAGCTGTAAAAGCAGTAGAGGATTCTCTGGAATTATTTGGCCCACCAGTGTATGTGAAGCATGAAATAGTTCATAATAAGCATGTCGTGAAAGCTCTTGAAGATCGCGGGGCTATCACGATAGAAGAACTTTCAGAAATTCCTGATGGCGCTACGGTAGTGTTTTCGGCTCATGGGTCATCGCCTGAACATTATGTCGAAGCGGAGCGTCGTGGTATGCGCGTGATAGATGCGACCTGTCCGCTTGTTACGAAAGTGCACCTTGAAGCGCGCCGTTTTGCTGCGGAAGATTTTTCTATTGTTTATATCGGTCATAGGGGCCATATTGAGGGCAAAGGAGTTTTGGCTGAAGTGTCGAAAAGATCCGTACCGATTGTCGAGACGGTTGAGGATGTTGAGCGGCTTGATATCGGAAATCCGAAGAAACTGGCTTATCTCACACAAACGACACTGTCCGTAGGAGGTACGGAAGGTATTATCGTGGGGGTTAAAAAGAAGTACCCGCAGATTATCGACGCGCCC
>DBUA01000018.1:0-2721 GCA_002307715.1 Candidatus Moranbacteria bacterium UBA1302
TCACTTGTCGCTTTTGCCGATGGTGCTTTCATTGTCGTAAGCGATACAGAAATACGGCCGATAGGCAGCGCTGATATCCTGCTCACTTTCGGCTATCGATTCGAGGATGTCATTCCGGCAAACGAAGAAGAAATAAGCATCTACAATCGCGGAAGCATCTTCCTTTATAGCTCTACCCATCCCGATGGCACCGTCTACTTCGATCAAGATTCTGGCACATATTATATCGTCGATCAGGGATTGAAACGTCCCATCACAAACGCGGATTACATCGCTTTTATAAAAAGCAAGCAAGCTCCGATCGCCGTTTCCAATAAGGCAACTGACGAACGCCCCCATTGTTCTATGAAACCGACAGCATTCTTCACCAAATCGTCACGTTCTTTTTCTTGTTCTCTCTCCATCGATGAACTGAACAACAATGCCGGCAACAACTACGAATTTACGCTTTCAAGCGATGAAGCGCCCGTAGATATCAAGAATATCTCCGCATCTTTTGATACGGCAACGACACGGCAGAATGTCATAACGGTCCTCAGCAAACTTAAGAATAGACTTCTTTCAAGATTCGGATTGAACCGTTCATAAGACTGACCTATGCGATTCCTTAATGCTTTTTTCCAAAAACAACGCAATCGTTTCGTAACGAGCAAGTTTTCAATTGTCCTCTATGCGCTCTTATGCGAAATGCTCGTCGTCGGTTACCTTATATTCATCGCTCTTCTCACTCTTGAAAGCCTCTTACCGACATTCGTCACGGCCCGTTTAAGCCTTTCGATTTTTTTCATGATTCTCACACTAGGATCATTCATAGTAGCTACACTCGGAAATATGCTCCAAACCAGCTTCGCATCCGGATTGCGTTTTCGGCATCCCCTTGCCATCATCAGTATCTTGTGGTCAGCAGGAATCATCGCGCTTTCGCTCACTGCTTTTCCTCTCGCTACCATACCCATCATACTTATAGGCTTCCTTTCCGTAGGGTATCTCGCTATACGAATCGGGAACGAATCCTGATTCACCTAAGTCGTTACTCCTCCTTATCCTAACAAAAAAACCGCCCAGATACGGCGGTTTTCATGTTTATATAATCCCCTCTACGCTTCACGCGAGCGATTCGAGATCAAGCACTTCATCGATACGGATATCCGAAACGAAGTCCGGCACGTGCGAGACGAAAATCATCGTTCCTTTGTATTGATCAAGCGCTTCAGCGATAACAGGCAAATGGCGAAAATTGATATGATTCGTCGGTTCATCAAGTATAAGAAGTTCTGGCTTCTCTAAAAACAGATACGCGAACATCAATAGACCCTTCTGTCCCTCCGAAAGACTTGCCACTTTATTCTGCACCAGCTCTGCCGGCAAAAGGAACCGCGCAGCAACACGATATGCCGTCTCCATACTGCCATCATCCGTGACTGGCAAGAGCGTTTCCGCAACTGTCTTATCAAAATCAAGCGTCGAGAAATCCTGCCGATAATAACCGACTTTCACACCTGGCGTGATGACAGCGCGTTCAGTGTCACCATTCGCCAACGCTTCAAGGAACGTGCTCTTCCCTATGCCATTCGGTCCAGAAACAAGCAAATGCGTATTACGCTTCAAATCAAGATCAACACGCTTAATGGCCGGGCCCATTTCGGTGATGAGCGACACTGTCTTGATGCTGACAATACGCCCAACGATATCATTGCATTCTATACGGAATGACGGCAACGTCTTATCTTCCTGCCGGATATCTACCTTATTTTCTTCAAGCTCTTCAGCAAGATCACGCATACGCTTTGCGACTGCTCGAAGCTTGCCACCCTTATTCGCAAAGACATTCGCTTGATCTTTCTTTTCGCGAATAGTCCGTTCCAATCGGACGTTCTCACTCTGTTCCTTCTCGATACGACGCTTTATTTCTTCGACGACATCATAATAATCACCGGAATATTGCTCTATCTTATGAGTGAAGACATCCAAATAAAGTACTCCGTGCGTAAACGAATTCAAGAATTCCGCATCATGCGATATGACAAGCACTGTCTTTTGGTATTCAATCAGGAATTGCGTCAAATGCATGATACCGGCATAATCCAAATTGTTCGTCGGCTCATCAAGCAGAAGAATGTCAGGATCCTGTATCAACGCCGATGCAAGCAGAAGCCGCGCCTGTTGCCCTCCCGAAAAAGCATCGATTTTCTTATCGAGCGGTGGCATCGGCATGTTGACAATACCAAGCACATCACGCACTGCCATCTCAAGTTCCCATTCCTGTCCGCCCCAATGTTTCATGAAAAATTCACTGACCGTTAACCCTAGTTCTTCACGCGGAATAACCTGGCGCGCGATAGCGACCGTTGCTCCGGCATCAATAGAAATACGCCCGGACTGCGGTACATGGTCTCCCGTGATAAGTTTAAAAAGCGAACTCTTTCCGGCACCATTCTGACCCATAAGTGTCGCTTTCATACCGCTCCGCACGCTGAAACTCACCTCATCAAGAATAGGCTTTCTATGGCCATATTCGAAGGACACTTTATCGAATCTCAATACGACATTATCTTTCGCCATAACACACTCTTATACAATCCCATATTATCCCTTTTAATCACGCTTCATCGGTTAAAATCAGAAAAAATAAAAACCGACGCTAAATTCAGGCGCACAAAATATGAAGGCCCTTCAAGCAACAGAAGTATTCTGACACAAAATACGCAGAAATGCAAGATT
>DBUA01000018.1:3103-4832 GCA_002307715.1 Candidatus Moranbacteria bacterium UBA1302
GTCGCTTCCATTATAGGAATCTATCTCTATCTCACATCATCCCAAAAAAACGCCTCATCTCCTTCAAATCCTGAGTCACAGCAAAACGGATATGATAATTCGACAACGAAGCCATCGACCTCTACTCGGGCCAGCTAAGTCGAAAGTCACGGCTGCAATATGAAATCTATCGTCTCCTGGGCGCATCGTTCCCAGGAGAATTTTTTTAACTGTTCTGCGCCGCGGACGATGAGATCTTCTCGTAGTCCGGCATCATCCCAAAGACGCTCAAGCTTTTCAGTTATATCCGGAATGCTTTCCGCATGGCAATAGAGCGCTGCCTTACCAGCCACTTCGGTCAGACTCGAATTACCAGCAGTCAACACTGGCACACTAGATGCAAACGCTTCAAGAATCGGCAAACCGAATCCTTCATAAAGCGACGGAAAGGTGAAAAATCGTGCGCCTTGATAAAGAGCTCGCAGATCATCAAATGAGACGCGTCCAGTCAGGATGATATCGTCTTTGTATGGGCTATTCTCTCGGGTCGCTAAAATACTCTCCGACAGCCAGGCTGGTTCACCAGCGAGCACTAACTTCATTTCCGGAATGCTTTTCTTGGCCATATCGAATGCCTCAATAAGCCGTACGAGATTTTTGCGCGGCTGGAGAGCACCGACATAAAGGATGTAATTGGCAATCGGCAGCCGATACCGAGAGAGGACTGACCGTATACTTTCCTGAAGAAGTTTTTCACTGAAGAAAGCGGCATCGAAACCATGATGAATGACCCGGATCTTATCTGGAGAAAGATACGGAAAAAATTCAAGCAGATCATACTTGGTCGATTCGGAGACCGCTATCAGCTTATTCGCGTGCTTTACAGCCGCATCCAACATGAAATTGAGTTTCCAAAGATGACTCTTTGGAAACGTTTCCGGGTATCGTTTAAATGCGAGATCATGGATTGTCGCTGTTACCTCTGTCGCTCGCGGCATGATGATCGGCGCTGCCTGGATCGGTAAAAACAGCTTCTCCGGCTTCTGAAGGAACATCTCGAGTGCGAATCGCGTCTGCATCCATGCATACGGAAATGGCAGACTCCGCTCCACATAATTCGGCATTTCTGGAGGCGCGAGCACCGGATTGAAAACGCCCTTATGGTACAGTGCGAATTTCGTCCCTGGCGATAATGAGCCGAAACGTTTCAAGAGCTCCTTCAGATAGACGCGCGTCCCATCAATCCTCTCATGATCGAGATCGCTCACCTGCACAGCTATACGCATACTCTATACTCAAAAATCATTTTCACGAGCATGCATAAGCGCCAGCGGTTCGGAAAAATGCATATTTTCCGATTTAACGATAAAATCTTCGACAGGAATACCGTGTTCGCGGAAATACGCGACAACATTCTCAACAACATACTCCGGCGCGCTCGCCCCAGCTGAAATACCGATAGTTCCAACAGTATCGAACCATGATGGCTCGATTTCCGACACATCATCGATAAGATATGCCGCTATCCCTTTCGAGCGTGCCGTCTCCATGAGCCGCATAGAATTAGAAGAGGTCTTGGATCCGAGAATGAGAACAAGGTCACAAACCATCGCAAGCTCCTTTACGGCTGCCTGGCGATTGGTCGTCGCAAAACAGATATCAGAAAGCGGCGGCGCGATAATCTGCGGGTACTTCTTTTTAAGCGCCACGATAATACCTTCCGTATCTCCTACGGACAGTGTCGTTTGCG
>DBUA01000026.1 GCA_002307715.1 Candidatus Moranbacteria bacterium UBA1302
CGCCGTAAGCTGAGGATTCCCGATATCCGGACCTCGCGCCAACCGCATACAACATATTACATCCCTAGTATACCGCGAAGTCAGAAAAAGAAAAAGTCGGCTATCGGTCATTCAACAGAAAAATCAAAGATGTTCGACAACCTCATGCGCCACTTTCTTTCGATCCGCCTCAGTCTGAGCCGAAGCCAGACTATCAATAAGGTCAAGAAGGATCGCCACTTCACCTTCCGTCCCATCCTCGCCGAAAGCTCCCAGGTCGAAGAATGAAGACCCCTCAGAATTGAGAATATATTCCAATACGACCTTCGCTTCGTCCGGAAGATTCTGCACGGCATCAAGAAGCGCTGCTGCGGGAGCTTCGGTACCGAAGCGATCCAATGCTTCATCGATTTCGCCATCTATTTTTTCTACTTGCTCATTGTTATGTTCCGCCGCATTCGCCTTGGATGTTCCGAAATCCATACACTCTATGATCGATTGATTATGTTTTTCATGCTACTCTATTTTTTCAATACCGCCAAGAAAGCTTGGCTTGGAATAGGAACCTTCCCCTTTCCCATCTCCGCTGCTTTCTTTTTTCCGCGTTTCTGTTTTTCCAAAAGCTTCTTCTTACGCGAGAAATCACCGCCATACATATAACCCGTTACGTCCTTCCGATACGCGGCAAGCGTTTCGCGAGCGATGACTTTTCCGCCTATAGCTGCTTGGATAGCGACAGCAAAATTCTGACGTGGCAAAACTTCTTTCAGCTTCTCTACGACGCGCTTGCCTTCGCTATACGCATCACGTTTCGGAACCATGCGCGCAAACGCATCCACCGGCTCCCCGGCCACCATGATATCCAATTTCACGACATCACTCGGACGATATCCGATTGGCTCATAATTCATCGACGCATATCCCGATGAAGCACTCTTCAAATCATCATGAAAATTGACGATGACATCCATCAGTGGAGCCTCAAACGAAAGCAGTGCCCGCTCTTCATCGATATATTCGGTATTCTTGTATTCAGCACGAATAGATTGCGACAGCTGCATCACACCGCCGAGATATTCAGTCGGCGTCACGATCGAAAGCGAGACATACGGCTCATACGTCGCTTCAATACTTGCTGGATCAGGCAAATCCGAAGGTGAATACAACGGAATATGCTTTTCACTTCCCCGCAGCTTCAATTCATATACGACAGATGGCGTCGTAATGGTCGGCTCAAGCTGAAATTCTCTCTCGAGCCTGGCCTGAATAATCTCAAGATGCAAAAGCCCGAGGAAACCACATCGGAAACCGCGACCAAGTGCCTGATTACTTTCCGGTTCAAAGACGAATGCAGCATCGTTCAATTTCAGCTTATCCAATGCATCCCGCATAACGGTATAGTCATCGCCATCAACCGGGTACAGACTCGCATATACGGTCGGCCGGATTTCCTTATATCCCGGCAACTGTTCGACAGCAACGCCAACGCGATCATATCGCTCATATGTGATAGTATCTCCCACACGGCAATGAGATACATCTTTAAGGCCGGTCGCTATATAGCCGATATCGCCTGCTTTCAATATCCCTACCGGAACAAGATTCGGCTTAAACAATCCGACTTCAACTGTAATACCATCCTGTTTCGTACCGAGCATATACAACGCATCATCACGCTTCACCGCGCCATCAACCACCTTCACATATGCCACGACACCCTTGTACGTATTGTAAACAGAATCAAAAATGAGTGCGCGGAGCGGTTTCGACTCATCACCATTCGGAGCCGGTACACGCTCAATCACACGCTCAAGCACCGCCTGTACGCCAAGACCCGTCTTGCCGGATGCGAGCAATATATCGTCTTCCGGACAGCCAAGCACGTGGACGATCTCTTTTTTCGTCTTTTCCACTTGGGCATTCGGCAGGTCAATCTTATTGATGACTGGAATAATTTCCAGTCCCTGATCAATAGCGAGATACAAGTTGGCGAGTGTCTGCGCCTGCACGCCCTTGGTCGCGTCAACCAAAAGAATCGCTCCTTCAACAGCCGCCAATGAACGCGATACTTCATAATGGAAATCGACATGTCCAGGCGTATCGATAAGATTCAATGTATACTCCGTATCTTGATACACATAGTGCATTTGTACCGGCTGAAGCTTGATCGTAATACCGCGCTCACGCTCGAGATCCATCTGATCAAGCAACTGTTCCTTCATCTTGCGCTGTTCCACGGTTTTGGTAAGCTCAAGCAAACGATCGGCAAGCGTAGACTTACCATGATCGATATGCGCGATAATGCAGAAGTTGCGGATATGTTCTTGTCTCATTTCACTACGGTAATGAAAAAACGCTACGAAGGCAAGGCTGAAACACTATCACCATTCTCCGCGCTCCGGATGATCTTCGGCCAAAACGGCTGTTTCCGGTTGGCGGAGTATCTTGCAAAAGACGAACCGTTTCACCATGCCAAGCTCATCAACCTTGAGCCAATAGCAGAAAAGAATGAACGCCGTACCGCCGATTGCCAATCCCATTATGAGTTGAAGCAATACTTTTACGAATGTATCAAGCTCGCTTATAGTCAAAGCGAATACCGATTTCGAGGCTTGCGCTACTATGCCGGCCAATAGGGATGCGAATGCTATTTTCAACATCGG
>DBUA01000044.1:0-3014 GCA_002307715.1 Candidatus Moranbacteria bacterium UBA1302
TTGACCAGGAAATCAAAGCCCTTGCGCAAGGCCACGATGTCAACATTCGCTCCATCGGCGAAGGCAACACTCAACGCATCATCACCCTGTCATCGCTGGAGTCAATCATCCGAAGTGCTCTTGCCATACAAGATCCTAATGAAGCAATCGGACACCGGCATGAGCTTCAAGAGAAACTCGTCGCCATCACTTGCCTGATGGAACAATTGCAAGCATACGATATGCGAAACGTATCCCCATTTTGAAAATCTTTCCAACCCCATCAGTCCCTAGAAGGCTGAAAACGAAAACCTCACAAAGCGTGATCACTTGTTGACGCGCTTTTTTCTTTTCCTTTCATCCGTCTTGCCGCAATCGCTCCATGAGCCGAGCATAAAAACGGAGATTATGAAGCGAGGCGAGTCGCCCAGCGAGCGGATCTGCAACCCTGAAAAGATGTTTGAGATAAGCTCGCGTAAAGCAAGTGCAAAGCTCGCAATCGCATGTCGCATCAACCGGAGAAAAATCTTCCTTGTACTGCTCGTTATTGATATTCATCGTAGCATAAAAACTGCCTAAAACATCCAACGGTCCGCTTTTCCATACGAACAACCGGCCATGCCGGCCCTCACGCGTCGGTATGACACAATCGAACATGTCCCATCCTAAACGATAACAACGCACGATATCGGACGGCGTACCGATACCGAGTGCGAAACGAAGGCGTTCGTTCGGAAGAGCTGCTGCTGTTTTTGCGACTATCTCTTCCAAAAAATTCCCATCATTATCGATATGGCGGCCACCAAAACCATAACCACCAAAACCAATTTCCGTAAGACTCTGAGCACAATGTTCCCTGAGACGGACAAACATGCCACCCTGCACCACTCCGAAAAGAAGCGGCCGTGTCTCTTCCGATAACCCGCGCATAGCGACTTGTTTCACATACTCATCCTTGCAGCGCGCCGCCCAACGTATCGTCCGTTCTACCGCTTCAGCTGCTTCCAACTCAGAAACATCATTCGGCCGAGGATCATCAAGACAGACCATCATATCGACTCCGAGATCGAACTGTATCTGGATGGAACGCTCCGGCGTCAAAAGATATTTCGAACCATCAAAAACAGACTTGAATTCTGCTCCGTCTTCGGTGATTTTTCCCATTTCAGGGTTCCGATGGATAAGCGAATACACCTGATAGCCGCCAGAATCCGAAAGCACCGGCTTTTGCCAATCCATGAACTGGTGTATTCCACCAGCCTTCCGGATCAGCGTCTCGCCAGGCTGGAGCATGAGATGGTACGTATTCACCACTAAAGCTTCGATGCCGGAATGGTCGACATCGCTCGAAGACGCTCCGCGCACAGCTGCCCGGGTCGCATCCGGCATAAAAAAGGGCGTGACAAGCATACCACTCCCAGTCGTTACCAAACCAGAACGGCTTTTTTTTCCAAGCTCTTTGAGGGCAAATCCATTCATTGTGCGCTTTTTATCTGTCCTCCGTTATCTCTAACGGATTGATCTTCTTGAAAATATGTCGTCTTTGACGGACTCACGACAGTAATATCATCATTTGTAAAAGAATCCTTACCAGTGAATGTCACCTGATTGATCAACGTTGCTTCCTTGCCGACTTGGCTGACATTCGGCGTAATCCCCACTTGAAATGCGATCTCACGATTCTTCGATCCAGCTAAAAGCGTTCCCACTTCCCATGAGAGTTCATGCGTCCGTTCATTCCATGTCGTTGATTCACTTTCCGGCAACACTTTGCCTTTGAAAGAGACCCCTGTCGGAAGCGCTACGACAGCGCGAGACCCTATCGCATCATTCGAAGATCCATCAATTCTTACACGCATAGTATATGTCGTTTCTGATCCGACAACAGGAGGCAATGATCCGCTATTCGAAAATGTCGTATCGGCATATGCTCCGACCAGACTCACTTTCACGCCCGCCGCAATTTTCACGAATAACGTATCGCTCCCGATAATCTTATTCGATCCAGTAGTCCGAGGCACATCCGGACTATCTATCTTTGCGACAGAACGGATGGAAAGATTACGTTCATTCTCACCAATAACAACCGTATCATAAATCGGCACGCTAAAGACGAGTTCGCCTTGTGCTCCAGGATCAAGCCGCGAAAGCGCCGGGACATCCGATGCCTTCCAAGTGATCGTCTTAGATGCGGGATCATATGCGCCAGACTGAAAAAGCGAAAGCTGGCTATAATCAAGCTGGTCGGAATCCAATGCGATCGTTATGACCGCGTCACGAAGCGATGTATTTCCATTATTACGATACACGATGGAATATCGGAGCATTTCGCCCGGTTTGGCTGTCAGACTCGTTGATCCATTGACTGTCTGCGCTATGGTAAGCGGCGATGCCACTATCTTTGTTTGCCGTTCATTCTGTCCATACGGGATGAAAACGCTGCTTGCATCCTCAAAAAAACCGATTTTCCCTCCAACTGTCTTTGATACGCCATCTGTCCCTGATAGCACGCCTCTGATGACAATTTTTCCGATAGTTCCACCAGGAAGCGTGCCAAGATACCAGACACTATCACCTTCTGACGGACTCGGCTCAGAACTCACAAACGTGAAGCCATCCGGATAATCCATCTGCGTCCTGACATTGGAAAATGCAAGATCTCCAGTATTAGCATAATCAACTTCATACACCATCTCTTGACCGCTCGAAAGCTCAAGCGGCGACGTTATTTCTATCGAAAGCGGCGATGAAGCGACATTCACGCCGTACTGCGACGATATTTCAGACGCTGTTCCTCCATGGATATATCTCAATGCGGCGGAAAAATATCCGACGTCCCCCTTTGAACCATAGAATTTTCCTGAAAGCGTCACGCTTCCCTTCCCGTTCCAACCGACAGTCCCGATGGGAATTGTCGCTTGTGAACCGGAAATTGCGACTTGATCATTGGATTCCGGATGGAATGTTTCTGGAAACGACACAACGACAGAAACGTTCTTCAACGTTGCTAAATTTCGGTTAGAATAATCGAACGT
>DBUA01000044.1:3374-5150 GCA_002307715.1 Candidatus Moranbacteria bacterium UBA1302
GCCACTACCGCTCCAGCCAAAGAAAGCCAGATACGAATCTTTTTCTGCCGGGCACGCTCAAGAGAAAGGTCCTGAAGAATGATTTCTGAAGATGCTACTGATTGTTGAGACCACTGATCTGATTTCTTGAATGCTTCCGCAGCCTGTCCGCCGACATCTGGCCGATCAGGATCGAATGAGGTGTAATTCCTCGTCCGATCAAGATGAACATCACGGCCATGAAGCTTATCATTCAGCTCTTTGAGAGACATAGTGTTTTTCCTCCTACAGATACGACTTTATTATATCAACATCTCATACCCGATACAAATAAAAAACCCGGGCGCGTTGCGCTCGGGTTAACCTCACATGGAACATCAAATGCGTCGCTTCATCCGCGATCAGCTGACGCAAGCAGTCGAGCGACACGCCGCACTTCACGCACATATTTGATAGTTCCGGCTTCTCGTCCGGCGTCTATCATTCTTCCAGCGGCAGCCGGGCCACGATTGTATGCGACCAATGCCCAATCGATCGAACCAAAATGCCTCACATAATCCGCAAGTACCTGCGTCCCTTTAGGGATGCTTTCGTAGGGGTCAAACGGATTTTTGACTCCGTATTGATGCGCTAATGGATCCATGAACTGCATGATTCCTCTAGCTCCGATAGGAGATACCGTATCCGGACGTCCGCGTGATTCCTGATATATGACCGCTTCAACGATCGGACGCGGCAACACATTATGCAAACGTACAGCATCATCGATTGCTCCGCCATAATTCCTGCGTATGCAAGCAACTTGACGGAGTACTCGCTCTTTTTCATTCCCATCATGCATGGCATACAGACAACCAGGTGATGGAATCCCAAAACGAATCGACAACTCATCATGAGATTTCGGGCGATACGACCGCTTGGATATCGGACGTTTTTCCTGGGGAGCTCGCTTAGCACCATCAGCAAATTTCTCTGGAAAAACATCCTCTTCTTGCAACGAAGGGAATTCATACTCCTGATCAAGCGTCGATACCGACACTTTCGGAATTTTTTTCTTCGAGACGATATGCTCTGTTGCCGCACATGTCAAGACCGACATCGAAAAAACAGCACAAGCGGCCGTGCGCGTCCATTTAGGAAAAATAGGCATTACTGATGCTCCTTTTATAAAAGTACTAGGGACTCTAGAATACTCCGAAAAGCCATCAACGTCAACAGGAATACCTACGGCCGTATCCAACGGAAAAAACGCTGTACAATCCGATCAATTTCACGCGCATCATCCTCATCGACTTGGATACGCTGCAATGATTCCAATCGATTGCCCAGAAAAAGACGGATGAGTTTGATAGCATTCTCACTGATAGGAAACGCTTGCATATCGGTATGATGATGCTCTTCCGAAAGAACGCCTCCAGAACCAGGACTGAAAAAATGCTGTCCTCCAGATGTGAGTCGTCCGCCCGAAACGGCACATATTTCAGTCTCAAGACGATACCCGAGACGTTCAAAAAGCTGCACCAAAAAACCCTGCGACAGGACGGCTATGCGTTCTTCTTTACCGTTTTGTACAAGTGAATCCGCACAAAAAAGATACGTCTGCAGCAATGCAAACATCTCTGGATCAGGTTCTTCCCATCCGATCATCCGGTCGAAAGCAGCTACAGTATCAAGCGTGCAGCCTAATATATCAACATCTGTTCGAAGATACGGAAAAACGTTTTCCGCCACTGCTCCAGCAACCTTACCCATGCCGCGCCCCCTCACCACGATGACAAGCCCGCACATGAGCGTCTC
>DBUA01000034.1:0-8608 GCA_002307715.1 Candidatus Moranbacteria bacterium UBA1302
AACCCCCACAGGGGTGACTACAGGGAATCGAACCCTGATTCATGGTACCACAAACCATTGTCCTACCATTGAACGATAGTCACCCCTCTGGAGGCTTTTTCACTTTTTTTCTTCTGTGCCCTCGGCAGGAATCGAACCTACATCAAGGGCTTAGAAGACCCCTGCTCTATCCATTGAGCTACGAGGGCGCTTTGTGGGTGTAGTAGGGCTCGAACCTACGACCGTTGGCTTAAGAGGCCACTGCTCTACCAGCTGAGCTATACACCCATATTTTATTCTGTATGAAACAGAAAAAAATGCTTTTTCAAGCGATATATCAATGATATCAGAATGGAATAGGCTCGTCAATACTCGCGATTGACCAAGCGCTATTTTTCTGATATCCTTAAAAAGCACCGCGCTCGTAGCTCAGTGGATTAGAGCATCTGGCTTCGAACCAGAGGGTCGGGGGTTCGATCCCCTCCGAGCGCACTATAAATGAACCTCTTTCCTACCAAATAAGTCCCGTCTCTCAAAAAGCCTGATCAGGCTTTTTTCTTTTCACTTCCATCATATTCACGAATGAATTCACTCGGACATCGCCACCATTCGGGCCGTGTCCGCTTATCTCCTTCTTTCCAATACCCTGGAAGAACTTCCCCCTTCCATGGCCCTATATAGATCGCAAAATGCAAATGAGCCGGCCAAAAACCATTCTCAGGAACATATGCCTCACCGACGAAACCTATCGGCTCCCCACAAACGACCGCGTCACCGATATTCTTGAAGCACTTCCCTAAATGCGCATACAGCGAATAGAAAACCTTCTTCAGCCGAGGGTGCCGATGACGGATTATAATGATATGTCCCCAATTGCCCTTTTCCGCGGTTCCTTCATGCAAGGCAGCATACACGACAGTACCATCACCAATCGCATAGACATCCGTGCCAGCTGGAAGATTACAATCCTCACCAAGATGCACGCCCCAGAAGATACCCTGATGTTCCGCGCGCTTACCGAAAACGATACCATCCGGAACGTACGATTCTACAGGAAATCGCAATCTCTTCGCTGATACCTCGGCCATAATGAGAAAACTTGTTTCAATATGGGATACCAAGAAAGATATCCTGTTTTCTGAGAAACGCTATTCGTATCTGAGCGCTTCGATAGGACTCAATTTAGCGGCTCGATATGCCGGATAATATCCGAATACGATACCGATAGCTGCTGAAACACTGAAAGCGAGCAAAACGGAATTCAGAGAGACTGAAGCAGTCACACCATAGGCATTCGCGATATACGAAATGATCCAACCTAACGCCACGCCTGTCGCTCCTCCGACGAATGTCAATGTTACCGCTTCAAAAAGAAACTGCTTTCGTATATCCTGTCCTTCAGCGCCGATAGCTTTCCGCAACCCGATCTCGCGAGTGCGTTCCGTCACAGTCGTTAACATCATATTCATGATGCCGATCCCTCCGACGACAAGCGATATACCGGCAACCGCCGCCAAAAGCGCTGTAAACGTACTCGTTACCGATGAAGCAGTCGAGACAATATCCGCCTGATTCATAATGGAAAAATCCGCATCATCGGCATTAGCGATATCATGGAGCGATAAAAGCGCAGTCGTAACTGCCGCAGATGCAGCATCCATATCAGCTCCGCTCTTGACTTGTATGTTGATCATCGAGACATATTTACTGCCCGTGAAAAACTGCTGAGCCGTCGAAAGCGGTATATATATGACATCATCCGAACTCCCCATGCCTGTACCGCCTTTCGCAACAGTTACACCGATAATCGTGAATTCCGTCCCAGCAATACGTATCTTCTTTCCGACCGTACCAGTCGCATTCTCACCAAAAAGAGCCTCTTCGACATCCGGACCGATGACCGCTACCTTCGAAAGATTCTTATTCTGCGCCGCAGAAATAAAATTCCCAGATGATACGGAAACATTCCGAACAGTAGCATATACTTCCGTCACACCGGTTATGCTCGTATTGGTATTCTGACCATCTGCAATCACTTGTTTGCCATTCGATGAAACCTGCGGCGCGACCGATTCGATTGCTGAAACCATAGAAGGAAGTTTTTCCGCATCATCAAGCGTCAGCGTTTCAGCGGATCCACGCGCACCCATGACAGGCGATCCAGGATCGCGCTCTGCACCTGGACGAACCATCAGCAAGTTTGAGCCGATAGACTGGATACTTTCCTCAATAGAAGACTGCGCTCCACGTCCGATTGCTACCATAACGATAACTGATGCAATACCGATAACAATACCAAGCATTGTCAGTCCAGACCGTGACTTATTGACAGTGACTGATGTATATATTTCCTGTGTCAGATCGGAAGTAAGCATAAGTGGAAGATTATGGTTTGACGTTCTTCGTATCTGAAATAAGCTCTCCGTCACGGATTAACAATGTTCGATCAGCATGTTCAGCAACATCTGGCTCATGAGTAATCAACACGATGGTATGCCCATGCTCACGATTAAGCCGTTCAAATGTCTCAAGCACAAGATCGCCTGTCTTCGTATCAAGATTTCCCGTCGGCTCATCAGCCAGAATCAGCGATGGATTATTGACGAGCGCTCTCGCTATGGCGACACGTTGCATCTGGCCGCCGGAAAGTTGATTTGAATGATGTTCCCATCGTTTTTCATCGAGATTGACGGCCCTCAATGAGGCCTCAACACGCTCCAAGCGGTCTGCAACCGGAATTTCCTGATAAATAAGCGGTAACATAACATTCCGAATAACCGTTGTTCTTGGCAACAGATTGAATGCCTGGAATACGAAACCGATCTTATCACGCCGGATATGTGCCAATTCATCTTCAGAGAAACTTGAGATATCCTTACCATCAAGGAGATATTTCCCGCTCGTAGCAGTATCAAGTGCGCCTAAGATATGCATGAGTGTCGATTTTCCAGAACCGGACGGTCCCATAATCGAAACGAACTCACCATCTTGAATATCGAATGATATACCCTTCAACACTTCTGTCGAATTACCATCATTCACATACGTTTTCCTGATATCTTTACATTGAATCATAGGGAGCCTGCCTGATCTGATAATTAATTGCGTCTGCCAGGTCCGCTAAAGAGCGATTTAAAAATACTTGAAGAACTTGATGAAGAAGCTGTTTCCGAAGAACTCACTTCCGTTTCAATGAGTACATCATCGCCTTCCGATAAACCACTCACTACTTCGGTATTGACATCATCCGTAATACCAGTCTTGATTTCTTTAGTCCCCTGTGACGTCTCCACTGTCGTTTTCCCATCTGTCGTTGTAATAGCCGTATTCGGTACTAAGACAACATTATTCCGCTCTGAAACTGTAATATCAGCACTCACGCTCATACCTGGTTTTAACTGATCATCTTGAGTATCCAACTCAATTTCAGCATCATACGAAACGACTCCTGAGGAAACCGTACCAATCGTATCAATGCGCGATATCGTTCCAGAAAGCGTCACATCAGGTAAGGCATCAAACGTCAACACTGCCTTATCGCCTTCAACGACTTTCGCAGCATCCACTTCATTCAACGTGACTGTCGCATGCATCTTTTTCGTGATAACCGAAGCTAAAACTGTCGTATTAGACACGGAATCACCTGCTTCAACCGCAAGGCTTGTAATAATACCATCAAATGGCGCCTTAATATAATAATCCTGAAGCTTCTCTTGTGTCTTCTCCAAAGCTATCTGTTGTTCTTGCACATCCACTTCCTGAGTCTGGCGTTGCCAACGATCCTCCTTTGTCAGATTCTCATACAAATCCTCCACCTGTTTCTGCTTTATTTGTGAACTCCGCAATGCTAACTTAGCGTTTTCGATATCACGCAACGCATCCTGAGTATCAAGCACGGCGATAACTTGATCCTTTTTAACTTCCTGATTGTTCTTAACGAAAACTTCATTGACAGCGATAGCATCCCCGGCGACAACCGACACCAAATCAACTTGAGAAATCGCCTCCATCTGTCCGCTACCGGATACACTGACACTCAAATCCCCACGTTCAACTTCTTGAGGCTGCATAACAGTCGTGGTCGTCTGAGAAGAAGATGATTTATTATAATAATAAAAACCACATGCTGAGACGAGAACAATCGTCACAATCGCTTTCCAATGATTCTTCATAACAAGTAAGATATCTTTTATCATAAAAGAAGATTAACGCTCTGATTGATTATTATCGTCTACTACACTCGTCACACTATCACCAACCGATGGTTCTGGCAAAATGCGCACAAATCGTGCTGACACCTTCCCAATTTCCTCGTCTGGTTCACCAATAATAGCGACATGATTCCCAATAGCTATATCTGATACAGATGCTGTCTCACGGCCATTTTTTACTATGACATTGTCCCCTACCGAAACCGTATTCTCATTTCCGAAAACATCTTCCACTATAATCGACCCATCCGCAGTCGAAATAACTTCACCTACCAAGCCGTGCCCATTGCGGAAATCTCGGGAGTCAGCATCGGCAAATGGCATCATCGAACGCTTTCCTCCATCCATCATACCATCTTCGCCTTGTTGTCTTCCAGACATCGGCACTCCAGTACCGAAATTCCGTTCATAATTCTCACCGAACGCATACGAAAATTTCGCTTTGCGGATTCCGACCGTAAGGCCTGCCGAAAAACTCAACAACGCCACAAGCGCCACACCAACAATGACAACCGCTACGCGAAAAGTTCTGGACTGTGAAAGATTCGATATATTCATAAAGATTTACAACGGCTTAAGGGTATTGAAAATATATTACAATCCAGTCATGCGGTTACAGATGTGCCATTCCCGATCCGGTAGCGGCCATATCGATCAGCATCTTGCTGAAATCTCGAATATGTCCCAAGAGATATCAAAAACAAGAAAACCGGCAACACAAATGCTATGGCTGCACCGACCGGGAAAGTTTCAAGCAGCGAATACGCCACACTACTCCAATATCCTGTCAAAACGCTAGTATCCGATAATACGAGAGAAGTAAGACTCCAGAAATCGGATTGGATAAATTCGCTTCCATACCCGAAACTAGCGATGGAAGCGATCGCAACTGAGAATAACATACCTGTATAAGCCGCTCGACGCTCTAATTTGACTCTTTTTTCTAATTCTGTGGCAATAGCCGCCAAAATACGGCCTTTTAAACCATAAGAGGCTTCTTGACTAGGAATCTGATGAAAGAGAGTGCGAAGTGTATCCATAAAATGCTTTATTGATGCTTATACTACGATACTGTAAGATTTTTCGGCGCCATAATGTTCCGTAACTTCCGAAGGGCTCTATTATGCCTACTTTTCACAGTATTATACGGCTCTCCAAGCACTTCGGCTATTTCTTGAAGCGACAAATCTTCTTTATACGCCAATACGAGGATATTTTTCGATCCTTCCGGAAGGAGATCAAGCGCCTTATCAAGTTCCTCTATTGATTCATTTTGTATAAACTCTTCGTCAGGTTTCTCTCGAATATCGCTCACATCTTCAAAAATGCTCCCACCATCTCCATCATCAAATGCCGAAAATGGAATAGCCTTCTTTTTTTTGAAATAATCAAGAGCGGTACGCTTAGCAATCGTAAAAATCCAAGTCTTAAAACTCTTATCCAAATCAAATCCTGAAAGATGCTTCCAAGCTTTGATACATGTTTCTTGGACAATATCATCAGTCATCTCGCGATCACGAGCCATCTGGAAGACAAAACCATACATCGGTGAAAGATACCGATCAAGCAACAAAGAGAATGCCTGAACATCTCCTTGAAAATGAGCTTCTATCAATTCCTTATCATCCATGGACATGCCGTAAATATCTGCTCAATCATGGATTTCATATGTCAAAGTCATTTGCACTTGAGTCTCCTGAGTTCCCGGTTCTATCACCGGCGTAGAAAGTTTTGCGCTCATCAAACCGTCTCTAGCGTCACCAGTGTTCGATGTATCAGCAGCGGTATCTTCATATACTGACACAAGTTTTCCAAGACGAAAACCAGCCGATTGCGCTATGGACTCAGCTTTTTCCTGTGCCTTCCTTATAGCCTCTTTTCTAGCAACATCGCGCGCCGCATCACTATCATCAACAACAAACTTCACTTCAGAAACAGTGTTGCCGCCATTTTCCACAACGCCAGAAAGCAACGCTCCGAGCTTCGCAATATCACGCACTTTTATATCGAATGTCTGCGAAATCGAATAACCGGAAATCTTCGGCGCTGAACACGAGACCTTTCCGCACGGCGGGTATTCATATCGCGGCGATATACTATATTGCGATGTCTTGATATCCCGCGCATCAATACCTTGTTCTTTCAAAAAAGCATCTACTTGATTCATCTTGTCGGTATTCGACTGTTGAATTCCAGCGACATCATTTCCACCTTCTGTCGTAACACTTACAGAAAAAGTAGCGACATCCGGCGTCGTATCGATCTCTCCTGACGCATCGACTGAAAACGTTTTTCCGGGATAATCATTCCTTACCGAAACAGCATATTGATAAGCACACACAACTGCTGAAAATGCAACCAAAACGAATGATACTGATTTCACAGCCTGGAAAATCCGCTCGTACATATTCTGATAAGAAATGAGAGGTTATATTTATTATATTATAACGCTTTTCTGACAGAAACGGAAGCCGCAACGTCATCGATAAAACTCTTTTATGAGATGATTATACTTTGTTACAAGCGCATTGCTTGCTTTGACCTTCGCATTATAAGAATGGATTTCAGATGTAAGGCTTGATACCGCATCATTATACTCCTTCACCAAATCATTGTATTCTTCATATTTTCCAGTTGAAGAAAGCTTTTTAAGCTTTTTCAACATATCATCAACAGATTGTTGATTGCTATCTATGGATGCCTTCGCTTTCTTAAGCGTTGCCTGACTCGACACAATAGCAGCTTTAAGATCACCAATCTCCTTCTGCATCGCTATGGTATCGGCAATAGCCGTATAATCCTTGCCAGCTGATATATTTTCGATATCCGGCTTTCCAAGCTCGCTGTATTCGTTCTCACCCGATAATTCTATTTCATGATCGGATGAAGCGATACGGCTTCCCGAAGAAAGCTCGGGGATCAACCCTATACGATTGCCCACACTCGTTGTCTCAACAAAACAATACTTCGAACTATAATTCGCATACGCGGCCGGACATTGGATACCTACCGCCATATGATTTTCTTCCGGAAAAACGAAAAGGGCTACGCCATATCCGAGCTCTTGAAGAAGCATATATGCAAGATAGCTCTTATCCTGACAAACACCCGTTTTCAGATAAAGCGTTTCATACGGGTAATATATCTTCTCAGTCGCCCCATCTTGACCGGCATCACGACGATCAATTTTCTGTTGGTCATATGGGATTGCTTGTACAAACGCAACCACAAGCTCGGCTATGTGATCATCCGTTAACGCATGCTGCTGTCCGAGAACACGCAAAGACTCGGCGAGCTGCTTTATCGTATCATCTCCATCAGCGGACTTCATGAACATCGCATTTCCTCTCTCGCTTTTAGCACTCTTCGAAAGACTCCCATCATCAGTGATGCCTATCGGCAACGAGGCATAATAACGATAATACGACGCATAGAGTGTCTCGCTGAGGCTATATTTTTCTCCTTGATATTCCCAAGAAAATAACGTTTCTTGTGATTCTTCTGCGGCCGGGAAAATCGGTTGAACCGATTCCGCAACCTGTTGCATCACATTCCCCACAAACGGCACTTCCGTAATTAAAGAAGTAAGATCATTCTTTCGGTAATCAGCAAAAAACGTATACGCCGAAATATACGCCACAGCCGCCATCATTGTAATAAAAATCACCCTTATCATAAGACGTTACACCATTATGCAAACAGGAATCTTCTTCATGAAAATACCAAAGCCACTCTTACACAGCTTTCAATAGATAAAAAATATTTCCCCCTCAATGAAAACGATATTCTTGCTATTCATAAATCCTCTCGATTCATTCTCGATCTTTCTCTTCATATCTAGCTTCAACATCATATCTTTTTACTGAAGCAGTATCTTATCAATTTTCGATGACAAATTTCCCGCTGAAAGATAAAAAGAGTTTTTTCATACAATCAGTATACCAGCGACCGTACGAAACAAAAAACCAGTCCTTACGGGCTGGTTTTTGCAGACAATAGAAGTATCGAAATCTTTTGCGGTTAGTCCTTGGACAGAGGTCTCTATGGCTACTATGTTTCATTACTACGTCTGTCTTTGCCGAAGCGCTGACAGATAAAGCGTAATGAACGACCATATTGGTTAAGAATTTGATACTAGGTATCAACTCTTGATAAGCATCATCCGAAGATGATACTTATTTTGTACACCATTATCTCCCTAGAAAGGAGGTGATTCATCCACAGCTTCCGCTACGGATGCCTTGTTACGACTTCACCCTTATTACTAACCCTACCGTCGTCCCCGATTTGACCCGGGGCCTTCTGGTATTGCCAGCTCTCTTGGTGTGACGGGCGGTGAGTACAAGATCCGAGAACGCATTCACCGTGACGTGGCTGATTCACGATTACTAGTGATTCCAGCTTCATGGAGTCGAGTT
>DBUA01000034.1:8874-31175 GCA_002307715.1 Candidatus Moranbacteria bacterium UBA1302
CAGACTCCAATCCGAACTGAGACCGGCTTTTTGGGATTGGCTCCATCTCGCGATTTGGCGACCCTTTATTCCGGCCATTGTAGCACGTGTGTCGCCCAAGGTGTCAAAGGGCCATGCTGATTTGACGTCATCCCCGCCTTCCTCCCTCTCACCTATTCACAAACATCTCTGTTTCTGAACAAATGAGAGGGCAGTCTGAAGTGACATGTATAACACTTCACAGGGGTTGCGCTCGTTTCCCGACTGAACGGAACATCTTACGACACGAGCTGACGACAACCATGCAGCACCTGGTCTAGCACCCTCGAAGGACATCCCATTTCTGGGCTCTGCAGCTAGATTTCAAACCTTGGTGAGGTGCCTCGCTTACCATCGAATTAAACCACATGCTCCACCACTTGTGCGGATCCCCGTCTATTCCTTTGAGTTTTAAGCTTGCGCTCGTACTTCCCAGGCGGCATACTTAACGCGTTAGCTACGGCACAGAAAGGGTCGATTCTCCCTGCACCTAGTATGCATCGTTTAGGGCGTGGACTACTGGGGTATCTAATCCCATTCGCTCCCCACGCTTTCGCAGCTCAGCGTCAGAAATGTGCCAATCAGTTGCCTTCGCCTTGGGTGTTCTTTATGATATCAACGCATTTCACTACTACACCATAAATTCCACTGATCTCTCACACTCTCTAGACATGCCGTTTCGAATGCCTGTCCGGGGTTGAGCCCCGGTCTTTGACATCCGACTAACATACCCGCCTACCTGCGCTTTACGCCCAATAAATCCGGATAACGCTTGAGGTCTCTGTATTACCGCTACTGCTGGCACAGAGTTAGTAACCTCTTATTCCTCTGGTACTCTCATCGTAATTGCTCCCAGAGAAAAGCGGTTTACAACCCGAAGGCCTTCTTCCCGCACGCGGCGTCGCTCCATCAGACTTTCGTCCATTGTGGAATATTCTCGACTGCAGCCACCCGTAGGTGTTTGGACAGTGTCTCAGTTCCAATGTTGGGGGCCATACTCTCATACCCCCTACCCGTCATAGCCTTGGTGAGCCGTTACCTCACCAACAAGCTGATAGGACACAGGCTCCTCCTGAAGCGATAAATCTTTATTCCGTAGAACATATCGTGTATTATCCTGGATTTCTCCAGATTATCCACGACTTCAGGGTAGATTCCTATGTTATCCGAACCCGTTTGCCAAGGGCCTAAACCCTTTCGACTTGCATGCCTTATCCACGCCGCCAGCGTTCATCCTGAGCCAGGATCAAACTCTCAAAATGGAAGCATATCTTGCGATACACTCCGTGATAGCATCACTGCTACCAAATAGAGGTCTCTCCGTCTTTTACATCTCCGCTTCTTACGAAGCTTCGAAGTAAGGACTAACCACAAAAAATTGTGATCATCTATTGCTCAATGTTTCGATTGTCAAAGTGCTTTGTTTCTCCTTACTCACTTTTTCCGAAAGAATCATGACGCTCAAGGCGCTCAATAAATCTAAATTCGGGAGAAAAAGAAACAAAAGCAATCCACATTTGAATCCAGATTGCTTACCCAGTATAGCAGCTCTGAAAAGACTGTCAAGAGGTGCTATTACCTCACAAAACTGAAACGTTTTTTATGGCTTTTTTAAAGCAAAATAATCATTTATCTCCTTGAAAAAACCTCTTAAAAAGAGCTATCGGAGACGGTTATTTATGAATAACAGCATACCTAATGGTACGGTCAACCAAAACAACAGTGCAAACGGTGATGCGAAATAACCATAAGCAACAGAAGAAACATAAGAAAGCGCGATGCTTTTCGGTAAAAACGATAATATTGTGGAAAGAATAGTTCCGGCTACAAGAATACTCATGACAAAAAGCCTCCAAAAAAAATCTGATCCAGCGCTTGATATGTGCAGATCAAAAAGTCGTTCATCAATAGCGGTCAAAAAAGCGAGCAACAAAACAAAGACAATGACTTTGCCATAATCTGTCGAAAATGCAAATATCGACAATGGCATGACGCCGATGAACGCCAATGCGATATAGACATTGATCAGGATACTCACCAATTTGAAACGGCCGAAAAAGAAACCGAAGGCAAGGCTCAAACCGATAAACGCGAAAACAAGCGATACATCGCCAGGAAGCGTCTGTGGAAAATCAATCCCAGAAAAAAACCTGCTCACTTGCTGCATAATCGGCAAAAGATCATTTCAGCGAAATTTTACCATCCTGCCGCTATGACTGTCAAAAAAAATCCTTTGACTGAAGGATTTTCTGGACAATACTATGCAAAAAAGCTACTCTGTAAGAAAGTATAGGAACGGCTTTATTCATCTTTATGCTCTATCATCTTCGTCCGCTCATATTTTGGATTTTCGTCACCCTCTTTTTCGTAACGACATTCTCTGTCCTCTTTTACGCTTTCGGCTATCGATTCAATCTCGAGCGAGGCATCTTCATTTATACCGGATCAATCAGCATACAGTCAGATCCGGATACGATTGACATTTCTATTGATGGCGAAACTATTCCATCGAAAAGCGTCGGGATGCTGAATGATTCCATCCATATCGCTGGACTCGCTCCTGGCGAACATTTCATAAGCGTATCAGCAGATGGTTACAAGACATGGACGAAAAAAGCCATCGTGCAAAGCGGCCTCTCAACAGAGTTCTGGAACGTCATTCTCGTAAAGGATAACTACGATACTACATCAATTGATGGCACAGAACAAGTCATAAAGATGTTTCACGCTCCGAAAGAAAATCTGTTCGCTATCGTAAAAAAATCAGACAACCAATATTCTGTCAGCACTCTCGACACCGGAACTGGAAAAACCGAGCAGCTCTTTTCGATATCCGATGCCACCATATCGGAAGATGATACGGAAAACATCGAGTGGCTTCCCGACAGCACGAAACTCATCATTCCCGTTATCAAAGACACTGTCCGCTCTTATGTTATCGCTGATATCGAGACAAATACTGCAACAGCGCTCACTCTTTCCTTGGACGATCAGAAAAACATCCATAGCGCTCGCTGGGATCCAATGCTCAAAAACTTCATACTGTTCCTAAAAGACTCAACGCTCTATCGTGCGAACATCTCTTCCCCGGAAAATACCCATCCCATCGTTGTCCAAGAGCATGTTGCTGCTTACGATCTCTCAAACAGCAATATCTATTATCTCAGCAGTGACAATGGCATGATTTACCAGACGCCAGTTGCTGAAGTGTCCGCCGACCCGAAACAAATCACTTTCACCCCTATCGCTATCGATACCGATGATGATTATTCTCTCATACGATATGATGACGATCGCATCGCCATACTCAATCGGACAGATGGCGGCCTTTTCATTTTCAATGCTTTCGCGGAAGATTCTCCGATAAAACAGATCGGAAACGACGTAAAGGGCATGCAATTCTCTGACGATGGCAAGAAACTCCTTTTCTTCAGCCTTACTGGCATTTCCGTATATTTCTGCAACGACTGGGATGTCCAGCCGATCCGAGAGGCTGATACGACAGCACAGATAGCTCGCTTCTCATCGCCTATCAAATTCGTACAATGGACTAGCGACTACGAACATGTGCTCTTTCTGTTCGGAAATACTGTCAAACTCATTGAGCTCGACAATCGTGACAAACGCGTCATATCGGATATCATATCTTTTCCAGCCCCGTTAAATCAGATCATCTGGAGATCCGAGGAAAAAAAGCTCTACTTTGTACGGACAGACGATGCCGATGCTCGGACTGTCCAAAGCATATCTTTCCTCCAATCAACCGGGCTTTTCGGATTATAAAGAGTGCCACATATCTATCGAAAAATTTTCGCAGATAACGCTTATGACACTCTTTGAAACACCTGGAGATGATATCTTTTCACATGTGCCACAACCATCGCTCCAACTGAAACCACCCAAAAATCACCCGGCGGATAATTTTATGCCGGAACATCATATCCCAGAATCTTCCCTAAATCCCTGCAAAAATTTCAACGCCATAGCTGATCAGCTGAACCAGTCTCCTCACGAATTGAAAGAACGCATACGTCATCTTAAGAATATTCCAGATGGCGAAGGCATACTCGGCAAAGCTGATGCCTATTTTTCCGCTCAACATTGGGAAATGGCTGCTGTCTTGGATGAATACGACCACAAAACCTTCATCCATTCATTGCGAGTCGCTTCGATTGTCGACCATTTTATACGCTATGATAGCGCGACAGGGCACTATCTAGACGAACGAGCGCTCCTTACGGATGATACTGTACGCGAAATGCTTTCAGCGTCCATCTTCCACGATATCGGAAAAACTGCCATTCCTCATCAGATACTCTACGATGGCCGATCACGACAAGCATGGGCTTTGTTATCGAATGCTTGGAAAGATCAAAATGGACTTGAACGTCCCTTTGACCAAAATCAGCTTGAACAAAAAGATGCCGCTGCCCTTGAACGCTATCTATCTGAGGCATCACGACAAGGCCAAGATCCTCTTGATATCGTTCCGGCTTATAGAGCCTTCGACCATGCCACTACGATCGAATTGGAGAAATCAGGCATCGATCCGCATATGACATTCAGAAAAATACTCGAGTACCATGAACAAGCGACGCGAGCCATCCTCCAAAGCAAAAAGATGTCTGTCGCAGCGGCCATCGCCTCGCACCATCATGACTACAATCATGAACCTCTCAAATGGAAACCGCTTCCATCGACCGAGATACATCAACATGAGCAGAATCGGGCAAATCTCATAGCAGACGGGCTCAGCATACTTCGATCAGCGGACATCTACGACGCGTTGACCACTCCGGATCGCGATTATTATAAACCACCGTTCCATCCACTCATCGCTATGAGCATTCTTATCCAAGATATTGAGACCTCGGAGCAGACAGGAACTATTCACCAACGTATCATTACAGACCTTTACCAAAAACTCAAAGAACGTAATGAGACTCAACCACACTCTGATGCTGAAATTCAGGCTCTCGAAAAGATTCTTCTGTTTATAAAAAATGAAAAGCGCCCCTAACGGGCGCTTTTTTGATTTCTATCATTTTTTCTTCTAGCGCTTCGCCCACTGCGGTGCGCGACGTGCCTTTTTGAGACCTGGCTTCTTACGCTCGACAGCACGAGCGTCACGCGTCATAAACCCTCCGGATTTCAGAATAGGACGAAGTGTCGCATCATGCTCCACAAGCGCACGGGCAACGCCAAGCTTCACAGCATCTGCCTGCCCATTCAAACCTCCGCCACGGACAAGTACCGTGATACGGAAAGCCTCAATAAGACCTGCAGCCACAAGCGGAGACAACGCAGCCGCTTCCAAAGCCGCTGTACCAAAATACTCACGGATAGGACGATCATTAACAATCGCTCCTTCGGCTTTCTTTGATGGGTACAGACGGACCTGAGCGACAGCCGTTTTACGACGACCGACAGCGTATGTATAACGCTCCGCTACGGCAACTGCTTTTTTCACAGTCACCCTCTTCTTCGGAGCCGCTTTCGGAACCGATTCTTTCGTTACTTCTTTCTTCGTAGTTGCTTTGGTGGTTGCCATAATTCTCGTTTATTCGTGAGTCACATGGATGGTATGTTCCTGCTCCGCTCCTTTATAGATGAAAAGTCTCGTCAGCATCCGATCACGCAAGGAATTTTTCGGGAGCATCCCGTACAGCGCCTGGCGGATAAGCTTCCGTGAATCTTTCTTCAGCTGATCCTTGAATGCTATCGAAGTGATGCCTCCAGGATACCCACTAAACCGATGGTAAATCTTATCGGTACGTTTGTTACCAGTGACGTCGATACCATCCGCATTGATGACGACGACGAAATCACCGCCATCGATATGCGGAGCATACGAAACTTTGTCTTTTCCAGTCAACACCTTAACGATGTCGGTTGCCAGACGGCCGAGGACTTTCCCCTGCGCATCGAAAAGATGATACTTCCGATCGATCATGTTTTTCTTCTGTGCCATAGGGATTTCCATTATACAAACTCAATGATAGCCATACGGGCGCTGTCGCTTTTCCTGACATCAAGCTTCACGATACGAGTATATCCGCTCGTTCGCGTATCAAAACGAGTCCCAAAATCAGAAACGAGCTTTTCAACGGCGACCATCGGAATATCTTTGCGAAGTTCACGAATCATAGCGACGCGACGAACAACATCAGTACGGGCGACCTTCGCTTTATTGACAATCTGATCAATAAAATTCTTGACCTCTTTCGCTTTCGCTTCAGTCGTCTTGATATGCTCATGAAGAATCAGGCTCCCGAGAAGGGTCTTGATCAATGCTCTGCGCTGGTTCCGGCCCCGGGAAAGGACCCTTCCTGCATGTCGATGTTTCATAATACTGACTTTATCTGACGCTCGCCGTTCTCCGGACCAACCGGATAATCGCGCTCAGCCTCATGCGATTTACTCGAATTTCTTTTTCGAGGCCTTCTTCGGCTTTTCCTCAACTGCTGCCGCGGACGACTCCTCCGCTTCAGCCGGCACCTCTTCAATGGCTTCAATATCCTTGGTATTTTCCTCAACAGCCGAACCCATCATGGATGAGAACTGCTCCACCAAAATCTCAACGCTCTTTTCAAATGCTTCAACCGGAGAAATACTGCCATCCGTGACGATTTCAATCGTTACCTTGTCATAATCAGTCCGCTTACCAACGCGCATGTTCTCAATCTCATAATTCACGCGCTTGACTGGCGTATAGATGGAATCAATAGCGATGACACCAATCTCACGCTCTTCACGCTCCTGCTGTTCCGCCGGAATATAGCCGAGACCTTTGTTCACTTCAATTTCGATGTCCAATTCGGTTTTCTTGTCGCTCACTGTCGCTATCACCTGATTCGGATTCACGATCTCAACATTCGAAGAAACCTTGATGGAAGACGCCGTAACGACACCTTCACCCTTATGCTTGATAGACACCTTAACCGGTTCATCACCATAAAGCTTGAAGCGGACTTGCTTCAAGTTCAAAATGATTTGTACGACATCTTCCATGACACCCGGAATAGCGGAAAATTCATGTGAAACACCGGCAATCTTTATTGATGTAGCAGCCGCACCTTCGAGTGACGATAACAACACACGGCGCAAGGCGTTTCCAAGCGTCGTACCATACCCAGGATAGCAACCCATGACCTCAAACTTGCCATGGTTCTCACCAAGCTCAGTATATTTCGGCTTCTGCGGAGCAGTTATTGTCTGCATATCATTGCGATGTTTCGGATGGACGCCGGACCTTGTCCTATCGAGGACGGCCACCGGAAACGCTTAATGGATATTAAGAGATATCATTTAGAATAATATTCGACGACCATCTGAGGATCAACGCTGACACCTACATCTTCACGAGACGGAAGCGCTATAACCGTTCCTGAAAGCTTTTCAATATCAAGAGCGAGCCAATGCGGAATATCTTTCTTCGTCTTGAGCAATTCAATCTGCTGCTTAAAATATGCATTGTCCTTCTTGCTCGTTTTAAGAGAAATCGTATCACCAACATGCAACTCAGCCGAAGGAATATTAAGCCGCGTTCCGTTCACTTCAAACATCTTATGAGAAACGAGCTGCTTCGCTTGCGTCCGAGATACTGCAAAACCGAGACGATACACAACGTTATCAAGACGACGTTCAAGACGGGACAGGAGCTGATCACCCGTAATACCAGGGACTTTCTGAACCTCTTCGAAATGATGGCGGAATTGCCGCTCCATGACGCCGTACAAACGCTTAATCTTCTGCTTCATCGCAAGCTGCTTACCGAATTCGCTTCCGCCACGGGAAGGATTATGGCCATGGACACCCGGAAGATACGGGCGACGCACCATTGCGCATTTCGGTGAAGAACAGCGGTCCCCTTTAAGAAACAGCTTTTCACCTGCGCGACGGCAGAGTTTGCATTTTGAGTCGAGAATTCTTGCCATAATTGAGAAGTCTTGTTATTCCTATCCTCTTTAACTAGATACGACGCGGACGACGCGGACGACATCCGTTATGCGGGACAGGAGTAATATCCTTAATCACCGACAAATTGAACCCGTTATTCGACAAAGCACGGATAGAGGCCTCACGACCGGAACCGACACCCTTTACGAATACTTCAAGTTCCTGAATGCCATATTTTTTCACCTTTTCCGTCAAGTCAGCTACGACTTGCGTTGCGGCATATGGCGTAGATTTCTTAGCACCCTTGAAACCAAGATGCCCTGAGCTCGACCATCCCAGAACAGCGCCGGAAAGATCAGCGATGGTGACAATCGTATTATTATACGTGCACTGAACGCTGGCACGACCCTTGAGAATCTGGCGCTTCGAAGACTTCTTGCGCTTCTTATCAGCCACAGCCTCTTCAGCAGAAGCTATAGGTGTCGCTACCCCCTCTTCATCAATTTTCTTCACTTCATCTGTCATATGGTATGAATGCTCGATCGTAGTTTCTTAAGATAAGGCGTTTGCTGACGATACTAGCTATCCAGCTCCAGCCTCATTTCAATCTTATGTCTTATCACCGGACTTCTTACGACCGCTGCCCATCGTACGACGGACATTTCCGCGAACGGTTCGCGTATTAGTCTTCGTACGCTGACCACGGGATGGAAGCCCTTTCTGATGGCGTGTACCGCGATAACATCCGATTTCTTTCAAACGCTTGATATTGCTCTTCACGACGTGACGGAGCTCACCCTCGACACGATGCTTCTTCTCGATCGCATCACGCAGACGATTTGCCTCATCGGACGTTAAATCTTTCGTCCGAGTATTCACATCGATACCGAGATCATTCAAAATCTTTTGGCTCGTCGTCAGACCGATGCCGTAGATGTACGTCAAAGCAACCTCTATCCTCTTATTATCTGGAATGTTGATGCCTGCGATTCGTATCATAGTTCTCTAACTTGTAGCTTCTTGACTTATAAATTTCTCATCGACGCTCTCGCTTCCGCAGAAATTACCCTTGGCGCTGCTTATGCTTCGGAGTCGTGCAAATAACGTAGAGAACTCCCTTGCGCTTGACGATTTTGCAATGCGCACAGATTTTCTTGACCGATGCTCGTACCTTCATAAGACTCTACTATAAACTAAAAATCGGGATTACCTATTGCGCAACACAATCCGCCCTTTGGAAAGATCGTACGGGCTCATCTCGAGCGTTACACGATCTCCAGGAAGCAGACGAATGTAATGCACCCGCATCCGACCAGAGATATGCGCAAGTACTTCATGACCATTGTCTAATCGAACGCGAAACGTCGTACTTGGCAATGATTCTAAAACCTCACCCTCGACTCGGATCATTTCCTTATTGTTGGCCATACTATGCTTTTTTTGTGCTTTGCAAAGCGATACCGGATGCGAGAGATTCCGCAAACGAAAAAACAGAGAAGTCTCGGCAAGCAATCAATCCTCATTCCTGAAACAGCTGTTGATTACCCTCTCTTTACCTGTATCCTATGCGATTTTTCAACGTAACCTGTATTGTAGAGGAGTATATGTTTTTTGTCAAACCCTCTGAGAAAACCCCGACAAATATCTCTCAAAAAACATCTTTTCCGTCCTATTTTCTCGTTTTTCAAAGGAAAATTGACAATCTCATTTCCCGAAGCGTCGGCCTCGCATAGCATAATCAGTTATCGCTTCTTCAAACGCCTTCGGACCGAAATCCGGGTAAAAAGACTCAGAAAAGAACAACTGGCTATTGGCAATATCCCACATCATAAATCCGGCAGAGAGATGTGGTTCCCCACCCGTCCGAATTAAAAAATCCACTGGAGGCATATCATTCGTCATCAAATGACGCTTGATCATACTATCAGTCACCTCTTCACCAGCATGAAGATTATCAGCAATCTTCCGGATAGCAAGTTTCATCTCATCATCACCGCTATATGCCAAAAAGAAATTCAAAAAATTCCCATCATAATCGCTCGTCGCCTGCAGACATCGATACATGACATCCTTAAGCTCATTCGGGAACTGTTCTTCCCAACGTCCGATAAAACGTATATGGACACGATGGCGATGGATATCATCGCTTTTGATGAGATCTTCAAAATGCTGCTGGTATATCCGAAGCAACTCGCGGCTTTCTGCGACGGGCCGCTTTTTCAGATTCTCAATTGATGACCCCCAGAAAGACAGCTCTCGGATGCCCATTCGCAATGCCTCACGAACTAATTGTTCGGTATTTTTCGCACCGAATTCATGCCCTTCCCAAGGTTTCAAATGATGTTCAGCAGCCCAGCGGCGATTTCCATCAGGGATAATTACAACATGATTCGGAAGCCGTTCCAATTCAATAGAAGCCATAACAATAAAAATCAACGATCACGATCCAACATATATTCAGCAATCCCAGACAAAAACTCATGCGCCCGCGGATCGATTTTTCCACGAAGCCGTTCCAAAGCCGCTTTCCCTTCAGCGATATATCGAATCGACAACGATCGAGCGCCAGCCAAAGCACCGGACATTTCCATAATCGAGCGGAATGCTGCCACGTCATCGAGCGTCATCGCATCACCAAGGCCTAAAATATGCTTCAGCCTGTCCCGTTGGCTATTGTCAGCCTCTTTCAAAGCCAATGAAACAAGCAGTGTGATCTTCCCTTCAGCGATATCAGATCCTATCGGCTTCCCGATGCGTTCTTCTGAACCGAATACGCCAAGAATATCGTCTTGAATCTGAAAAGCGATACCGAGCGGTATAGCATATGCCGACAAATCTTCAAGAAGCTCAGGTGTCGCGCCCGCTAATACAGCACCAAGATGGAGCGGCCCTTCCACGGTATATTTAGCGGTTTTATTGACATACATCTTAAGAATCTCTTCTTCAGTCGCATCACGCTTATATTCCATGTAAACATCCCGAGCCTGTCCAATGACCGTGAACGAGACGATATTCTGAAGCTTAGAGAGCGTTTTAAAAACAAGTTCCTTATCAAAGGGCGCACGAAAAATGATATCATTTCCGAATGCGAAAAGCATATCTCCCATAATGAGCGCTATCGACTCGCCGAAATGCTCCGCATCCTTGTCCGGAAAGAATCGCTTGGAATAATCGGTATAACGGCTATGGAGTGTCGGGACGCCATGGCGGATAGCGTCACGGTCGATGATATCATCATGCACCAACAAGAATGCATGGATAAGCTCAACAGCGACTGTCGTATCAATAATCTTCTCCTCTTCGCGGCCGCCTGCAGCGAGATAGCCATAATACATGAGCGCTGCTCGAAGTCGCTTACCGCCGGAAAGCACCAATTCACGCATATGACTGATCGATTCAGCCACAAGGTCATCTTCTTTCCCGGCCTCAGCAATCACCGTATCGAAATATGAGGCGATTTTCGGGTCAAGACGTTCCTTAAACGATTTGAGCTCTTGTCTGACATCCATAAATACATACTGCCATACGAATAGATAACGCGTTTACGATGATAGCACGAGGGGCAACCGCGGACAAGTATCAGAAACGGTCCAGTTCAAAATTGCAAATACTCAAGATACTTACGGTATAGTTCGTAGGTCGCACGAAGATCACGGGAATTATAACGCGCGATGTCAGCGCCACGCCCCTTGTCGAAAAGCATCTTCACATCATCGCCATCCACACCCTGACTCTTAGGACTCTCGATGCCGAACGCCCGGCACCACAGGTGCAAACTCCCCTTCTTACGCATCGCCCCGTAGAACGTCAATTGGTCGAAGAGGTCAATATGTCGTGCATTGGACGGATGATAGTTGAGATATTTATTGGCAAGAAGATTCTTGGTTGGCCGAATGCCATGCACCGCCGAACGCACCATAAGGAACGGCACGTCGAACTGCCGGCCATTGAAAGTAACAAACGTATCATACTTCTCTACTACCTCCCAGAACTTCTGGAGCATTTCCTTCTCCGTCATCACCTCGAACTTATAGCCATCTTCTTCAAAACTCTTTTCTTCTTTCTTGGGTGACGATTGGAAATACACCGCGCCCTTTTCGCGCTCGCCATCATACATGCCAATCGCCACAATCTGTCCGGTGAGCGGCGAGAAACCCATACCATTCTTGAGATCTTCTAGCGCTGCCGTATAACTCTCACTGCTCTCGGACTCGCGTTTGATCCAATGTGTGAGCACGTCTTGACTCGTTCCATCAAGACTATCAAAATCCTCGCCAACGGTTTCTATATCGAAAATAAGAGTAGACATAAGAAAGCGATAACTCACAAAAAACATTCCCGCAACACTTCTAGTGTATCATACAATACAAAAAATCGTCCTGAACATTTTTAATGCTCAGGACGAAAATTGCTAAGCTGCACCCGACATTTTTTGTATACGACGACGGCACAAAAATAATCCCCGAAGCATATTCATTCCAGAAAACGGCCCCTCAAAAAATGACTCATACATATTCGATTGAGGATACATCAACACTCGTTCAGGACGATCTTTAAACCGTGAAACTAACCTACTGATAACATCAAAATCATCGAAGCCTACCAAAATATTCCATCCTTGGAATATTGCCCATTCGGCCATACTGATGCTATCAACCGCTATGAACCGATCATACATATCATTGCCATTCTCCGCATACCACAACGGCACAACGAGCGAAGTTCCTTTGGTGACACCTCTAGAAACAATGATATCCACGTCAGGACACTCATCCAAAATACGATCGACACAAGTATTTTCAATTACCTTGTCGGATAACCAAAACGCTTTTACAACAGAACTGACTTCTACAAGAAGATCGGTGACACGACGCGTCGATCCAACATGGTGCGTCATGAAATCTGCCTTGAAACATATTTCAATCATGGACTTCCTCCCTTATATTTGTAAAGAACAAGAATAAATATATATCACATCTTCATAAATTGTCAAGATGGTGCACGTGCGAAATAACGAAAAACAAATACCTGCTCAATTCCCCTTAATACAAAAAATAAATCCCGAGAGTAAACCCGGGATTTATTTTTTACTGTAGCCCTAAGGGGAATCGAACCCCTCTTTTCTCCGTGAGAGGGAGATGTCCTAGCCGATAGACGATAGGGCCTCTTTTTTTCTCCTGCAGGGGCGGTAGGAATCGAACCCACGCAAACGGTTTTGGAGACCGTTGTACTACCATTATACGACGCCCCCGTTCCACTGTTATATGTCCTGCCGACAAGAGAAAATCCCGAGCATTCGGGATTCTCGCCCGAGAAAAAGCTTGTCGCTATTTGCTCTCAGCGTGGACAGTATTTTTCTGACAGAAGCGACAATACTTGCTCAACTCCAACTTTTCTTTCACCTTCTTCTTATTGCGCTTAGTGTAATGCGTAATCCGGCCGCAGCTCGAACACTTGAGCTTTGCCATGTTTTCCTTGATCTTTCCCATAACATTCCGATTAAAACGAAAAAATACGCTTGTCGTAAGCCTCCCTACTCTACGCGATAATCCGGTATTCGTCAATATGAGCCACCCGTCGGGCTCGAACCGACGACCCACGGTTTACAAAACCGTTGCTCTACCAACTGAGCTAGGGTGGCATAAAGAAAATGTCCCACTCTCGGCACGCAGGGAATCGATGAAATGGAATATCATCGATTCCCTGCGCCGATTATCCGTTCATGCGAACTGTATCCGCTAACGGATATTGGTGGGCAGGGAGGGATTCGAACCCCCGTAGCCCGAAGGCGACAGATTTACAGTCTGCTGCGATTGACCGCTCCGCCACCTGCCCATTCTTTCTTCTCCATCTCTTCACATTCCATCTGAGCCGTTGACCAGGATCGAACTGGTGACCCCCACCTTACCATGGTGGTGCTCTACCGACTGAGCTACAACGGCGTAATCAGGATATGCCTTCCCATCATATCCGATATTCAAGCTCCTTTCAACCCCTCGAAAATCAATCGCGCTGATCAATCAGCAACCGCTCCAAACGGCGTATCTTCAATTTCACTGTCCGATGCGTCGGAGATAGCCGTAACACTTGGCGATAACACTCTTTAGCATCCTTGGCATTCCCCTTCTCCAAATAATAATCGCCCAGCGCTTCATAGGCTGTATGATCCTTCGGATTGGCTGATATACGAACGATAAGTGATTCTTCACGATCAGTGTCAACCGATGATTTCCGACGAACTGATGGCTGTTCCTGATGCATCAATGGCTGCTCAGGGCCAGGACCCGCAGGCTGGATAAGACGACTCCGACTCGACGAAGACGCTTCTAAAACGGTTTCTTCCGACTGGACTCTTTGATCCTGCTTTTCCAAACCGTCTGTAATCTCTCCTTCAACACGCTGAGGAACAGCATGTTCGGAAAATTTGCGAAAACGTCCGAAGAATGAATCGCTTCTTTCAGCACGCCTCGGTGCGGCAACAGCGGTGTCCACCACATCCTCCGATACCTCTTCTGCTATTGCTGGTGACTTCTGCGTTTCCAGTCGTTTTTCTTTGATGGAACGAAGCTGATCATTTAACGCATTGTGGACACGCAATGATGAAACCTTGAAGCGCTGCATGATTTTTTCCATGATACGGAGGATGAATTCATGCATCCACGATATCTGTGCAGTCTCGTTTTCCATTCCAGACATTCTCTTTTGCACGAGCGGATCAGCGCCCTTACGGGAAAGATACCACAAAAGGAACGCAAGAGAACATATAACTATGATGGGGGGGACAATGAGATACCACATGTCGCTGCAGATGTATCATTGGCTGATTATGGCGACTTCGGAGACAAACGTTCTTTCTACATCTTTAAAGCGCGTACCGAACAAATCCTCCGACCTGGATATTCTCTCCAATCTTATGGATATTTTCAGTGATAAGCGCTCCGACCGTCTTCGACGGATCCTTCACAAACGACTGGGTAAGCAAAGCAAGGTCATTACGGAATTTCTGCTCTTTTCCAGCAAGAATCTTCTCCAGCATTTCGGCAGGCTTTCCTTCTTGCGCAAGCTGTTCTATCCAAATCGCTTTCTCTTTCTCAATCAATTCAGCTGAAACATCTTCCGGCTTCACGAATTGCGGAGCGGCAGCCGTGATATGCATAGCGATATCATGTGCAAGCGCCCGAAAATCCTCATTACGCGCTACGAAATCCGTTTCACAAAAAAGCTTCACCAATGCGCCGATACGATCGTTGGAATGGATGTACGACACGACAATACCTTCATGCGTCTCGCGATCACCTTTTTTGAGGGCCTTATCTTGACCGCGCTTGCGGAGAATATCGATAGCCTTCGCTTCATCGCCCGCAGCTTCATCGAGTGCTTTCTTCACATCAACGATACCCGCGCCTGTCTTCTCGCGCAATGCTTTTACTTGTTCCATCTGACTCATAAGAATTTCGTATGCGTTAGTTTGCGATTCTTCATCCGCATGCTCTTATGCGGCTGTTTCTTTCGTCTTTGATGCGACTTTCGCTGCAACAACAGCCTTCCCTAATACACTAAAAACGAAACGGAGGGATGAGAGTGCATCATCATTGGCAGGAATCGGATAATCGATCCGGCTCGGATCGGCGTTAGTATCGACAATGCCGACCAACGGAATACGCATCTTGCGAGCTTCATCGATGACGAGTCCTGCCTCTTTAACATCTGCGATTACGATGACGCCAGGGAGCTCCTGCATATGACGGATACCGCCGACTTTCTTCACAAGACGCTCGATTTCCTCTGTCTTCTTGCTCTGCTCAAACTTGGTATACTTCTTGAACTCACCGCGCTCGGATTTTTCTTGAGAGTCAACCAGATGGCGAGCTCGTCCGCGAATCATGCTGAAATTCGTCAGTGTGCCTCCAAGCCAACGGTCGATGACGAAATGTTCACCAAGACGCTCAGCGATTGAACGAACAGTTGCATGCGTCTGTTTCTTCATGCCAACAAACAGGATCGGCTTACCGGATTTCGCAACATCCGCCAAGAACTTCCCAGCCATATCAATCTTCTCTGCGGCCTTTTCCAAATCGATGATATTGATATTCTTCCGAGTCGTATAGATATACGGGTCCATTTTCGGATGCCGTCGAGATTTCAAATGGCCAAAATGAACGCCGGCCTTCAGCATCTCCTCTAAACCGGACTGAAACTTCCCGAAATCAAATTCGGCGAAATAGCTTGCGTCCAAAGTATTCTCTGCATCCTTCCGTTGCTGCGCTGCTGCTTCTGCTGTCATTGCTTCCGACATAACGTTTTTCCTTCATATGAATTACATCGCCCCTCGGGGCCACCTATCCTCCGATATTCTATGAAGCCTGAAGCCGCATGGCCAGGAATGGCTTCCTCGGATGAGATATGACTGATTTTCCCTGCACAAACAAGCAGAGAGAAATACAGTCGACAGTATATCAGAATAGGGACGATTGTCAATCAAGTCCTCTTTGCTCTTGCCAATTTCAAGCACACGTGCTAGACTCTCTGGGTATCCGTCAGTGATTATTCTATGAAACAGGGCATCCATCCAAAATACTACGAAAAAGCGGCTATCACCTGCGCCTGCGGCGCCGTGCTTGAAACCGGTTCTACCGTTGAATCCATGCACACAGAAATCTGTTCTCAGTGCCACCCGCTCTATACCGGAAAGAAGAAAGTTATCGATACTACCGGACGTGTCGACCGTTTCAAGAAACTTACAGAGAAATCTGCCGCAGTGAAGGCTTCCGTCAAAAAAGCTCCGAAAGCGAAAGCTGCGGAACGCAAGTCGAAAACCGAGACTCGCAAGGCCGCCTAGCGACTGTCCGTTTCTGCCGTATTGGACCGGACGTCCGTCACATAAGAAAAAACGGATCCCGCCCGGACTACGGACGGGATTTTTCTATACGAACAGAAAAATGAGCCAATCATCCGATGACACACACGTCTTTTTTATGGAACATCTTCTTGAAGATATCGAACGCGAATACGCCGAGCTATCGGCAGCGCTCAATGAACCTGACATAACGAACGATCCGAAACGACTCGCTTCTCTCGGCCGACGAAAATCAGAACTCGATGCTATCATGGAGCATGTTCATCGTTTCCGGATGATTGAAAAGACGATGCGTGACAATGCCGAACTCACTCAATCCGAATCTGATCCAGAACTCCGAAGTCTTGCTATGGAAGAGAATCTGGAGCTCGCCGCAGAAAAAACAGTCCTTGAATCTGGACTCAAAACCTTGCTCCTGCCAAAAGACAAAAACGATAGCAAAGACATCATCGTCGAAATCCGCGCCGGAGCCGGAGGAGATGAGTCTTCGCTCTTTGCCGCTGAACTCTTCCGCATGTACTCACACTATGCCGAAAAACAGCAGTGGCATGTATCACTTCTGCATTCCAATCAAACAGAAGTCGGAGGATTCAAAGAAGCCGTTTTCGAAATCAATCGCGGCGGAAGCACCTTATCGGTCTATCAGAAAATGAAATATGAGTCCGGTGTCCATCGCGTTCAGCGCGTCCCAGAAACCGAGAAGGCAGGACGTATCCATACTTCAACGGCGACGGTTGCCGTTCTGCCACAAGCTGAAGACGTAGAAATCACTATCAATCCAACTGATCTCCGCATCGATACGTTTTGTTCCTCCGGACCTGGCGGACAAAGCGTCAACACGACTTATAGTGCTGTCCGTATCACACACATGCCGAGCGGTCTCGTCGTCAGCTGCCAAGATGAAAAATCTCAGATCAAAAACAAAGAGAAAGCTCTGAAAGTGCTCCGTTCTCGACTTTATCAGCTCGAAGAGGAAAAACAGGCGAAAGCGATCGGTGATGCTCGGAAAAGCCAGATTGGAACTGGTGATCGAAGCGAAAAAATCCGTACTTACAATTTCCCGCAAGATCGCATTACCGATCACCGTATCAAGACATCATGGAGCGGCATTCCGGGCATCCTAGCCGGTGGCATCGATGTGATTCTCGATGCTCTCGAGCAAGAAGACATCCGTCTCAAACTCGAAAAACAAGAATCCTCAAAATAATACGGGCAGGCATCTTGATCGATTACGCCATGACTATCGAAACATGCAGAAAGACCTGCGCTGCCATGCTCAGCCCGGAAGATTTCTCCGTGCTTGTTCAGCATGCGCTCAATAAAGACAAGGCTTTCATACTCGCACATCCAGAATACGAATTGGATCGAAAAACCAAGCACACGCTACAAAGATACTGCGAACGAAGGTATGCACACGAACCGATCGCTTACATTACCGGCCATAAAGAATTCTACGGGCGTGATTTTCTCGTTACTCCAGATACGCTCATACCGAGACCAGAAACGGAATTGCTCATCGAACTCGTTTTAAATGAGATGCGACATTCGGAATGGCGATCGCCGGTCGTCGCTGATATCGGCACGGGAAGCGGAAATATCATCATTACGCTTGCCAAAGAACAGTCGGCAGAAAACTTCCCCATCAGTTCATTCTTCGCTACGGACATATCTGCTCGTGCACTTGCAGTCGCCCGAAAAAATGCTGCACGGCACGGAATCGACGCTCGCATTTCATTTCACGAAGGAAGCCTGCTCAAGCCGATTGAAAAACCGCTTGCTGCAGCCAATGCCGTCATCATCATCGCCAATCTGCCCTATCTTTCTGAAAACATTTACCTCAGCGCTTCCGATGACGTCAGAAAATTCGAACCACAGACAGCCTTAGTCAGCGGCACTGACGGCCTCGATCATTATCGATTACTCTTTGAAGAAGCGGCAGCGCTTCAAAAACCGATCATACTATTCATCGAAATCAGCCCAGAACAATCGCCGATACTCGAACGTTTCTTCAAAGAACGCTTTCCGAATAGCGAAACATCTCTTTTCTGCGATCTTTCAGGCCGTGAGCGTGTCTTCCGGATAGCGCTTTGATCTACACGATACATAATCCTTACAGCCAATACAAAAGCCCCGCGTTGCGGGGCTTTTGTCCGTACGGAAAGAACGGCGTACTGCATAGCATTCCTGCGAATCAACGATACGCGCTGACACGTGCGGAATATTTCTTCAAATTCTGGAGTTGACGATCATTCAATGTCTTCGATTTCTCAATCGCCTGTTTTATCAGGTCCTTCTGGAATTCGATCGACGTTTTCGATGTCACTGCCCCCTGAAAACCGACATGCTTGCGAAGATAATCTTCAACATATACCTTGTGCTCAGCTGAAAGCGATGAGTCAGGGTTCTGCTCGAGATAATGCGCGAGCGCACGGCGAGCGAGATGTGTCGAACCGTTACCGCGTTCCGTCTGTTCGACAAACGAAGTTTCAGTCTCGCGACTAAGTTCCGGAGTCACGACGACACCGGACTTCACTTCACCCTGCACGCCTTCCTTCGCGGCATCACGATTATCAGCCAACGATTCCGTTCCGCCGCTCTTGTTCAACAGAGCATCATCAGATGCATTCTGTGTACGCTGCGAATACGAATAGATGCCTGAAGCGATTGCTGCGACAATAAAGACGCTCACGATAATGCGGAGATTCTCCTGAAGCCAAACCTTCGCTTGGTTTACCGGGGTATCCTCAAAAATAGGATCTTGCTGTTCCATGATAGAGTCACCTCTCTTTCTAGGATGAGAATGGGGATTTCAATGTGCGCTTGCGTTGAAGCCTCCGGTCCAGGAGCGGCTTACGCCCTTCCCTTCCGGAATCGACCTCATCACATTTCATGGTACGTTCCTTGACCCGCGCTGTCAACTAGACAATCCAATCATTTTTCTGCTTAATAAAAGCTTCTTTTAGACATGTTCATCAGGGCACACTATCACTTCGTTTGGATACCCATTATCAAGAACATCGCTGAGATAATCAATTGTGCTATACAATCATGCCCTCTCCGATGTGTTACGTAACAAGGTACGTAACAAAACGCATGCACATTCATCTCTCATATGAAACGATGCGCGAATGCATCATATGATGCGCAATTTCTCTTGACATATGCACGCATTACTCTTTGCATTTCTTTAGAAAAGAGTATAATGAAATTGTATGGAAAAACTTTTCCATACCATGCACGTTCGATAAATGATACGTGCCGTAAAAAACAAAAAATAATTCCGATCCTCCGTCATGTTTCGCATGAACCGATGCGAACAAGAATGAGTGGACGGTTCGAAGGAGGTGATCACTATGGCCGTTGCTAAAAAGAAGGTTGCCAAGAAGGCGGTAAAGAAGACCGTCAAGAAGGCTGCCAAGAAGGCGGTAAAGAAGACCGTCAAGAAGGCGGTAAAGAAGACCGTCAAGAAGGCTGCCAAGAAGACCACCAAGCGCAAGTAATTGCCTTAAGGTCTTTTGGAAACATTCAACCAAAAACAAAAAATCCCCGGAATGCCGGGGTTTTTTGTATGCCGATATCTCTTCTGAAATTATTCCTTCAACGCAGGAATACTACGCTTTCACCGATAGCTAAATTATCCGCAGCACCAGCATTCAGCTCAAGCACCATATCCGCTTTGACATCGGGACGCAGTATGCGCTTATCATCAGCCTGTATGCGATGCTCAATATGGACCACATGGCGTTCAGATATCCAAATGATATCGAGGGGAAATCGCATATCCATCATCCAAAACGATTGGAAATCAGGAGCATCAAAGATAAAGAGCATACCGCATACGGAACATAACCCATCACGATGAGATAACCCCCTCGTTCGTTCGATATCAGTCGATGCAAGCTCTATCGCATACGTTGTTCCTCCGATCATAAGCGATGGCGTTTTTCCAGACAGAACGCGCTCCACAATGAACCATCGGACAAAAAGAAGAACAACGCAAACACAAACGATACTTACAACTGAAATGACGGCCCAAGACAAGCCATATCGGAAATGATATTTTTGCATCATCATATTATTGCCTCAGTGCTATCCGTCCTTGAACACATCATGTTCTCGTACGGACTGTTAAACGCTCTACGACAAAAAGGAACACAAAGACAATGGCAAGCACCATGATAATAGCGAATAATTTTCCGACCGCTTGAGTATTGAGCGCAATAAACGCAATGAACGACGTCACAACAGTAAACGCTCCCATGATTTTCCTCTCTGACCATCCGAGATCACGGAGCCGATAATGGAGATGTCGACGATCGGGACGGAAAATAGGCACCCCCGCTCTGATCCGTTGCCCGACAACCCACACGGCATCAGCTATCGGAATCGATAAGACGAGCAGCGCTGTCGCAATCTTGGTTCCCGCGATAACAGCCAACACCGCAACGAGAAATCCAAGAAACATGGATCCGACCGTTCCGGCGAGAATTTTTGCGGGAGGAGCGTTCAAGACGAAAAAACCGGCGACAGCACCAGCGCCGACGATAGCCACAATAGCGATTGGCGGCTGATTCACTTCCGGCTTCAAGCTGAGAAAAAATATAGTCATGAGTGTCACGAAAGTAACACTGCCGCACAAGCCATCGAGTCCATCAAGCAGATTCATGGCATTCATCGTCAAAAAAAGCCAGATAAAAAGCATACCGAATATCGGGATGACAAATCCTTCAGATGGGAATGTCCAAATCCCACCGAACGGATTCGGCAAAGACACGATGCGGATGCCGAAAATAAAAAGTATCATGGCAAGCGACGCTTGAAAAAAAACCTGCGTCTTCCAACTCAATTCAATAATATCATCCCAAAATCCGAACAAGAGTACGAGAGCTGATCCAGTGATGAGGCCGAGAATCTGTTTCGTTATGACGAGAGATGGATGGATAAAGAGAACGAGAGCGAAAGCGACAACCATGGCGATGCCACCCAAGCGAGGGACGTGTCCGACCTTACCATGACGTGCACCAAAACGCCACGTCCGATTCCGGAATGACGGTACTGAAAGAAAAGCGGTTCCGATGGCGAGCGTAAGCAGAAAAGCTTCGATAAACGGCGTAAGAAAAAGTTCCCATCGCATATTCCGAAATGTCTACCAAAATCAGTAATTGATGAAAGCGATGCTTGAAATCGCCACGAATGTTCCAAATTCAAGCAATACAGCCGCTAAAAGAAGGAGATATGCGGCGATACGCTCCCGACGTTGATAAAAATACCAAGATAAAAGCAAATGCCCGCCGAAGAAGAACAAACTGAAGACCGGAAGGATATAAGCCTGCCACCAAGCGCCAAGAATATCGACGCCAAAATAAACATTATAATGCAGGACGAGCAACGTCCAAGTCGATCGGACAAAGAAAAGCAGAACGGCAAAACCTGCTAACATCAATACTGACGCAAATGCTACAAGCGTCCTCACGATGGAATTTTTCCAGAAACGCACACCTCCATCAGGCGTACTTACCGCTTCTTC
>DBUA01000052.1:0-242 GCA_002307715.1 Candidatus Moranbacteria bacterium UBA1302
TGGTCTCCCTGCGTAGGCGGATATGTTTTCATATTGAACGGCTTCGTCAACTCATTATTCATCAGGAGACGGGCAAAACAATTATAATTATCAACGTTCATGATATCGTTCGCGGTGAAGACCGGCGCGAACTGTTTCTCAAGAAACTCAGCATCTTCTGGACCGACACGGAATGAAATGAGCGAACCGACATTACCAAATACGGCTTTAGAAATCTCTTCTTTCAATTGAGCGATAAACTG
>DBUA01000052.1:623-7818 GCA_002307715.1 Candidatus Moranbacteria bacterium UBA1302
CTTTCTGGCATATCGACGCGCGACAGCGATGCCATGAGAATCTTTCCCACGATGACCATGCCAAGCAATTTAGCATTGATCTCACCGATCTTACCCTTGGAAAGGTTCACGAGAATAATCTTTCCTTCGTCCATGATTTTTCTGAAATCAAGAGAGCTTTTCTGCTGAGCGATAATCGGACGCATCATATCGTTCGATATGAATGTCGTCAGCTTAGACGTGATATACGGAACCATATTAGCAAGCGCTGCTTCACCGCCAGCCTTCTCCGCTTCTTTCAACCAAAAATCACGCACGATCGGATTGGAGCATTTTGACAGTTTATACTTCCGGAACTCTTCATCAGAAAGCACTTTCGATATCTCAAGCAGCGTCGATCCGCTATCAGGATCTTCCATGATAAGCAGCATAGCATTACGCATATACTGTTCGAACATCGGCCCGCCAGTCGCTTTAAGATCATAGAGCTGATCAAAGATACCGATCATCTCATTGATAACGAAGGTCTTCTGTTCAGGATGCGCCGCATCATATTCCAAAAGATTGATGCCTATCGGACGTGTAACATCAGCCGGATCGAAGAGGATGACATCCTCAGCACGCTCTTTCGGAATAGCTGTTAGGATATCCTCGATAGCATCGCCATGCGGATCGATAAAACAGAAGCCCTTGCCGGATTGAGCATCTTTTTTAGCCATCTCTTGAAGATAATTCGATTTTCCGACACCGGTCTGCCCAATGACATACATATGGCGGCGACGGTCATTATCGGTGATGCGAATATCCGTCCTCGTTCCGCGATAGTCATTGTAGCCAAGCAGCAATCCTTCAGACGGAACATTGATCGGCGGTGCAGCAGCGCCCGCCTTGAGCCATTTAATCTTCGGCGTTTCAGTCGTCGAAATCGGAAAATGAAAGATGCTCGCTATTTCCTCAACATTGAGAATCATCGAATTCTCATCATCGAAATTCCTGAAAATATAATCATAGACCGGCTGACGGCTCTTCGGGCGACGTTTAACTCGGAACAAGTTCACTTCTGGATTCTCGAATTGAGCGAACGCATTCTCCATGTGTGCCAAAATTTCTTCCGCGCGTTCATCAGTCGCTGCCGATGCAAGCAAACGGACATTCACTCGAAATGCGGTCTTGCTCGCTTTGCTATCAATCGATTTCACAAGCTCCTGTTCTTCCGGCGTCAATATGACCGCTTTCTCTTCGCGCTCATCGAATCTTTTTTTTCTGAACAACGTATTAGCCATCTCCTTTCCTACTTGCTGTCCAACACCTCGAAAAATCGATGCTTCATTTTGGACATCCTTAAGACGTTTCCCTTCCTGCATTTTCTGTGCGATAGAACGTCCCGCTGAACGCCATCCATTCCCAGTTTGAGTCAAAATAAGCTGGATAGCAGCTCCCTCATCATTCGTTTCCAACTTGCTCAATGCATTCGTGATGCCATTCAACGGATCGATATTGAGCGTACGATATGTCTTAAGCGGCAAGGCATGACTTTCCTTCAAACCGAGTATCGACACGGCAGCCCGACTGCCAGGAGAAAAAATAGTATATTCCGGAACTTTTTCAACAACCGCGTGAGGGAAAAAACCATGGACTTGTTTCTCTATGCTTTCCCGATACCGTTTCGGTATGGAAAGATAAAATGATATTTCCTCATTTGCCGACGGATTGGCTATTTCGAAAATGATGGTCGGCGTATCAAAAAAAAGATTCTTCAGAAAGCTTCCCTTCGGCTTTAAAACGGACAGCGAAGCAAGAAGCTGTTCCATGGCAAGGATTTCGTCTTTCCAAGCTTCCGCATTCTGCTGTTCACGCTTTTCTGTTGAAGCTCCACCTTTCGTCACCTTCACTACTTCCAGATCCATATTGACGGACTGGTTGACCTGATAACGGAAACGAAAGAAACTCCTGATAATCAGAAGTCCTCCGCTGACAATCGCTGCAAACGCGGAAATCCACGCGACCGGAACGAGTACGGTGTTGATATCGAATCCTCCCATAATCGATATAAATGCTATTCTTTAGTAATCAATCCTTTATCCAGCAGCCCGTCATAGAGCTTATCAACCAATTCATCATGCATCCGGTCAAGCGCGTAATAATCACCTAGCGATTGAGCGACTTTCACAGCATATGTCACACCCTTGGTATCGGCTAGGTCGAGCAGCTTCTGAATCTTTCCTTCTTCATCAGTCATCGCAGCGATATGCTTCACGTCAGAAACGGTATCATTATGAGAAATTGTTGCGGGAGATGACGAAGAAATCTTCGAAAGAAGCTCCTTGTAATGACTCTCGGAACGTTCCGGTGCCTGTTCATGGACTTCCGGCGATACGACAGTCTCAATATGGAACACGTCGCTCTCATCGGAACGATGCGCTGACGCATGTTCTGGCTGCGACTCGGACAATTCGATCTGTTCTTCTATAATAGGCATAAAATCTATAGCTTCATTTCATCCGATTACTGGCACTACCGCTAAAGTTCTTTCGTTTTTGTTCAAGCAGCCCGTTCCAAAAGTTCCGCTTTGAACGCCGTAACGACATCTTCAACGAAAACAGTATATCCCGGAATACGGCTTTCCAAAAAAGTTTCGATTTCTTCTTGAGATGCCGAGCGATCCATAAGCGCCTCATAATCCGCTACACCCTGATCACCGAGCTTTTCCATTGTTTCAATGAAAATGCGGCGAATAAGCGTCAAACTGATCTTTCCAATCAACTTATCACGCTGATCTTCCGGTACCTGTTCGAGATCGAACGTTTTGATGATATCTTCCTTCAAGGATTCTTGATCGAACACCATATACGTATGTCTTATTATAAACTTATCTTTATCCTTCTGCTACATATTAAAATCTAAACTTAAATCTCGGTTCTTCCATCTGTCGCTGCGTAACGAATGCGGCGATACGACTCGTATAAGCGTCAATGCTTTCATGCGGTTTCGCTATGCCATCCGATCCAAAATATCTCTGCGCTGCCGATGCAAACCGATCAAGCGACTGCATCTGGCTTTCATGAAGCGGAAAATTACTGCTTTCAACACCGCTCCGAAAACCACTCACTATCCGATCGGCATCAGCGTACCCCAGCTGTTTATGGCTGACATAATCATAATCAGCATCCGGAAGACTGGAAATCTCAGGAGTCTGGAAGATATGGATGCGAAAATTTGCCAATGCATGCTTGAAATTCGGGAACTGATCGGGATGTTCACTGAGGAACAATTTCGGATCTGATATGTACGACGCTTCAACCACACCCTGTTCTGCGCCTGATGCGATACCATCCACAGTGCCTGTGCCGTCAGACGATAGTTCAACTCCTTCCGGAGACACTTCTTGTGTCCCATCAACAACAGTATCAGCCGATGTTGGAAAAGTCTCTGCCGTTTCAGAAAGCTGATCAGCGGCGGGCTCCGGATGAGAAACTCCGAAGTCGTCATTCTCATAACCCGGCTGTTCAAAATCCGCGCCATAGGGCGTACTGCCGATCGCAGAATGCACATCGCTTGATGTCAATACATGATCGAAATGAAGCGTATCGCCCGCGTAGACATAATTGATATCCGGACTACGGAAACCTGTCGCCTGCAATTCTTCAGGCGACATCGCATCAAGCTTCTGACTGATGATTTTCTCCAGTGCCGCTACTGCTTTCGTCTTATCAGCCTGAGGCATATCCTTTGGCAAATGCGATTCAAGCACCCCCCACAGACCACGTGGACCATCAGCAGATGTCAACGCATAATCCTTAAGAAGATCGGCTGAAATATCTGGCGTTATAGGTGCGTGCAATCCGGCGACTGTCTCTCGCATCGCGAAGGGATCCACTTCCGGAACAGGATTCGCCGGTGCTGATCCAGTGATAGCAAACGCATCTTTCACATGGTTTATCGCCTCAGACCCTCCATGCTCCATCGCTGCCTGAACCAAATAACCGCCGCCGAATACGACGCCGAATCCTTTAAGACCCCCCTTGACAGCATTCCATCCACGCTGCTTAATGAGATCCTTATACGACGAATCAATATCAACAATAGCTCCGCCGATTCGATGGAACCGAGCTTCATTGATGAACGCTTGTTCTTCTTTTGATTGCGTATTCTCTAATTCTTGCGGATTCGTTCCATAGAGTTTTTCCAAATCCTTTTCAAGCTCATGTTCAGCTTGCTCTCGAAACTTGCGCATCATTTCTTCATCCGCTTTAGCATCAAAAGCCACTGAAAGCCCGGCAGAAGCAAGAAATTTCCGACATGCAGCAACGCCGCCCGCCGCTAACGGACCACCGACAGCACCAGCAAGCAGCGCCGTTCCGATACCGACAACAATCTTAGCCGACGTCGATTGGCTGTTATACCATTCACCGACCTTCCGGAATCCATTCGCTATCTTCCCAGACCATGATTTATCTTCCAAACGGCACGTATCGCGTTCTTTCATGAGTTCCAGAGCCTCATCAACACGGAAACCGCGCATCATACCCTTCATAGCCTCATCAAAATCTTTCCCGGAAAGACGCGACTGATTGATTTCATCGAATTGAGCCTTTTGGAGCGATGAAAGTTTCGACAAATATCGCCGTTTATATTCTTTGACATCCTCATTTGGCTGGGTATCATCGATGCTTCGGAAAAGCGACTTCAAACGAGCGAACATGTTTGATACCTTAAAATCCTTCTCTACATATTCCTTGCGAGCTTGCTCGACTTCATCACGAAGCTTCTCAATCTCTATTTTTTTCATTTCAGCTTTTTCCGATGCCGTACTGGAAGCCGATTTTTTTTCTGGCGTAGGCGGCTTTTCCTCAGATGAAGTGCCTGACTGCTGTCGCTCTGCCGATTGATTCTGATCATCGGATTGACCCTCACCCTCTTGACCCTTATTTGCTCCCATACTATGTTCTCCGACAAGCCTTTGAGCTTCCGCGATAGCTTGTGCGATTTCTTCCTCTGTCGGTTCCTCTGCAGATTTCTCTGTATTTCCATCAGGCTGTTTTTCTTCTTTTGCAGATGCAGCGTCTGACTGCTGTTGACTTCTCGATTCAACATGAGAAATTTTAACCGCATTTTCACTCGGCTGTTGCTCTTCCGATTCAGAATGTGGCGTATCACGCCTCACTATTGAGTTTTCAGGCCCGTGTTCGTCCGTAACAACATCTCCCTTCTTCTCTGGCTGATTATCACTCTCCACACCAGGCAACACATTCTCGACTTCTGACGCTTCTCCTCCGTTACTTGACGATACAGAATCTGAGCCTTGCAGCTCTGCTCGAGCTGCTGCAACAGAACGCTCTTGAGCAGCTCGAAGCACTGCTAAGTCTTCAGGACTTAATCCTTGTCCCTCTGATACATCATGCGAACCGCCCCGGTTCGAATTTCCGCGTCTCCGCATCCCATTGTGTTCCATACGCCCCATAGATTTATAATTTCTCAAACATTCCGATCCATAATACGGGTCACCATCGCCTGAATAGCTAGACGCGCATCCCTTGTTGAAATCAAATCCCCAAGACCTTCAGATACTACCACCTCAAGCTCTGGAAATACCTCTTGCAAAAAAAATGCGCGTTTCTGAATGTCTGAGATACCACCAAAATCCTTGAGTTCATGCCAATACGTTTCCCAGGCTGATTGCATAGCGCTCATGGCGCTTTCCATACGTTCCTGAGCTTCTGGATAATCCGCGAACGTTTCTAAACGCTGTCTATTGAGCGCATCAATATCTATCTTCGCAACCACGCTATCGACATTCGCCTCAAATGCCCGCGAATCCATTGTTCCGACCTCATAACCATTGATATGTTCACGAAGAGCTATTTCAGCGTCATTGATGAGACTCTGCCATTCCTCTGATTCTTCGGACGTAATCCATCCGTTCAACTGGCGCATCTCAATCGTTTTTCTGGCCGTTTCTATACGATCCAATGCATCTGATGCTTTTGCACTCAGCGCCTTATGCATCTCATCAACGCCATCCTCATGACCCTCATAGCCTTCAGCTGACGCTATGGGAACAGCTGTCATTTTTTCTCGGGCAATCGATTCGACGCCCTCAGAAACCGCCAATGTGCCTCCTCCTGACTGCCCTCGACCGTCATGATTTTTTTGAAATGTATCCGACATCACTTTTTTTCTTTTTTACTTTCAGAAAGGAATATTCCTTGCTATAATCTTACCATAAGAAACACAAATAAAGAAGTTGCGTATCAGGAAAATCCCGATACAGCAAGACAAGCATTATGAATACTCATTTCACACGCATCACGAGTGGCATCGCTCTGCTCGGCATCGTTCTGTTCGCTCTTTTTCTCAGAAGCTACCATATCGATTCCGCGCCAGCCGGACTCTATCCTGATGAAGCTGTCAATGCTGCCGACGCTCTCACAGCGAACGAAACCGGAGACTACAAACTCTTCTATCCGAATAATTACGGCCGCGAAGGCCTTTTTATCAATCTCCAGGCGGTCGCTTTTCTCATGTTCGGCAATACGCTCACAGCTCTCAAGCTCTGGTCTATTATCTTCGGAACGCTCGCTGTTGCTGGCATGTATTTCCTCGGATCAGAACTTTTCCATCGCCGATCGGCCGGCCTGATAGCTTCTTTCATGACTGCAACGTCGTTCTGGGCCATCAACTTCTCACGCATCGGTTTCCGAGCCATCATGGTAACCGCTCTTCTTTCATTCCTTTTCTATTACTTCTTCCGCGGTCTCAGAACCCGCCGTCTCTCTGATTTCGCCATCAGCGGATTTCTTGTCGGCCTCGGCCTGCACACCTATATCGCCTTCCGGCTCGTACCAATCATCTTTATCTTCCTGCTTCCGGCACTCATTCTCTCCTATGAACGCTTCCTTGCACGCTATTGGAAACACACAGCTATTTTCATCTTCGCTGCAGCTATATCTGCCGCACCGATGTTCTATGATTTCTTCATATCGCATCCGGAACATTTCGATTCACGCGCCGATGCCGTTTCTATATTTTCGCCATCCATCAATCATGGCGATTTCCTCGGCACGCTCGGAAAGACATTCGGCCTCAGTCTCATAAAATATAATTTCTGGGGAGACCAAAACTGGCGCCATAATTATCCGCCTTATCCCATCCTGGATCCTTTCATCGGATTTTTCTTCCTCGCAGGATTCCTCTATATCATCTGGAAAACCGTCAC
>DBUA01000021.1 GCA_002307715.1 Candidatus Moranbacteria bacterium UBA1302
ATATTTCGGACCACTCTTGAAACCGGGAATAGTGAAAGATGAAGCATCTATGTTGTATGCATCTCCGGATTGATCAGCAATAACTCCTGCTTCAACCGTTCCAGGAACGCCGCCCGACATACCGGGAACTGTTACGCTCTCAGTGAGACGAAATATTTTCCCATCGGCCGTTTCAATCCGCGTTGTCGCAACGAGTGTTTGAGGATCAGAGCTATACGTATTGGAAATAGTGACGCTTCCACGGGATTTCTGAGCAGTTCCATCGCTTTTTCCTGAAGTAGTGGCTGAAAATGAAACTGACACCTCTTTTTCGATCATGCGAACAGCTATATCGGAATCATCCGATACCGATGAGGCCGACTTACCGTTGAACTGAAAATCAGCTGTCCGAGTTGTCGAGTGTGGAACAATGGTCACTTCAGCCTTCGGCATAAGAAGGAATACCGCGACTCCACCGAGCGACAAGATCGATATCGTACCGAGCACAAAAAAGACCAATCGGACTTTCTTACCGATAGAAGGCGAAACAACTGAAGATTTTTTCGATTTCTGTACATGTTTTTGCTTCTTCTCCATACGATGATAGCCTGCAGTACCGGCAGAAGCTATCAGTATAGGAGCATCCGCATCATTATTGACGGGAAACGATGAGACAGACTCGGATCTTTCGTTATCAGCCTGCCCGAGAAAAAAACTTTTAATACGTTCATTCTGTTCAGGCGCGGCCTGGAATGAAGCTGTCCCTCTCTCTTGAACGGCTGGTGGCGAAATACTTCTGTCGGATATCGGTTTCATTGCGGCAGGTCTCATAGGAGAAATATCCGTCTTCCTATGAAGCCCATCTGTCATATCCTTTTCGTAACGCCTTGAATTCAGGCTCGGAGGACGTTCCGGAGAAGCATTTCGAACTCGAAGTTTCAGAGAGGACGCTGATTCGGCTTTGATATCAGAAACACGCGAAGCCGGAACATGCTGCGAATAAAAATCATCCGATCCAATAGTAGCCGCTTGCGGCATAACGTACTGATTTTCTTCGTCCTCAACTTCGACGGCAGCATCATTCGAAACGCTTTCTTTTGATGACATCGCGATTATTTCGACATGCGATTGATTCCGTGAAAAATCATCGGAATAATTTTCCGATTCCATGCCAGCCTTGCGCGCCAGCATGCGACCCATCTCATCTTGCGTGACAATAACCACTTTTTTGCCGATCTTTTTTGCTTCACGCTGAAACAAGCGAAGGTTCACAATGCTCTGAAGTACAAGTGCATGCTTTGGAAAGACGAAATAATTCTCTTCCGATGCAGAAGAGCGCAAACGACCAATGACCGAAATAATCTCTTCGTCTGATTCTATATAGAACGTTTGAGGCATAAGGGCGTGGAATTCCGGTTATGTTCGATCTTCGATTGACTCCATGCTTCTTCGTAAAATACTCGAGAGCATCTTCTCTTCTTCAAGCTGATTGATAAGCGCCAAATTCGCCAAGCCAATCGGTGTAATATCCTGAGGATTATTGAGTTCGCCCGTAGTATCACTGACTCTCACGACATCTCGAGGCTGTAAAAAACCTACCTGCGGAGACTTGGAAAAAGGCAAACTCTGCACCCATTCCGGAGTCATGAGTGCCTGTTTGATACCCGGAAGCGCTGAGCCGCCGCCGCATAGGAATATACGCGAAGGCAGAAGGTCGGACTCGGCGAATTCAAGAAGCGATAATTCGACACCGCCAAGCCAGACACGGCAATCATCAGCAAACAATTCAGCTATGCGGTCATTATCGTCGCTTCGAAGCTGTCCGGTAGCGTAATCGATCTTCATACGCTCAGCGACTTCGAATGAAACGTTGAATTCCTGCGCTAAACGCTTCGTAAATGCCCGACCGCCCAAAGCGAACATTTTTGTCCCTTCCAAACCGCCATTACGCACAACGGCGATATCAGTCGTGCCACCACCGATATCGATAAAAATCGCGCTGAAATCAAGCATGTCATCGACTTCAATCGAACGAGCGACAGCATATGGTTCAGCAGCTATGGAAAGCAGATCAAGATCAAGCTCATCAGCGATTGTCTGAAGCGCTCCAAGATGAATCATCGGAGCATACGCATTGAAGACACTCATGGAAACATCACGCCCTTGAAAATTAACAGGGTTCGCTATGTGATAACCATCGATACGGACGTCGACGATAGCAGCATTGATAAGCTTTACGTCGATATCGTCTTGCCCGGTCTCCCAGGCAAGTTGCCGCTTGATACGTTCAAACGCCTTTTCCTGAACCTTCTGAATGATCATCTTAAGCTCTGGGATACCGATACGTATCTCAGAATCAACGCGCTCATAATGTACCGTAGTTGTCGTTCCCTTAACCAATTCACCAGCGATGCCGATAATGCTCTTTTCAACGTATTTCACCCCAGCTTTCCGCTTCGCTTCTTCTATAGCTTCACGGGCAGATTTTATGACACCGCTGATATCAGAAACAGCGCCGCTTTGCATATTTCCCGTACGTTGAGCAACACGCCCAACACCAACCACGACAACTTGTTTCTCTTCAGTTTCAACACGGAAAATAAGCGCTTTCACGACTTCCGTACCGATATCAAGAGCAAGAAGCAGATCTGATTTCTTCTTAAGCGATAAGCGCGAAAACAATCCCATAGGTAAAAGATTCGTTCTGTGTTTGCTTCTATATTATATCATCCTTTTGCACATATCGAAACTTCACCTCATTCTGGAAGGAATGATGTCCTTGATAAGCTGATTCATCGTTTTCATATCAAGAAGACCTTCAATAGCTCCATAAAAACCGACAACACTTCCACTTTGCGCTATACCGCATCGAAGTGCCTTATCAATCGATGCCCCATCCAAGAGAGCATTGAAAAATCCGGACCCGAAAGCGTCTCCACACCCAGTACTATCGACGACACCCGTACGCGTACGTATCGGACAGTGCCACATCTGTATGCCATCATAACTCCACGCCCCACGCTTACCATCAGTCATACCGATGACATCAGCACCGATTTCATGCAGTGTTTCAAGCAGAAATGCCTCATCATCAAGCTCATCAGCTGATAACGGATTTTCAGAATCCATAATAAGCTCAATCGCTTCATCCTTATTGAGAAAAAGCACATCTGCCTGACGGATAGCCTGAAGTACCAGCCGCGGATCTTCTTTGATATTATGCTGTCCAGGATTGAAAGCGAACTTAAGATGATGGCGTTTCCTCATTTCAAGCAACTTTCTGAGATTCCCCTTCCAATCGCCATTGAGCGCACTCACAAAGAGCCACTCGGTATCAAGAAGCTTCTCTTCGATGATCTCAAGCTTCTCATTGGCATCGCGATTATGGAAGATGATGCGTTCGCCATTCTGTTCGATGACTACGATAGCTGAAAGGTCGGTCTTTACGGTCGCATCGGAAAAAAGCACCTTCGTCGACACACCGTTCTCTTTAAGACGATCAAGCGCCCAACGTCCCATCTCATCAGTGCCGACTTTGCTATAACAAGCGACATGCCTCCCTAAGCGTCCCAACCCAGAAGCGATATTCGCGGCTACACCCCCTACCGATTCATATCGATTATTCGCCAAAAATTTTCCTCCCATCTCGAACGCTATCTTTTCTTTTGAAGTGATATCTTCCGGCGTTTCGATAATGACACCTTCATCAGTCGGAAAGAAGACATCTTTCGATGTCGATCCTACACAGATAACCTCATATCGCCGCTTACCAAACAGCATACTTTTTCTTTTTTGGTTGCTTATGTATCCACTCTGCTCTTCTCGCTCAAGCCTTTACGCTCTTATCGAAAATCTCCCCAAGACGATTATACTTCGCAATGCGCTCGCCGCGGGAGAGCGATCCGGTCTTGATAAACTCAGCGCCTGTTCCGACTGCAAAATCAGCGATAAAATCATCAACGGTCTCGCCAGAACGATGTGAAATGATACGAGCCATACCCTGCTCTTCAGCAAGCCGCATGCACTCGAGAGTCTCTGAGACCGTACCGATTTGATTCAGCTTTATAAGTACAGCATTACAAGAACGTTCAGCTATCGCTTTCTTGAGACGTTCAACGTTCGTTACGATAAGATCATCACCGATAAGCATAATCGGACGTTTCCATGCGGTTTCTTCTTTTTCAAGACGCTCACGCATCTGTGACCAACCGCCCCAATCGTCTTCATTCAATCCGTCTTCTATCGAAATAACTGCATGTTTTGCCATCCATTCGCGATACAAACTCACAAGACTTTCCTTAGACAAGCTCGTATTTTCCGGTTTCAGCATGTAGCGGTCTTCTTGACTGTCGTAAAATGAATTTGCTGCGACATCAAGACCGATAAACACTTGTTCGCCCATCACATAACCCGCTTCTGTGGCGGCACGAGCGATAAAATCGAGCGCCTGTGCATGACTTTCGAGATGCGGTGCGAAACCTCCCTCATCACCCACGCCAACTGAAAAACCATCTTTCTCTAAGAGTTTCTTCAACGTATGAAAAATCTCACTACCAGCACGCAGCTGTTCAGCATATCCTTCAATACCATATGGAACTAATTTGAACTCCTGTACCGACAAGCCGGAATCGCTATGTTTGCCGCCATTCAAAATATTGAACATCGGAATCGGAAATGAAGACGTGTTCTTTTTATCGCCATACAAAACCGCGATATGCTCATGCAACGGTTTCTTCTCAGAAATCGCAGCGGCACGACATGCAGCCATGGAAACGCCGAGTATGGCATTCGCACCTAAATTCCCCTTATTGTTCGTTCCGTCAAGCGCAATCATCGCTTCATCAAGCGCACGTTGATCCGAAGCATCCATACCGATAACTTCTCGCGCCAGTTCATCATTCACATGCTCCACCGCTTTCCTAACACCCAAGCCCCCATAACGAGACATATCGCCATCACGCAGTTCAATAGCTTCGAAAGCACCCGTCGAAGCACCCGAAGGAACACCAGCGCGAGCTACCGTCCCATCTTCAAGCGTTACAGCCGCCTCAACTGTCGGATTACCACGTGAATCAAGAATTTCTCTGCCTTTTATTCCGATTATCTTTGTCATACTCTATGATATCTCATGATTAACATCTCTTTCCTATACTCAGTATACTCCTATATCTTGATCGCTTCGAGTCCAGGCAGTGATGCACCGCTCATATATTCAAGCATCGCTCCACCGCCCGACGAAACGAAACCGATACGCTGCAGAAGCCCTTCACGTTCAACGATAGCAAGCGATTCTCCGCCGCCGATAACGACAAAAGCTTGGCTCTCAAGCATCGCATGAAGAACGGCCTCCGTACCGATATCATATGGTTTTTCCTCAAACTTTCCCATCGGGCCATTCCAAATAATCGTTTTCGCTATCTTGATAATACTGATAAAAAAAGCCACCGTATCCGGTCCGATATCGAAACGCTGCCCTGAAGATTCGAAATCACGTGGCAAAAGCACTTTATCCGAAAAAACAATCCCCTGATCAATAGCTTCATTTGCAATCCTCCCTCCCACCAAAACACAATCGTAACTTTTTTCCAAAGCCCGAATAAGCGGCAATTTCGTTTCTATCTTCGCGCCGCCAATTACCGCAATTGCCGGCCGATCCGGTGCAAATCGCACCGCATCAAGCTTTGCCACTTCCTCAAGAGTTCTCAATCCAGCATATCCAGGTATAATCGATGGAACACCAACGATAGATGCGTGCGCTCGATGGCTTGCGCTGAATGCCTCATTCACGTAAATATCGAATGGGTCGGCCAAAGCCGCAGCAAAAGCAGGATCATTTGATTCCTCACCTTCAAAAAAACGAACATTCTCAAGAAGAACGACTGTTCCTGGCTCAAAAGCATCTAGCGCGGCTTTGACAGATGTTCCATAACATTCGCTGATAAACACCACTTTGCGGCCAATCGCTCGCTCAACATGCTTAAGAATCCGTTCAACTGAAAAAGCCGGATCGCGCCTGCCATCAGGGCGTCCATAATGAGTCAAAAGCGCTACTTTTACTCCAGGAAACGAAAGAATCGTATCAATCGTCTCTTTCGCAACTTCCAACTTGAAATGTTCAGCGATCTCTCCGACCGCATCAATTTCGACATTGAAATCAACACGTATCAAAACTTTTTTTTCTGAAAAATCCACACCTTTGATGCTTCTGAGTTCCATATGAGTGCTGTTTTTATATTTCTGATTACTTCTCGATGCTCGTCTTTTTATCTCCCCATGCCGATAATACCGATCATAACGCCTATCAAAGCTGTAATAGCGGTAAATATCCATGCTCGCATGACGATCTTCGGTTCAGGCCAACCCTTCGCTTCGAAATGATGGTGAAGCGGTGCCGCCAAAAAAACTTTCGTTCCGAAAAAACGCTTACTCATTATCTGTATCGCAGCACTGCCAGATTCCAATACATAAATGAACACTATCATGAAGAGGATAAGAGCAGAATTGGTCAGCATCGCCACTACGCCAAGCGTTGTTCCAAGCGAAACAGCTCCCGTATCACCCATAAAAAACCGAGCCGGGTAAATATTGAACCAAAGAAATGCGAGCAATGCCCCAGAGATAGCAGCACAAAACGCTGAAAGATCAAGCTTGTTCTGCATGAAAGCGATAAGCCCGAAAGAACTGAAAGCGATCAGCAATACACCACCATCGAGACCATCGAGACCATCGGTCTCATTCGATGAAATAGCAGCAAACAAAATAACCACTATGAAAAGCGGGATATACCACCAACCAATGGAAAAATCACCCACTGCCGGTATATGTATTTGGTCCCAGCCAAGCTTTGAATAAAACCACCATGCTCCAGCGAACGCTATGAGAAAGAGCCACCAAAATCGTATCGCAAAACGCATACCACCACCTTTATTCGTACCGCGTCCACGAACGCTCATGTAATCATCAAACAAACCAAGAACACCGGACGTGACTAATACGAAAAGCGGTAACCACACTTGGGAGCGCCGAAGAAAATCAAGCCGAGCTACAAAATTCAAACCGACCCATTCAGCGACATACGGAAAAATATAATGCGAAGCGAAAACGAGTATGAGCACCGGAACCCACACGAGCACGCCGCCCATAGTCGGTGTTCCAGCTTTGCGCTGATGAAGCGCGCTTACGAACTTCAACTCATGCCCACTGACATCCGTCTTCTTTATCTTGATACCGATACGATACTTATATAGAAAATGCGTCCACATTGGTGTCAAAAAGAACGCAAGCAAAAATGCGATGATACCAGTCATCAGAACCTTAAGGATGCTTACGACAATTGGTATATCCTGTATTTGAGCCACTTGCAGAACTGTTCCGGTCGTTTCCATACGCCTTGATGTTACGCTCTTCAATGGTTATTTCCAATCGAATGCCGAAAAACTCCAATTAAACATCGTTTGGATGCTTTGCCATCGTGCATTATCATCCAACACGACCGCTACCACTTTATGTTTTTCGGTGCTGTCAGATGCTACGGCCAATAAGGAATAACCGGCAAGCGGCGTGAACCCCGTCTTCGTTCCGATAAGATTCGGAAATTGGCCAAGTAGCCGATCAGTATTAAAAATATCATGACTATATCGCCCATCGAGCGAAGCGATAGTCTGATTTTCGAGCCGCATTATTTCCCACAAAATCGGAAAATCAAGCGCATGCACTGCAATTTTAGCGACATCTTCAGCGGTCGAATAACATTCTGTTTCCCTACCGTCCGGCTCGAGTCCGGATGGTGTGCAAAAATGCGAATGTGTAAGACCGAGCTCTTTGGCCCGCTGATTCATGATGCGTGCGAAACCATCCTGCGTACCGCCAAGATGTTTTCCTAACGCAATCGCCGAATCATTAGCACTATTCATCAACGCCGCTTTAAGAAGATCGATAACACGCACCTGTTCACCTACTTTAAGGCGATTACCATTGCAAAATCCGGAACGTGGACATCCGATACGCGTCCCATCAGCATACACTGCTTCTTCATCGATAGTCACGGGCTCATTCAAATCCTTGACGCGTTCCATGACGATCGTGGCGGTGAACAGTTTTGTCAACGAAGCGATTTGCCGCTTTTCATCAGCATTATCATCATACAAAAGCTTTCCGGAATCAACATCCATAACAGCCGCAGAATGAGCCGTCACAATATTAAGCCTCGGGGCATATTCTCGTATCTCAGGCTGCCAAGCCACTGCCAAGCCCCGACTCTCTTCAACGAGCGGTAACAAAGACTTCTTTTGAAAATCATCAGCATCATCATGTCGGCCACCAAGCAAGCTGATTTCTCCATTTCCGAAAAGATTACGGAAACCATCAAACCAGCCTTCTCGATCAGACCAGAAATATCCAATGCCGACACAAAGAATGCAGATAACAAGAAATTTACGCATCGATTTTCTCTTCATTATTTACTACTCCAGCATCTGCACCCTGTTCCTCTGCAAGCGACACCGGGGCTATCGAAGCCTCAGCCAACACCATCTCTAACCGTTCATCTTTTGAAAGAGACTCAAAATCAGGCAGTTCCTGGATACTTCCAAGACCGAGCGTCTCAAGAAAACGGAATGATGGCCGATAGATATAGCCACGAGTATCTTGAGGATTACCGCTGCGCTCGATCAAATCGCGCAACAGTAAATTACGCAATGTGAAACTGCAATTCACGCCACGAATCGCATCTATCTCAGCCCGAGAAATCGGTGCTCGATACGCGATAATGGACAAGACTTCCAAGGCCGCCTTACTCAAAGTTTCCTGGAGTTCACCACGAGTGAACGCTTCAACCGATGCTGCATGCTCAGGCTTTGTCGCAAGAACCGCGCTTTCAGGCTGCATCACAATCATAAGTCCGCACCCGGTATCGCCAGCATATTTTTCTGCCAAATTTTTGACAGTGTTTCGCACCTCGTCTTCATTCGAACCGATAACCTTCGCGATTCTCGCAAAAGATAATGGCTCACCGCTGATAAAAAGGAGCGATTCGATGGCAGAAATAACTGTCGTTTGCTGTTCCATAGCGTTTTTATACTGAACGTTTGATGCTTATATCGGAAAAAAAACCGTCTTGCTTCACAAAAATAAACCGCTGTTTCACCAATTCGAGTATAGCCAAAAAAGATACGATTATTTCAACACGATCCTTGGCATGAGCGGCCAATTCCGAAAACGACGATTCTGCACGTAAAGCGAGCGTATCCTGAAGCGTTCTGATCTTATCTTCAAGCGTAACGACTGAACGTATTTCTTTTTCTGGAAGCGCTTCGAATATCGGAATCTCCCCCAAAACACCAGCAAATTGATCTCGCAAATCATGTGCAGTAATATCCTTCGGAGGGTAAAAAACCGACTGCACTCCGAGAAAACTTTCCCGTGCATACGCTCGATGCGTTTGGGAAAAAAGCTGCCCGAGCCGTTCCGCCGCTGCACGAAATTTCTGGTACGCCTTGAGCTGAAACTCCAAATCCTCCATCGCTTCCTCTTCATCATCATCGAACCTCAGTATCGGCAAAAGCGCACGTGATTTTATAAGAATCAATCGCGCAGCAATCGAGAGGAATGAAGACAGATTTTCAAGCGATATATTTTCTCCGCTTTTCAGATATTCGAGATACTGGTCCGCAACTCGCGCAAGACTCACTTGGGTGATATCAAGCTTCTCTTTTTCAATCAATGTAAGCAGAAGATGAAGCGGTCCTTCGAACTGTTCCAGGTGGATCTGATATTCCATAACGGAGAAACGGGAGAAAATAGAGTCTCTACACAAGGAAAGAATAGCATTTTTCTGCCTTTTTTCCAAGTCAACATCAGCGTTATACTATGACTTCCTGACGAGACTTCATCGTTCGGCTTCGCTTTGGCTATCCTGAAGCCCGAAAGTTGAAATGATGATCGGGACAAAAAACAACGCTGTCACGAAGAATATCGACGGAAGCTGAAATACGGCAAGTATTCCTACTGAGATAATCGATCCGAAAATACCGGCTACCGGACGAGCTGTTCGAAAAAATGCGATGATGTCAGTATCGTCACTATCGACTTGCTTATAAAAATACGAATCGCGGAGCACCTCGATAGTCGCAGCTCCGACACGCGTCATGAAGAGAAGAACACTCCAAATCACGATATCTTTCGTATCGATACAACCGATGGCCGCTGTCGAAACCGCAGTAATGATCATTCCGATAATCAAAAGCTCTTTCTCGCCCATTTTCTTATCAGCGATAATCCCTAATGGATACTGCAGAATCACGAACGGGATAAGCATGATCGTATAAATAATGCCGATTTCACTCCATGAAAAGCCGACATCAAGAAGCCGAATCGAAGTATAGATCGTAGTTACCAACGCATAGAAGAACTCGAGCGAAAGGGAAACGAGATAGATTCGGAGAAGATTTTTCTCACGCAAAAGCTTTCGAAATGCCCGCTCAGGCTCTAATTTTTCGCGAATCGCAGCATTATCATTACGAAAAAAAACGATAGAGAACAGAAAGATAGCCATATAACCGACCATCACTGAAAAGAAAATGCCATCGTAACCGAAGTGCTTCAACACGGATGTCGCACAATATGGCGCGAACAAATAACCGGTGTTTAGTATAGACAAATGCAAGCCCCGAATCCGACCAGACATACTATCCGAAGAATAACCTTCTAAAACGATATCAAGCATGACCCATGTCACGCTATCGAACACAAGGAATGCGAGCAGTAGGATAGCTGCCAACCATAATTCAGACGAATTATGCATAACCAACGCCATGCACATCACTGAAAGTCCGAGCGAAAGATACAGCATCCGAGCACGCCCAAGTCGTCGGATCATCGGACGCAGAAAGAAAAGCGCCAAAAAAGAGACAGCATACGACACAAGATAAAACGATCCAACGTTATCACTCCCAGATATTTCAGCGAAATATGCCGAAAGCGTATAACCTGTAAACGCACCGAAAAAACCCAGCAGAAGACCCACAAAATTCACGAAATTCGTTTTCTTTCGATTCAAGTGTTCTTTGATATGCATAACAATCGCTCTTTTTTTATTTCCCTTAAGCAAAAACCTCTCCCTCTATTATGCCTTTATTTAAGACACCCGGCAACATACCCGCGACGTTCTGCATCCTCTTTTGAAGAAAAACAGACCCTATTCTCTGGCTTGATCCGTTTCACTACACCACATGTCGAAAGATGATATTTATCAGAATTACGGCTACCCACAAAAACACATGTTGCCGTATTCGGTGCGGCTTCCACTCCAGAAGCAGGAGCAACAGTCGATACGGACGCTGTTTCAGGCGACTCGGAAACGCTCTCAGTCATTTGAACCGCAGCAGGCAAACGGATAATAAGCGGCTCACTTTGCCGAGCACTCCCTTCAAGCCATCCAGCCTCAAATGAAAGAGCACTTGCTGCCAACAAAGCTACGAATACTAGGATGCGTTCCTTATGAAGGCTGAAAATCTTGCTCAAAAAGGCTTTCTTATCGGAGATATCCATACGATAGAGGTACTACCAGGAAGCTCCCATCTGATATGGGAAAACCACTGGCAATATCATGAAAAGATTGACAAGGCGTGAGAATATGATATACTCATCCAGTATAGCAAAATCTTTCCTAAGCACTAAGTCTCTATACAGTTATGGCACACAGAAAAGCAGGCGGTTCTACCCAACTTGGCCGCGATTCCATATCAAAACGTCTCGGCGTGAAGATTTATGGTGGACAGCAAGCCGAAGTAGGCAATATAATCATCCGCCAGCGTGGTACGAAATTTCATGCCGGAAAGAACGTAAAGCGCGGTGAAGACGACACACTTTTTGCCATGACAGATGGTGTTGTAGAGTTTCAAACCAAGAAAGTTAAGGATTTCACTGGAAAACTCGTCGAACGTACGTTCGTCAACGTCATTGCCTAAACGAAGGCGCAAAAAAAGAAAACCCCTTCCTCTCTTTGTGAGGTTGGGGTTTTTTGATGTCATGATTGCTTTTACAATCTTACCGAACGACTAGAGAAGACTCGGTAAATATTCACAGAAAGAAAGCTGTACGCGATTGATCCTCCGGTACAAACGAGATCTTATATTTTGATACCGTGCGAAAAGCATCCATTCAAAACACAGCACGCAAACAAAAACGATTCCAATGACCAGAAAGATCTCATCAAGCGTATGATCACTGATCATAAAACGGAAAGCAACGAAAACAACGCTCATAAACACTGTAAGACCGATGTCTTCTTTGAGGTGTCTTGCTCCAACATCAAGATTATGCAATTGCCCATGCAACGCATGAAGTCGAGCAATAAACCACATTTCACCACTGTCCATTCCATCATCGTCAGCAATAGTAGGCTGGCGACTCTCAACGACATCATCAGACATGATTTCCATCTCCAAAAAAGAACCTGCTGGATGGTAACACCTCACACTGCTGATTGTCAAATCAATACGGCATCATTTATTTCCTTCGGCGGAAGCCGCTTTAAGAAAAGCAACGAAAAGCGGGTGCGGACGGACGAGCGATGACTGGAACTCCGGATGGAACTGGGTCGCGAGGAAGAATGGATGCTGAGCCTTCGGTAGCTCGGCAATCTCCATCAGCACACCGTCAGGTGATGTTGCCGAAAACACCAATCCAGCTTTCTCCAAATCCTTCACATACTTCGGATTGACCTCATAACGATGACGATGACGCTCAAGCACCGTCTCGGCACCGTACGCCTTACCAGCAAGCGTATCCGGACGGATATGCGCTTCATAATGACCCAAACGCATTGTGGCTCCGTAATTCTTTTTGCGAAGATTCTCTTTCTGTTCCGGCATGATATCAACGACTGGATGTTGTGT
>DBUA01000057.1:0-1027 GCA_002307715.1 Candidatus Moranbacteria bacterium UBA1302
AGCAAATCCTTATCAGTAACAAGCGGCTTCGAATGTGCAGCGTCGAAGAGCGCTTTGACTTGGAGCGATCGCAGTTGCAAGAGAAGCATCTCATCGAATGCGAATCGTTTGCGTGCTAGCAGGCTTTCCGTTTCGTTTTTTGGGAAATGGATGTAATAGAGAGCGGTTTTGAGCGATGGAAGATGGAGTTTACTGAGTATTTCCTTCGGAATCGGATCGTGGAAATCTTCGATTACTGAGAAGAGAGCTGCGATCTGCCAGCGGAAAAATTTCGATGTGAGGCCTGCAGTTTCTGGATAAATCGGAATCAAACGTCCAGTATGCGTTGCATCGCGCGATGAACGTTCAACGGCTGGATTCTGCATTGCGAGTCCTTTGCTATCGCGCGATACTTTCCCGCTCAGGCGGACTTCCATGCCTTCCGTGAGCATTTGCGCTATGAAGCGTTGATTGAACCAGATAGCGCGGATGCGACCGGTTCCATCGTCGATGATGGCTTCCGCTAGGAAGAGTCGCCTTTTGGATGTGCGACCGGTATTGATCGAGACGACAGTACCGAGAATAGTGCATCTCTCATCTGTGGTAAGCGTGTTTATGGAATGGAGAGCGGAATAATCTTCATAGCGCGTAGGCAGATGGAAAAAGAGATCATGAATGGTGGAAATATCAAGACGCTTGAGCTTTGCGAGCATGGTCTGCCGTATGGAAGATATGGCAGAAAGAGGCGTAAAGATATCGATCATAAGCGTGTGCAGTTCTTAATGTAGTATAAGCGAAAAAGCGTGCCAGCGTAAGCGGGAAGGATTTTTCGCATGAGAAAGCTGGACAATGGAAATATCTCAGTGTCAAGCGTTTCCACAGCGATTGATTTCCGGTATACTGTCAAAGTGAATGAAGATGATTTTTCCCGTATGACAGCGAAAAAGATGCTTATAGGATATATGCAGGGAGCGTTCTTGCCGATTTCCGAGATCCGTATCGATCCGCATGATCTTGGTTTTCTTCGCGGATATGCAGCGTTTGATGT
>DBUA01000057.1:1350-3722 GCA_002307715.1 Candidatus Moranbacteria bacterium UBA1302
TCTGCCGCAGCGCTCGGATTAGCATTGCCAGTCGATGAGGCTGGATATAGCGCGATATTAGAAACATTGATACGGAAAAACGCCGGAACGAAACTTTCGTTTCGAACGGTGATTTCTGGAGGCCCGAGTGAAAATGGTTTTATGCCGGATCCAGGTCGTGAAACCTTTCTTGTCCTTGCTGAAGAGATCCATGCTATACCGTCGGAATATTACGAACATGGCGTCAATGCTGTAACGCTTGAATATGAGCGTCCGATGCCGCACGTGAAGCTTGCTAATCATGCGATTGCGATTGCTGATTTGCCGCGCCGCCAAGCTGCCGGAGCATATGAAGCGATATATGTCTGTGATGGACAAGTTTCAGAAGCTTCGCAAAGCAATGTCTTTGTCGTCAAGGATGGCCGTCTTGCGACAACGTGGGACAATGTCCTCTTGGGAATTACGCAAGGATTGGTTATTGAGCTTTCGGAACAAGCCGGACAATCGGTTGAGAAGCGCAACATAAGCTTGCAGGAGCTTTTTGAGGCTGATGAAGTCTTTATAACCGGCTCAAGCAAGCGCATCGTTCCGCTTATCCGTATTGACGGAACAGTTATCGGAACGGGTCGGCCGGGCAAGATAACCCAGGAGCTTATGACGGCTCTTGAACGGTTTATGAGGAACTATTGATGTCGGAAATAGCTAGTTATGATAGATATCCGATGAGAATGCGGAAGCGGTGAGATTCGAACTCACGATACCCTTTCGGGTACGACAGTTTTCAAGACTGTTGCCTTCAACCACTCGGCCACGCTTCCATGAGTCGGTACTGGAACATTCCAGATTGGGACTTCTCAGATTCTATCAGCAATCTTCTCTTGAATCAACCCTTTCTCAAAAACGATGCGAGTGATATAGTGAAAGGGATCTAAATGAGATTTTTCTGTATGGAAGAACATATCCCATCCGTCTATGGGCAGAGATTGCTGTCATGGAGGACGATGGAACATGATCCGCTTGAGCTCGGACCTCGGTCGCGTATCGGAGTGACGTTTTTTCTTGTTGCCGTCATAGCCTATGCGCTGTATACGAATAGTCCGCTTATGGCAATCACGTTCATATTGATCGGGGTTGTCGGCTATTTACTCATGTATCGTGATCCAGAAATGGTGACAGTACATGTGACGACTCGCGGTATCATTGTCGGGAAAGATTTTTATGAATACGACAATATCGAATCGTTCCATTTATACGGAGAACCGCCATTTGAGCATCTTCTGAGTTTGAAGACAGACGGCACGTTAGTGCAACATATACATGTCCCTATTGGAGAAACGATCGATCAGGATGCTTTGAGAGATGCTCTCGACCAGTTTATTCCTGCCGATATCCATGAGCCGGGACTGGTTGACATGTTAGAGAAAATGCTGCATATTTGACAAGTGCCTTCTTTAGGAAGGTTTTGCGCTCGTAGCTCAGTGGATAGAGCATCTGGTTGCGGTCCAGGGGGTCGCAGGTTCGATTCCTGCCGAGCGCACAAAGGAAAACCGGGTCCGGACTCCGAACATTCGTTCCAGGTCGGAAATCTACCCGGTTTTTTTATAGCCGCTCTCGTCGTTCAATGGATAGGACATCTCCCTCCGAAGGAGGAAATGCAGGTTCGATTCCTGCCGAGAGCACCAAAAAAGCCGCTTTCGAGCGGTTTTCGTCTTTCGTGAGTAAATATGATTGTATGACTCGGCAGTCCGTGGTACTATTGTGGTGTGTAAGTTTTCTCTCAGTGGTTTCGCGGGCAGTTGAAGAGTTATTGAGACTCGGATCCAGTCGAAGCCAGGTAAGGGGGAGGTCGCCTTACATGGTAATTCAGTGAGAATATTCGATATGGCAACAAGGCTGTATGTCGGAGGTATCGCATACGCGTCAACCGAAGACTCGTTGCGTGATGCGTTCGCCCAGGCTGGCAACGTCGTCTCATCCAAGATCATCATCGACAAGATGACTGGCCGTTCACGCGGTTTCGGTTTTGTTGAGATGGCTACGGAAGATGAGGCTCATAAGGCTATCGAGCTGTGGAACGGCAAGGAGCTTGACGGACGCACGCTGACCGTCAATGAGGCACGTCCTCTCGAGGATCGTCCTCAGCGTACCGGTGGCTATAACGGCGGTGCCCAGAATGGCAACCGTTGGTAAGTTTCCGACAGAGGCTGCGGCTCCGTTTTTCGGGGCCGCTTTCCTTTTATCTTGTTTTTTCACAGCGAGAAAAGCGCCTTGATTCTTCATGAAAAGCTTGATAGGATGGAAAATATCAGATGGAGAGGTGGCCGAGTGGCTGAAGGCACCACACTGCTAACGTGGCGGGGCGTAAAAACCCTCGAGGGTTCGAATCCCTCCCT
>DBUA01000046.1 GCA_002307715.1 Candidatus Moranbacteria bacterium UBA1302
CAAAGAGCCAAGCTCCAAAACATGACACTCATCAGTTCAGATACGACACCAGACACCGTGCCGCATTTTCTCACCATGACCGCTACGCCTATTCCTCGCACGCTCACGCTCGCCTTCTTCGGCAACCTCGACTTATCGATTCTTGACGAAATGCCCAAAAACCGAAAATCGATCATCACGCGTCTTGCAACGACAGAAGCAGATCGGGCAAAAGCATATGCCTTCATCAGAAACGAAATCGAAAAAGGCCGCCAAGCTTTCGTCATTTTCCCGCTTGTCGAAGAATCCACCGCCATGAAAGAAGTGCGTGCCGCTACCGCCGAAAAAGACCGGCTGGCCAAAGAAATCTTCCCGGATTGTTCCATCGGACTCTTGCACGGCAAACTCAAGGCGCAAGAAAAAGAAACTGTCATGCGCGAATTCCGTGATGGAAAATACGATATCCTCGTAGCGACTGCCGTTGTCGAAGTCGGCATCGATATCCCCAACGCTTCCGTCATCATGATCGAAGAGGCCGAGCGCTTCGGATTGGCCCAACTTCATCAATTCCGCGGCCGTGTCGGACGTGACGAACATCAATCCTATTGTCTCCTCATTCCCGGAAAGCATTCATCCGGAAGCCAACGCCTTACTGTTCTTACGCAAACAGCAAACGGATTCGATATTGCCGAAGCCGACCTCGCTCTCCGCGGACCAGGATCATTTCTTGGCACCAGGCAATCCGGCCTCCCGGATATCACCATGGAACACCTCGCGAACATGCGGCTCATCGAGATCACCCGCAAGGAAGCCGCCGCCATCCTCCACGCCGACCCCGAGCTCACAGGGCATCTACCCCTCCGCGACGCCCTCAAAAAATTCGAAGAACGGATACACCTCGAATAGTATTCCGTATTGTATTTATCAAAAAATAGAAATTTTAAAGGGGTTCATCTGTGTTTCCAGACGAACCCCTTTTTGCATCTACCTGCTAGTAGCGATAGATGTTTGCGTGCCGATAACCCGGCTTGTGCTGCGACTTGCGACGCTCCTGGCCGATCTTTTCGTCAGACTTCAGATACCGACGAACCGAACCATACTTCTTGCTGTCGTAGTAGGCAGGACTCATCGAAACCACCTGAGCAGAAGCGATCGCGACAGTTTCAGTTTCCTGTTCCAGCGGCTCATCGATGTCGCCCGAAGCAATCGCAGCAACCATGGAAGCGAAATCGCGAGAAGCAAACAGGCCGGTTTGCCCGGGAATGGCCGTATAACACATCGAAATTCTCCTTGAGAACGGAGGTGGAAGAAAAGCTGGATTGCATACAAGGTTTCCCTCTTTACCTACCAGCATACTTAAAGAACTAATCAAAGTATTATACACCTTTTCATTCGTTTTGTAAAGAGCCAAGGAGCGTTCTAGAAGAAATAGTTGCATAAATAAGCCTTTTCTGCAATAATCCACACAGTTCATTTTCTCAGAAAGGAGCCAAAAAATGGCTAGCCAGAACGGCATAAGACTCTACTTCAAAACAGCAGGCACACTCGCTCAACCGAGCTTCATTCTGCTTCCGAAAAAAGAAGGTCTTCTCTACTCCATGACCTTTGCCACCGGAGTGATCTGGCGACAACAACAGGCAATGTCCTGTTTCGAAATTCGTGCTTTCGGTCTCAGTGTAAAAAAAGACGATGATACGATCATCCTTTTCCTGAAACACTCCGACAGTGAATGTGTGCTTTACGCTTTTCCTGAAGCAGCCGTCGTCGGCATCACCGACCTCGAAAATCAGGATATCGTCCCAGACACGCTGCAGTCAGATCGTTGCGCTGAATAATGCCTCATACTTGTTCAGCAAACCGAATCCGCATCGCTTCTACATCTCCCCGTTTCCGCGCATATCGCGTACTCCTGGCCAATAGAGACACAACCGATGTTGAACAAATCCCCGCCCTTCGCAATCGAAGGCCGGGGATTTCTTTTTTCGTCTTCAAAAATTGCAGATCTATCTTTTCTTCATTTTTTCCGTCACCCAAAACTCTCCAAAATACTTGCCGAAGAGAATCCTCGTTTGCGAATCAATCGCCGGAAATGCCGAAAGAAATCCGACAAGTGGCGTAAGGATCCACTGGAACAGCATGACAAAATTCTTAGACCAATGATACCGGGCTGGCCTCGGCGGAAGCGAAAGGAGCGAAAGAGGGATGGAAATCAGCAAACCACCCATACCGACAGTCATGAGCGTTTTAGTGACTGCGGGCAAGTTATGTGCAATAACGCTTTCACGGAATGTTTGACTGCCCAAAACGAGCGGCAACCAGCCAAGAAATGTCAGGATAAACGATGTCGTTGCCCACGAATAATGTCCTTCGAGCATTTCGAACGTGGTACGGATCTTCGTCCAAGTGCTAATCCCCTTATCCGGCCAGATAGCACGCATCGTTACAGGAAAATTCTCAATGCCATAAGCCCAACGACGCTTCTGCTTGTATTGGTTTTTAAGCGTCTTCCAATAGGTTTCCGCAAGCACCGCATCAAGTGAAATCGGCAAATGAATCGGCTGCACGCGGTAATCGCCATGAAAATATGCAAGACATTTCCAATAAATGACACTATCTTCGCTAATCATATTGACCGGCCAGAATCCGACTTTGACCAGCGTATCAAAAGGCTCCGAGTGCGATGAAAACGTCACCATCTCCTGGCGCGTCGACTGGTACAGATGCCAAAAGGACGAGCCGGTCACCACGAGTCGCACGAAGGCATTCGTATCCCAAAGGTTATTGTGATACATCGGGAGCGGCTGATACGCGCGCTGCAAGCGCTTCGGATCGATGATGTATTCATATGTCAGTGCCGCGAAATATTCCGGGTGCGCCACGCTATCGCAATCAAAATTCGAAAAAATGACACGCTTGTAATCGATGTCACGCTCGTCAAGATATTTCATGAGTTCACGCGCCGCAAAACCGGCATTGGACGCTTTACATTTCATCTCTCCCGCTGCAACGATATGCGTCGTCACGATGAAATCACGGAACACGCCCGCGAACCGCTGCTTCAAATATT